>JAFGSX010000553.1 GCA_016934455.1 Deltaproteobacteria bacterium
AGCACCGCCACGCGGGTATCCGGATTGCCGTACTGCTCCTCGAACTCGTAGAAGGCGTCGGCGAGGGCGGCGAGGTACGCCTCGAGGCTCCAGTCGCCGTAGGCGATCATGCGCACCAGGAAGAGGTCGCCCAGGTGGGCGTAGCATTGGCTGGTGTAGTACTCGTAGACCTTGGTGGCGCGGTACGCTTCGCGCAGCGCGGCGTTGAACGTCCGGTCGGCGGCGAGGATGGCGTCGTTCTTGTAAATGCGCACGTTCGGGTCGTTGCGCGCGGCCTCGATGTTGATGGTGAGCTGCTCCGTCTCCTGTTGCTCGGCCAGGACCCGCGTGGCCTCGTTGCGCAAGCTGGTCACCACCGCCATCGCCTGCTTGACCAGATAGGCCTGCTTGACCGCCTCGAGCTCGGCGCTCTTGAGGCCCAGCGCCAGCGTCTTCACGGTCGCGTTCGAGTCGATCCGCGCATAGTCGCACTCGTGGGTCGTCTCCCAGTAGGTCTGGGCCAGCTCCAACCCATTGATGGTCGACTCCATCGCGGCGATGGCGACGTCGGCGGCCATCGCGATGCCCTCGAGAATGGCTCCGGCGACGCCAACTTCGGCCGCGGCGACGACCGCCAGCGGGCAATCGGATCCGGCCGCGGTGCCGGCGATGACGATGCACTTCTTCGACTGGGCCATCTTCTCGGTCAGGTCGAAGATGCGCTTGGCGGTGTTGACGGTGAGCTGGGTGTAGCGGATCGTCTCCTCGAGCCCGAGGATCGTCCCGCCGATGACCATCCGGTAGTCGGCGAGGGCGTAGATCGCATTGCACTGGGCCGAGACCCGCTGCCGTTCGATCTCGATCTCGTCCAGGATGTTCTGGTAGCTCTGCACGACGCCCTTCAGCTCCAGCCCGGCGACCTCGGTATCACCCATCGCTTGGTGCAGCTCGCCGTTGCCCACGAAGCCGCAGGGATTGCCGATGAGCGCGACCTGCTCATTCAGGTAGGCGTACTTCGGGATCGCCGGGTAGACGCGGCCGTCGTCGCCGGTGAAGGTGCCGCAGATCTCGGCGAGACGGTTTTCGTAGTTGTTGCGGATGCTGACCAGCTCGCTCTGGAACACCGCCGCGTCGGTCTCGTAGGAGCGGCTGCTCTCGAGGGCCCGCTCCTCCTTGTCCGCCGCCACCGCCAGCTTCGCGGCCGCGGAGTCGAGGATCTTCTCGAAGGCATTGACGTCCCCGTCGTCGAGTGCGGGAAAGGGGATGTAGTCCGGCATAAAACCGAAGAGGGTGGGGTTGTCGGTGATGGCGGCGTAACCGTCGCGCATGGCCAGCAGCGCCGCGCGGTAGGTGAGCTGCGCCAGCTCCACTCGCTGCACTAGCTGCGGCCGGTCCTCGGGCAGGACGATGGCCTCGAGCTTGAGCATGATGCGCGACAGCACCACCGACTCCAGGTAGGCGCTGGTATAGGCGCGCTCGACCACCAGCCGGGCCAGGTCCGGCCGGTTGAAGCTCTGGTAGCGTTTGGCCACCTCGCTCCAGGCGCGCGCCTTCTGGCTCGAGGCGCGGATCAGACGGTCGAAATAGGTGACCACGGTGTCCTTGTCGATGTATCCGTCGTCCGGGCCGAGGGCGTCGATCGAGTCCCAGAGCAGAGGGCTCAGCGAGTAAAAACGGTCGAGGGCGGCCTGGTAGTACTGCACCGCCAGGTAGAGGTTGTACATCTCGTAGCCGGCGCCGCCCGAGAGGTTGATGCCGCCTGGTTCGAAGAGCGAGCCTTCGAAGGAGAGCATCGCCGATCCGGCGAGGTCGAAGCGCGAGGCGAAGGCCGCGGTGTAGGCCTCGTCTCCCATCATGATCAGAAGCTCGGCATTGAGGCGTTCGAAGCCGTCGTGGACGATGACCTGGTTCTGGGCGTCGATCTCCTGTTCGAAGGCGAAGTTGGCGACCAGGTACTGCTGCAGGGCGATCTTGTTGGCGGGGGTCAGATCGACGAGGTGGTCGGTGTAGACCGCGATGGCGCAATCGACGCGGTCGCGCACCAGCTCGATCGACTCCGGGTCGTAGCAGTACGGTACGGCGTCGGAGTCGGGTACGCAGAGCTGCGGCGCAAAGCCGACGCTCTTGCCCTGGCGGTTCCTGAAGCGCGTCTTGTAGCGGAAGGCGGTCTCCACCTCGGCGCGCAGCGGCACGAACACGGCGTCGGTCTCCTGCGGCAGGAAAAAGTGCTTGCCGTCGCGCAGATCGTCGCGGTTGGCGGAACAGTAGGCCTCGCTGTCGCTGGCGCACCGCCAGACCGGATCGAGGAGGATGCCGTGGGTTCCGTTCCGCTCCCAGCTATTCAGGATCTCCTGGCAGGTGCCCTTGGTCACGGTGCCGTCGTTCGCGACCGCATATGATTTCTGGCACGGGAGGCCGGCGATCGCCGCGTCATCGAGGTCGTTGACCGTGAAATACCGCACCCGGCTCGCGCCGGGGCAGGCCACGCGCGTCACCGCGCCGGTGCCGTCGTCGAGGTCGCCGGCGTCGAACAGCCCGGTGTCCTCGCAGAAGTAGTGCACCTTGACCGTGTCGGTCGGCTGGATCCAGATCGGGGCGGTGCCGGGCACCTTGCCGTCGACGATCGCACCGGCGAGCTCGTTGATCCGGCCGACGTCACCGTCCGGGAAGTTGGGGGTGCCGAGCACGGTCTCGAGCAGCGTCGCCGAGCAGCCGACCGCGAGCACGTTCTGCGGCGGAGGGCGGTTGTCCACGGGCGCCGCGCCGGTATAGGCCTCGTCGTCGAGCTGGGCCACGGCGCGCTCGAGGATCATCAGCCCGTAGGAGGAGAAGCCGGCGTTGTCGGAGTCTCCGAGAAACGACTCGAAGCTCTCGCGGAAGATGAGCACGATGTCGCGGGCGTCGATGTAGGCGCCGTCGATCACCTCGAGCTTGCGCTTGCGCGTGCGGCCGTCCGGTATCGGATTGGAGGTGGCAAAGCTCTGGTTGAGATCGACGGCGGTGTCGCCAAACGGCAACAGCTTGTCGCGGCATTCGTAGCGGTAGCGCAGGCCGCTCGAATCGACCTCGGTGCCCTGCTTGAACCCGGGCAAGAGCCACGGCGTGCGGTTGAGCGCGAAGGTGCCGGTAGCGGCGCGGGAGCAGGCGAAGTCGCTGGAAGTGGTGAGATAGCGCCCCCCGACGAAGATGTCGGCGGCGAGCTCCGCGATCTCGCAGATGACGACGCCGGCCGCGTTGGCCGAGCAGGTCGCCGGATCCCGCTCGAAGCGCACGCGCACCGCGGGCTGGCCGGCATACTGCAGGGCCATGCTGCTGACGATCTTGCCCGAGAGCACGGCGGGATCATGGGCGCCGGGATCCTCGCGCAGGTTCAACGCGATCGGCAGCTCGTTGGCGGCGCCCGGGATCGGATACTGGGTCAACGGGTCGGAGTAGACCGCATAGCCTTGCGGGTTGTCGTAGGGATAGCAGGCCTTGTCCGAGCTCGGGCAGTACTCGTCCATCAGCGGCCATTTCCAGGTCTCGTGGATGGTGGCGTCGATGACCGCCTTCAGCTCTTGGTACGAGATGCCGCCGGCCTTGAAGGTCGCCCAGCGGTGGATGAAGGCATTGCCGACGTTCCGCAGCACGGCCGGGTCGGTCTTGTTGGCGACCCAGGCCTCGAGGCCGTCGTCGGGAAAGCTGGCAAAGTGCACCATGCGGCCGGCCCACTGCCCCTGGGGCGTGCCCAGGTAGCTGAGCTCGATCAGGCGCCGGCCGAGGCTAGCGCTCGATACCTCGAGGACCCCTTCCCAGCGCTCCAGGGTCGAGTTGTAGGCGTTGCCAACTCCGATGGTCGCCGTGCCGCCGTTGCCGTCGATGCGCAGCGCAACCTGCTGCACCGTCTGCAGATCGCCGGGCTCGCCCAGCGTCAGCCAGTGCAGCGGGTTTTCGGTGATGACCGTGAATCCCTGGTCCGAGAATTCGCGGTGCTCCACCTTGCGCACCGTGAACTCCTCGTTGGCCGGGCCCTGGTTGACGATGACCAGGTTGTCGGCGATGCGGACGTTGGAAAAGCTCAAGCTGGTGCGGTTGACCGAAAAGGTGCCCGCGACCTCGGTCTGCGGCAATCCGGTGGGGGTGGACAGCGGCATGCAATAGCCGCTGGCGCCGTCCAGGGTCAGGCAGAAGTGGCCTTCCTTGCAGCTCGCAGCGGCGGTGGTGCATTGGGCGCGGCAGACGTGGCGATAGCAGGAGGAGCCGCTGGCGCAGTCGGAGTCGACCGCGCAGTCCGAGTAGCAGGTGCCGCCGATGCAGGTCTGGAAATCGGGGCAACCGACTTCGGACCGGCAGGTCGGGGGCAACGCGCCCGGGGTCACGCAATTGCCGCTGACACAGACCCGGCCCCCCACGCAACCCGCCATCAGACCGTCCGCCTGGCAGGGCACGTAGGTGCCGTCCTCGAGCGTGAGCCCGTCCGAGCACGGGGTGTAGCACAACGGGTCGGCGGGAGGTCTGGCCGCGCCGGCGGGGTAGGCACAGAGGCCGAGGTCGTCGCAGGTCAACGCCGGCAGGCAGGAGGCGCCGTCCAGGCAGCGGCAGCCCTCTCGCCCCGGCTCGCAATCCCGGCAGGTGTTGGCGATGCAGGTGGCTGGCGAACCATCGGCCCTGGGATCGCAGGTACCGTCGTCGCGGCACGGGCAGCCGATCGATCCGGCCGGGCACACTTTCTCTTCGTCCGGCTCACAGGCCTGACAGAGGACCAGGGCCAGCAAGGATATCGGCAGAAACTCGCGCCGCTGCATGAGTGTCCTCCATCGAGTTGGTAGCCAGTTATCCATCGACCCCTACCATCGAGATCAGCACTTGCCAAGGCATATGACCTGTCAGCTCGCGAGACTATGCCGCGCGCTGGCAAACGGCCCGCGAGGCGGTTTCTCGGAGCTCACTCGATCCGGAACAGCCGGGCGCGGGGCAGGGCCTGTGGGTCGACCGGGATCCAGATCTCGCCCGGGTCGGTGACCAGCCGCAGGTACTCGACCCCGCCGGCGCGGATCTCGCCGTCGCACAGGTCGTAGTCGACGATGGGCGGCCCCTGCAGGTGGAGCCAGCCGTGGATCGTGGCAAAGGTGTCGACGCCAAAATAGTAACCGGTGATCGGGTCCATGGTGCGCGCCCTGAAGTTGAAGGCCGGGTCGTCGTTGAGACCGCGGCCGCTGACCACGATCGCGGTATACCAGTCCAGAGCGACGTCCCGGATGTCGCGACCGGTCGTTCTCTCTACCGCAGCCACGCCCTGGTCCGGGCTATCGTGCCAGCGGTGCAGCCAGTCGATGCCTCCCAGATCGCTGTAGACGCCGCGCGCGCTGATCGCCATGCCGCCCTGCTGCTCGAACAGGTAGCGCAGCAGCAGGTAGCTGCCGCCGCGCAGCGCTCCGTCGCGTTCCCGCGAGTAGTACGAGGTGCCGCGCAGCAGATCGTTGATGCTGAGCTGCTGCGTCGATTGCTGCTGGGTCTGGTCGTAGGTCGCGATCGCCGCTGCCCACACGTACTGGTTGCCGTTGTTGTAGCCGGTGAGGTCCTGGGCCAGCGCGGACATGCCCTCGGTGACGTAGATGTTCTCGCCGCCTGCGGCGCCGGCCAGCGCCAGCTTGTGGTAGGCGTAGATCAGGTGGCTCAGCTCGTGGGCCACGGTCTCGACGATGCCGTTGACCGACGAGGCGTGGTCGGCGGGATCGGGGATGGCCAGGTAGACGAACTCGCCGCCGTTGCCGGCCAGGCCGCAGCCAGCGTCGTCGATGATGTCGCACCAGTTTACGTAGGCGCGGGCGCCGTACTGGTTGACCGTGTAGGACAGCACCACCCCGATGCGGCCGTCGGCGTCGACGTCCGAGACGGCTCCGAAAAGCTGCTCCTCGCGCGGCACCACCACGCTCGCCAGATCGGCCAGCACCTGGTCGACCAGGGCCCGGTCGACGGATCCGATCTCGTTGGGCGTGGTGAGATCCTCCCACAGCACGAAGTGGCTGGTGACGGCGGTGGCGGCCGCCTGGATGGTGACCAGCCGGCTGCCGTTGTCGACCACGAACGAGCGGGTGTCGCCGACATTTATCTTGGGTGAAGGGTCGGGGCCAGGCCGGGGCGGCGGCAACGGATCCGGAGATTCGGTGCGGCGCGACTTGGGCGCGTTGGGGCCGTATCCATATAGCGTGCCTTGCTGTTCGGCGGTGCTCACCAGGATGACCACGTAGCTGCCCGCGTTGCCGACCTGCG
>JAFGSX010000554.1 GCA_016934455.1 Deltaproteobacteria bacterium
GAACTCGTCGCCGCCGTAGCGAAACGCGGTATCGACGTCGCGCAGACCGTGGCGCAGGAGGTGACCGACCTCGCGCAGCAGGCGCGAGCCCACCAGGTGATCGTGGTGGTCGTTGACCAGCTTGAAATGGTCGAGGTCGAGAAAGAGCAGCGCCAGCGGTAGCTGGTAGCGCAGGGCGCGGCGCAGCTCCTCGTCGAGCACGGCGTACATGTGGCGCGAGTTGAAGAGGCCGGTGCAGTCGTCGACGATGGTCAACTGCTCGATCCGCTGCAGGTGCTGAGCGTTCTCGATCGCGATCGCGGCGAAGTCCGAGAGCGACTGCAGCAGCGCCAGATGCGATTGGTCGCGCCGATCGGGCGCCACGTTGAGCAGCTCGATCACGCCGAGCGTGCGCCCTCGGCTGCGCAGCGGCACGCAGACTATGGACATCGTCACAAAGCCGCTCTGGCGGTCGACCCAGGCGGCGAACCGCGGGTCCCGGTAGGCGTCGTCGGTGATCAGCATCTCGCCGCTCTCGGCGACCCAGCCGGCGATACCCTCGCCCAGCTTGAGGCGCACGTCCTTGAGCCGGGCTCCGGCGGTGCCGACCGCGATCGCGAAATAGAGCTCGGACCGGTCCTGGTCGACGATCAGCAGCGACCAGTCCTGCGGCTCGAACAGCTCGGCGATCTGGGCCATGATCGCCTGCAGCACGTGATCGAGGTCGAGCGACGACGTCAGTGCTGTGCCGAGGTGGCGCAGCAGCTCGGCCGCGTTGCGCTGGATGTCCCGACTTCGTGGCGCCGGTTGGGTCACGGCGGTGTTCGCTCAGTTGCCCTGCTTGAACTGCGGCGGCACCGAGACGTCGACCTGGGTTCCGCCCTCGGGCTCGAACGAGGGATCGGGCATGGTGTGCACCGGACCCGCGAACGGAGAGTCGACGGTAGTGGCCTGGGGCGATGGCGGTTTGGGCGCCGGCGGCCGCGCCGACGGTGCCGTCGCCTGATCCTCGGGCTTGGGGCTGGGGTTCGGAATCGGCAGCCGGTGCTCGGCCAGCACCCTACCCATCGCCTGCAACCGCTCCTGAGCTTTCTTGAGCTTGGCCATGGCGTCGGCTCGCAGCGCATCCTTGTCGGCCACCGCCTTGTGGTAGAGGGCCTTGTATTTCTCGACCTGGGCGGCCATCTCGGTCGATCCCGACTGCCCGGTCTCGAGCTCCTTGATGCGCGCCTGCAGCGATTGCTCGCGCTTGAGCGCGATCTTCTTGAACTGATCGCGTTCGCTGGTCGCCAGCTCGAGCTTGGCCTGGGTGTCGCGCACCGCCTGCTCGCGCCGCCTGAGCTCGGCCTGCAGCCCCTGCTCGTTGGCCTGCGCCTGAGATTTGGCCTGGGCGCGCACCTGATCTGCGATCGCCCTCTGTTCGCCGAGATCGCGCTCGAGCTGCTTGGCCCGCGACTCCAGGTCGCCGAACAGTTTTTTTTGCGTCTGAAGCTGCCGTTCGGCCTCGGCCGCCCGTTGCTCGAGCCCGCTGCGCGCGTGCACCTCGGAGGCGTTGCGCTGGCGCGCCTCCTTGAGCTCGATCTCGGCGTGATCGAGCTTGCCGCGCATCTCCCGCAGCTCGTTCTCGAGCGTCTGTCGGTGGCTGGCGATGTCGCCGACCCGCGCCTCGGCGGTCTGCTGGCGCTGCGTCAGCTCGGCGATAGTTCGGGTCGCCTGCTCCATCTCGTCGCTGCCGCGCTGGGTCGCCTCGCGCTCGACCCGCAGCGCCATGTCCGTGGTCTCGATCCGCGACAGCGCCTCGGTGAGCTTCTGTTCCAGGTCGACGGCCTTGGTTCGCAGATCGTCGCGCTCGGCCGCCAGCGCCTTGAGCGCGCTCTTCTGCTCGTCGAAGGCCGCCCTGAGGCGGGCGATCGCGGTCCGCGCATTGGCGTTCTCCTGCTCGGCCTCGGCCAGCTTCTGGTTGGCCTCGTCGGTCTGGGCGGCGGCGGCGGCCTGGCGCTCGAGCAGCTCGGCCTGCGTCTGCTCGCGGTCCTGCATCTCCTTCTGCAGCTCGTCGATACGGTGCTCGCGCTGCTCCAGCCAGTGGTCGCGCTCGCCGATGGCGCGTCTGGCCTCCTCGCCCGTCTCGCGCGCCTCGTTGAGCTCCTGGGTCAGCACGCCGATCCGGCTCTCGTACTCGGTGATGCGGGTCTCGGCGCGTTTCTGCGTCTGCTGCAGCGCGGCCACCTGGCCCTCGCGCTCGACCGTGAGGTGCTCGGCCGCGGCGCGCGCCTCTCGCTCCCTGGCGAGTTGCTCCTCGAGCTCGCGGATGGCATTGCCGCGCTCGTCGTGGCGGGCGCGCAGCTCTTCGTAACGGTCCTGCAGCGCCTGGATCTCGGCCTGGGCGCGCTCGAGGTCGTTTTCGCCCTCGGCCAGCTTCTGGTCGAGCTCGCTGATGCGCTCCTCGGCGGCGCCCAGGCGCTGGTCGCGCTCGTTGACACCGGCGTCGAGAGCCTGGCACTGCTCGTTGGCGGCGGCGAGCTGTTGCTCGGTGCTGGCCAGCAGCGATTCGAGCTCGTTGCCGTGGCGCGTGGCGCGCGCCAGTTCGTCCTCGATCGCCTGGCGCTGACCCTCGCCGTCGGTCAGCGCGTGCTCCTGTTCGGCGATGCGCTGCTGGGCGTGTCCGAGCTGACCATCGAGATGGCCGACGCGCTCGTTGAGGCGATTGATCTCGCTGCGCGCCCCCTCGAGCTGGGTGTTGAGGGACTCGGTGAGCGCCCGGTTCTCGTCGAGCGCGGACCGGGTCTGCAGCAGCTCGCCGTTGATCTGCTGGAACGCGGTGGTGACCTCGCCCAGCCGCTGCTCGGTCTGCTCGAGCTGCGACCCGAGAAAGGCATTGTGCTCATCGCGTTCGGTCAACTCCCGGTTGCGGGCGCCGAGCTGCTGGTCGAGATCGAAGATCGACTGGCTCTTCTCGGCGATGGTCTGCTGCTGCTCGCGCACCGCGGCGTCGCGCGCGGCCAGCGTCTCCTGCAGGTGGGCCACCTGTGAATCGCGGGCGGCTACCGTGGCCTCGAGGTCGGCGATGGCGCTGGCGCGTTGCTCGAGCTCGGCGTCGAGCTCGGTCACGCGCCGTTCGCGGTCGTCGACGCGCGAGCGCAGGCGCTCGATGTCGGCCTCGTGCGCGCGGATGGTGTTGCCGCGTTGCTCGAGCTCGCCGCGCAGCGCGCCGATGATGCCCTCGCGCTGGGTCACCTCGTTGTCGAGGGCGTTGATGCGCTGGTCGCGGTCGCGCAGCGTGCCCTCGAGCTGGGCCACGTTTAGGGTGAGCTCGTTGATCTGGTCGTCGCGCTCGGTCAGGGAATCGGACAGCTCGCGGATGTTGTCCTCGAGCACGTTGATTCGATCGTCGCGCTCGGCCACCTCTGCCGCGCGCAGGTCCGCCAGCTCGTCCTTCTCGCGCCGGGTCTCCTCGAGCGCGTTGCCCAGCTCGCCGGCCCGGAACTCCTGTTCGGCCAGTCGCTCGGTCAGCTCGTTCTTGGCCTCTGTGAGCCGCTCGATCTCGTGGGTCAGGTCGCGCTCGACGTTCAGCGCGCGATCCTGCGTCGCGTTGAGATACGACGTGGTGCGGTCGAGATCGCGCTCGAGCTCGGACACCAGCTCCTCGGCGGCCGCCATCTCGCGCTGGTGCAGGCGCTCCAGATCCGCCTGCTCCAGGCGGCGCTGGCCGAGGTGGCAGCGCAGCGACTCGATCTCGAGGTCGCGCGCGATCAGGGCGGCGGCATCGGCGCGAACGTCGGTGCGCGCCTTGCGGCCGAGCGCCTCGAGGCTGCGCTTGATCTGCTGCAGCTCGATCTCGGTCGCCAGCGCGAGCTCGTTGTCTTCGGCCTGCTGGCTGTGACCGTGAGCGCGGGCCTCGGCCAGGTGGGATCGGAGCGATAGGATCTCGCGATCGCGGCGGGCGATCACGTCCACCAGCAGGTCGCGCTCGTCCGCCAGCTCGCCGCGCAGCACCTCGCGCGCCGCGTCGCCGTGAACGATGCGCCGCTCGCGCTCGGCTACCAGCTCCTCGGCCAGCCGCAGCGCTCGGCCGACCTCGAGCAGCTCGAGCTGGAGCTCGGCGCGGGTCAGACCCCAGAAGTGGCGCGCGATCTCCAGCTCGCCGGCCTGGGTCTTGTAGCTCGCCTCCCACTCGTAGATGCGCGCCACCAGGTCGCGGCGCTCGGCGTCGGCCTTGGCGACCAGATCGCGCTTCTCGCACTTGAGGCCGTGGATCTCCTTTTCCTTGCCGGCGACGACCTCGATCAGATCCTTTTCGAGGACCACCCGCTCCTCGACCAGGTGATCGATCGACTCGCCGAGCTCCCGCTCCTTGGCGGTCAGCGCCGCGCGCGTGTCGTCTAGCTCGCGGCCGAGTTCGCGGATGCGCAGCAGGTATCCCTCGACCTCGATGTCCTTGGCCTGGATGCGCGCCTCGGCGGCCGCGATCTCCTGCTCCTTGACCTTCCAGAGCTGCGATAGACGCCGCAGGTCGCGCTCGCGTTCCTTTAGCTCGCGGCGCAAAAAAGCCAGCTTCTCGTCGGGGCCGGCCATCGCACCCGGGGCGGAGGAGACCGGCGTGCCGGGCAATGGGATGCTCTCGTTGGCGGGGGGGCTGGGCTCCTCGGTCTGCAGCGTCGAGAAGACATCCTCGATGAACTGCAGATCCTCCTGGCCGAGGGCGGCGCCGCCGCCGCGCGGCGCGGGCACCGGAATCGAATCGGCCAGCGACGACAGGTCGGCCGATCCGAAGGCCCCCGCGGCCTCGCCGGGCGGCGGCTCGGCCGGCGCCTCGAGGTTCTCGGTCAGGCGCCGTACGGTGTCGATCAGCTCCTGTCGCGCCAGCGGCAGGAACAGGTAGGCGTCCGCGGCCTGCGGCTGCGATCGGTGTTTATCGATGGCGTCCGGGGTCGCATCGCTGGTGGTGAGAACGATGCGCGTGCCCTTGATCGAGGTCTGCCGGCGGATGCGCGAGATCAGGGCAAAGCCGCTCTGGCCTTCGCGCTCGTGCCGCAGCAGCAACAGATCCGGCCGCAGTCGTTCGATCTCCGCGATCAGGTCGCCGGTGGGCGCGAGCACGACGGCGAATTGCTCCTCCTGGAGGATCGCCGCCTGCTGCATCGCCATCTCGGAATCGGGCTCGGCGATGAGAATTCGTCGTGGATTCATCGGCACTCTCTCACCGGCCACCAGGCTTGGGTCACCATAACATGGGGTCCGGCGAGCGCCAAACTCTGCGTGGCGATCGCCGGGCGGTCACGGTGGTTCTTTCGGTGCCCCAAATTGACACCGAAAAACTTTGTCTGGTAGCGTGCCAGCGCGGCTGTTCTGGTCGCAACTGCGGGCGCTCGCCACGTCGGGATCGCCGCACGGATCGCATGGAAGCTGCGCTCGGGAAATTGCTGGTCGAGAAGGGTGGCATCCCGGCCGATCGGTTGGACGAGGCGAGGCGTCTCAGCGCGGCCAAGGGCGAGCGGCTCGACACCACCCTGCTCGAGTCCGGTCTGATCGACGAGGCGCGGCTCACCGATCTGATGGCGCGGGCCTATGATCTGCAGCCGGCCGATTTTCGCGCTCTGGTCAAAGTCGATCTGCAGGCGCTCAAGACGATCCCCAGCCGGGTGGCCGAGCGCTGCCAGGTCTTCCCGTTTCTTCTCGACGGAACCGATCTCCACGTGCTGGTCCCGGCGCCGCCGGATCTGGCGCTACTCGAGGAGATCGGCGCCATGGTCAGCCGGCGGCTGGTGCCGCATCTGGCCACCGAGTACCGGATCGCGCGCGCGCTTTCCCATTTCTATGGCCTGCCGCTCAACGGCCGCCTGGCCGCGCTCGAGCGCTCGCTCGAGAGCCGCGGGCCGGTCGCCGTGGCCAGCGAGCCGGCTCCGACGCCTGCACCGCCGTCGGATCTACCGCCGGCTCCCGCGGTGACGGGCGCGGCACGGCCGAGCGCGGATCGGGTGCAGTGGGATCTGACCGAGGCGCTGGCGCGGCTGGCCGCGGCCAGCGATCGCGACAGCGTCGTCGGCGTCTCGCTCGCCTACGCCCATGCGTTTCTCGACACCGTCGCCTTTTTTGGCATCAACTCCGGCCGCGCCGTGGGCTGGGACGCGCTGGGCACAGGCGTCACGCGCGAGCAGTTCAAAGGCGTGACGCTGTCGCTCGCGGAGGCCTCGGCGTTGCGCACGGTGATCGAGTCGTGCGCGCTCTATCTGGGCCAGATCGCGCGCAACTCGGTGCACGAAGCGATGTTCAAGGCGCTCGGGACGCGTCGCCCGCGCTCCGGCCTGCTCTACCCGATCCTGACCGCCGGCCGCGTCATCGCGGTCGTCTACGGCGACAACGATCGGCGCTCGATCCGCACCGCCGACCTGGCGGATCTTATCGCGTTCTGCGGACGCATCGGCTCCGC
>JAFGSX010000555.1 GCA_016934455.1 Deltaproteobacteria bacterium
GCGCCGGTCTGCGCCTTGAGCTCCTCCATGATGGTCGCGTTGAGGCCTCCGAGAACGACGCGGATCGGCTGGCCGTTGATCTGGTAGTCGCTGTGCGGCCCCAAGTTGTGGGTCGCCTCGTGCAGCAGCGTGCCCAGGTACTCGGAGATGCCGGGCTGCAGATTCTTGACGTCGTCGGGGTGCAGCATCAGCGCCGCCTTCTTCTCGGCGAAAGCGCGCGAGTCGGGGTTGTCGTACAGGTTCATCATCACCACCGTGCGGCCGGCCCCGCGCTCGGCCACCGGCCCCCAGTTGGGCAGCGACTGGCCGATGGTGGCGCCGAAGGCGTTGCGCGCGTCGCCGGCGTTGAGCACGATGTCGATGAAGTCGGGCAGGTTGAAGCTGACCTTGCGCGCGGCGTAGGGCTTGCCGACCAGGCCGGCCAGCGCCTTCTCCATCTCGTTGCGCAGCGGTGTGATCTTCTGCGTCCATTGCAGCAGCGAGGTGTTGATGCGGGCGAACGAGACGTGAAAGCCGGCCTTGCTGTTGCAGGGGTCGAAGTAGACCTCGTCGGGCGCGACGCGCAGGTACCACTTGCTGTTCTGGCTGTTCATCGCCACCCAGGCCTCGTCGGCGGCGTCCCACTGGTTGGTCTCGAAGCCCTTGGCCGCGGCCTCCAGGTACTTCTTGAACGCCACCTCGTCGTCGGCCAGCGCCTGCGCCGCCAGCCGCAGCTCGCCGGCGATGGCGCGCATCTTGACGCCGTAGACGTCGAGGTAGGACACGGCCGCCCACTTGCCGTCCTTCTTGCGCACCACCGCGAACGGGTCGAGCAGCTTCGTGCTGTCGCTGGCGGTGCGCAGCTCCTCGCACAGCTTGTCGTCCTGCTCGAGGTCGGCCGGATAGGCGTCAGAGCGGCGCTTGGGATAGGTCAGCGAGGCATTGCAGAACGGGTCGCCCTTGGTCGTCGGCGCCTCGCACCAGTAGCCCTGGTTGCGGTGCAACAGCATGCGGCTGGGGGCGTCGACGGGCATCGTCTTGACCGCGGCCGTCCCCGCCTGCTGCGCGTAGATCTCCTCGATGTAGTCGGCGGCGCGCGCGAGGTGCTGCACCAGCTTGCGGTCGGCCTCGGGCGCCTGCCGCAGGTCGGTGACGATGGCGGTGGGCCAGCCGAAGTCCAGCTCGCGCTGCACCGCCTCGAGCCGCCGGCGGTCGACCAGCCGCGCGTACAGCTCGTCGAAGGCGGGCGTGAAGGCGCCGTCCGTGAGGTACGGATTGCTGTCGGTCTCGCGGTGGAGGCCGGTGCGCACCAGGTTGGCCGGCACCAGGTCGCCCTGCACCCAGAACAACGGCACGTTCTCCAGCGCGGCCAGCCGGTTGAAGTCGGCGCGCTCGAGCCTGGGCAGGTCGGCGCGCTTGACCGCGGGCAGGGCCGGCGGCGCGGCCTGCGGCTTGACCGCGGGCGTGCCGCCCGAGGGCGTGTCATCTCCGGCCAGAGCACAGCCGGTCATCAGCCCAACAGCAGCGGACAGGATCAAGGCCAGGCGGGGGAGGATCACGATGCACCTCTGGTTGGGAGAAAATTTGTTTTGGCTTGGCCTGTCCGACGAGTCAAGCGAGGAACCACCGGTGACGACCGGCGCTCGCTCGAATGCTGCGATCGCGGTCGCCGCCAGCGCGGGTGCGGTGCCGGACCCGCGGCAGGTCGACGCAGAATTCTGCGGCTGCCGTTGAATTCCGAGACCGACGACCGCCATGCGCCATTGCGCAGCTTTTCCAGTTGCCCGAGATCTTTTCGCTTTTCTCTGCCAAGGCGATGGCATGTGTCTTGAAGTCGAGCATCTCACTCACCATCCATTTATGGAGAGAGCGATCATGTGGCGCACAATTCTAAAGAGATCGTTGCTTCCGGTTGCCTGGTTGGCAGCGGTCGCAGTGCTGGCGACGAGCTGTCAGCCGGTGGTCAGCGATCAGGTCGGTGATGACGGGCCTGGTTCTCTGGTCAGGTCGAGCAAGCAGCGCAACCTGTCGCCCGAGGTCGCGACCGCCGATCTGGAACGACAGGTCGCAGGCAACAGCCGGTTCGCGTTTGATTTCTACCAGCAGATGCGCACCCTTAGCCAAGGCAACCTGTTTTTTTCGCCCTACAGCATCTCGATCGCGCTGGCCATGACCTGGGCCGGCGCCCGCACCACCACCGAGACACAGATGACCGAGGCGCTCAGCCTCGAGTTGGGGCAAGACCGGCTGCATCAGGCCTTCAACTGGCTCGACCTGGAGCTCAACGGCCGCGGCACGGGCGCTCAGGGCATGGACGGTCAGGGTTTTCGGCTCAACGTCGTCAACGCAATCTGGGGCCAGCAGGGCTATGCGTTCCTGCCTCCCTTTCTCGACGTGCTGGCCGAGAACTACGGCGCTGGCCTCCGTCTGCTCGACTTCGCCGGAGCACCGGACGAGTCGCGCCTCGCCATCAACGACTGGGTCGAGCAGCAGACCGAGAGCCGCATCCCGGACCTGCTTCCGCCCGGCTCGATTTCCATTCTGACGCGGCTGGTGCTGTCCAACGCCATCTACTTCAACGCGGCCTGGAAGTCCAAGTTCGCGACCGAGCTCACCACCCAGGCTGACTTTACCCGGCTCGATGGCCAGGTGGTGCAGGTGCCGATGATGCACCAGACCACCTCGCTCAGATATCTCGTCGCCGACACCTTCGCGGCGGTCGAGCTGCCCTACGACGGCGAGGAGCTTTCGATGCTGGTGCTGCTGCCCGATGTGTTCGAGTCGTTCGATGCGGCGCTCGACGCCGAGGGCGTGCGGGCCATCGTCGACTCCATGGAGAGCGGCGAGGTCATCCTCTCGATGCCGCGCTGGAAATTCGCCTCGGACAGCCTTTCGCTCAGACAGTTGTTGAGCGCGCTCGGCATGCCGGTCGCCTTTGTCGACCGCGAAGCCGACTTCTCGGGCATGGACGGACAACCCTATTTCCTCTTCATCGCCGATGTGATCCACAAGGCATTTGTCGCGGTCAACGAGGCAGGCACCGAATCGGCCGCAGCCACCGCCGTCATCATGGCCGGCAGCGGCATGCCGCAGGGCGTCGAGATCGCGCTCGACCGGCCCTTCATCTATCTCATCCGCGACATTCCGACCGGCGCCATCCTTTTCGTCGGCCGCGTGGTCGACCCGAGCGCCGAGCAATAGTCTCGCTGCGCCCTGCACCCCCCTTCTCGCTCGCGATCGGCCGCCGCTTTGAGTAACATCCAGCGTGCCGCGGCCGCGCCGGCGCGCAGCCGGATCCACATTCCTCTGACGACGGGGAGAAGACCTTGACCCAGCACAGCGAGCTCTTTTTGACCGATGCCCAGCTCAGGCGCGAGATCGAGCGCTGCGAGCACTGCGAGGAAAAACCGTGCCAGCGCGGTTGCCCGGCAGACTGTTCGCCGGCCGACTTCATCATGGCGGCCAGGGGCATGCAGCGCGAGGACATCGCGCGCTCGGCGGCGCTGATCATGCTGCACAACCCGCTGGGCGGCGTCTGCGGCGGCGTCTGTCCGGACAGCTTCTGCCAGGCCGCCTGCTCTCACCGCAAGTTCGACGGCTACCTCAAGATTCCGGAGCTGCAGGCCGCCATCGTGGCGCGCGCCAAGGAGCTGGGCGTCATGCCCAAGATCCGGGAGACGCCGGCCAACGGCAAGCGGGTGGCGGTGGTGGGCGCTGGCCCGGCCGGTCTGGCTGGCGCCTTTGCGCTGGCGCAGCTCGGCTACGGCGTCGAGATCTTCGAGCGCGACAAGCGCCCGGGCGGCGCGCTCTGCCTGGTGCCGCCCCACCGTCTCGACCCCGAGGTGACGCGCACCGATATCGACTGGCTGCTCGGCCACAGCCGGATCGAGCTGCATCTCGAGAAGCGCATCGGCGATCCGGCGGTGCTGCTCAAGCAGGGCTACAGCGCGGTGCTGGTCGCCGGCGGCCTGCACCAGCCGATCGCGCTGGGCATCGAAAACGAGAGCCTGGCCGTGGCCGGCAACGCCTATCTCGCAGACCCCCAGCGGCACGCGGTGCGCGGCCGGGTGGCGGTGATCGGCGGCGGCGCCATCGCCATCGACGCCGCGGTGAGCGCGCACCTGCACGGCGCTCGCAGCGTCGAGCTGATCTGCCTCGAGACTTTTGGGGAGATGCCGCTCACGCCCAAGGAGCGCGCGCTGCTGCAGGAGTACCCGCTCAACGTGGTCACCCGCAGCAAGGTCAACGCCATCGTCGCCAGCGGCGGCAAGGTGACCGGCCTCAGGCTGCAGCGGGTGGCGCTGCCCGCGGGCGAGCAGTTCCACCCGTCCAAGGTGACGGCCGTGGCAGGCACCGAGCAGGCGCTCGGCGGCTGCGAGCAGGTGATCATCGCCATCGGAAACCGGCCCGAGCTCAAGGTCGACGGCTCGGCCGGGGTGTTTGGAGCCGGCGATGCGGCCTATGGCCCGTCGACCGTGGTCGAGTCGGTGGCCACCGGCAAAAACGCGGCGCTGCAGATCGACGCCTGGATCGAGCAGCAGGCGGTGCCCAGGTTCGACCCGCCGCGCAAGAGCACGCACCGGGTGGCGGGCTACAGCGAGCTGCCGGTGCCGCTCGACGCCGATTTCTTCGGCCGCAAGCTGATCTCGCCGTTTCTGCTGTCGGCCGCGCCGCCGACCGACGGTTACGACCAGATGAAGAGGGCGTTAGACGCCGGCTGGGCCGGCGGTATCATGAAGACCGCCTTCGACGGCGTGCCGATCCACATCCCGGCCGCCTACATGCACGTCTTCGACCCCCTCACCTTTGGCAACTGCGACAATGTCTCGGACCACTCGCTCGATCGCGTCTGCCGCGAGATCGAGAAGCTGCGGCGCGAGTACCCGGACCGGCTGATCGCGGCGTCGACGGGCGGACCGCTCACCGGCCAGGACGAGAGCGACCGCAAGGGCTGGCAGGGCAACAGCAAGAAGCTCGAGGCGGCCGGCGCCATGGCGATCGAGTTCAGCCTGAGCTGCCCGCAGGGCGGCGACGGCACCGAGGGCGCCATCGTCTCGCAGTCGGCCAACCTGACCTCCAAGATCATCGACTGGATCATGGCCGAGAGCGATCCGGAGGTGCCCAAGCTGTTCAAGCTGACCGGCGCCGTGACCTCGATCGAGGTGATCGTCAAGGCGGTCAAGAAGGTGCTCGACAGGTACCCCGGCAAGAAGGCGGGGGTGACCCTCGCCAACACCTTCCCGACGCTGTTCTTCCGGCCGGGCCACAAGGCCGCCTGGGACGAGGGCATCCTGGTCGGGATGAGCGGCCAGGGCGCGGCGCCGATCAGCAACCTGACGCTGGCCTCGGTGGCGCACCTGGGCGTGGTGGTGTCGGGCAACGGCGGCCCCATGGACTACCGCCAGGCCGCGCACTTCCTGGCGCTGGGTGCACGCAGCGTACAGTTTTGCACCGTCGCCATGAAGTACGGCGTGGGCATCGTGCGCGAGCTGCACAGCGGGCTGAGCCACCTGCTGCAGGCGCGCGGGCTCAAGTCGGTCGACGAGCTGATCGGCCGCGCGCTGCCCGACCCGATCACGGACTTCATGGCGCTGACGCCGACCAAGCAGATACCGACCGCGCAGAGCGAGCTGTGCCTGAGCTGCGGCAACTGCACGCGCTGCAGTTATCTGGCGGTCGCGCTGGACGAGGAGAAGCATCCGACCTTTGACGCCAGCAGGTGCATCGGCTGCAGCCTGTGCGTGCAGAAGTGCTTCTCGGGAGCCCTGAGCATGCGCGATCGCACCCCGGCCGAGGCCGCCGCGCGCCACGCTGGCGGCTGAGCGAGGCGCGACCCGATGGCCGACCCCGCCGTCGAGAGCGCACGCGGCGCGCGCTTCGCCTTTGGCGCCAACTGGCAGCGCTACCTGCGCCGGCTCGACCCCGACCGCATCTCCGCCGCCGAGGACTCGCTCCGGCAGATGCTGCAGCTCGAGAGCCTGACCGGCCGCCGCTTTCTCGACGTCGGCGCGGGCAGCGGCCTGTTCAGCCTGGCCGCGCGCCGGCTCGGCGCCAGCGTGGTCTCGTTCGACTGCGATCCCCGGGCGGTGGCCTGCGTCGAGCAGCTTCGGGAGCGTCATTTTCCCGGCGACGCGTCGTGGAGCATCCGGCAGGGCGACGTGCTCGACCGCGCCTTTGTCGGCGGGCTCGGCCGGTTCGACCTGGTCTACGCCTGGGGCGTGCTGCACCACACCGGCGAGCTGTGGCGCGCGCTCGACCAGGTGACCGCGCTGGTCGCCGACGGCGGCCTGCTGTTCGTCGCTGTCTACAACCGGCAGCCGCTGCTGTCGCCGCTCTGGCTGCGGGTCAAGCGGCTGTACAACGCGCTGCCCGCGCCCGGTCGCGCGCTGCTCGCCGGCGGCAGCGCGACGCTCGCCGCGGCGCAGGGGCTGGCCGCGGATGTGCTCTCGGGCCGCGATCCGGCGGCGCGCTACCGGGGTCGCGGCCGCCGCGGCATGAGCGTGCTCTGGGACGCGGTCGATTGGGTGGGCGGCCTGCCTTTCGAGGTGGCCTCCCCCGAAGAGGTGTTTCGATTCGTGCGCGACCGCGGCTTCGAGCTGGTCGAGCTGAAGACCGCCAACGGGCGTCACGGCTGCAACGAGCTGGTGTGCCGCCGGCGGGGGTCAGCGCCCGGGCGCTAGATCGCGGCCGCCGCCGGCCCGTTCATACCCATGAACGGCGGCAGCGGGAGGAACCGATGGACGAGCGCAACATGAGAGTTCGCATCCTGCGGGTTCTGGATGCCATCGATTTCGAGGAGCGCGAGCGCTGGGCGCGGCGCATCATCTGCTCGTCGCTGGGCGCCACCGCGCTGGCGCTCGGCCTGCTCGGCTGTCTGCCCCCGGGACCGGCGTCGAGCCGCGAGCCGGCGCCGATCGCGCAGCCCGATCTCGGCGCCTGTCCCAACTGCGAGTACGCGGCGCCGATTCCGATCCGGCCGATCGACAACACGCCCAGGCCAAAATACGCGGCCGACATCGATCTGGTGCCACGGCCGGCCTACGCCGTGGCCCGGCCGCGCCCGATCGCCGAACCGGTGCTGCGCTACGGTGTCCCGATCCCTCGGGAATGACGCGATCCCATCCCTGCGCTGTTCTCATTGCGCTGCTCACCGCAGTTGATCCTGTTTGGCGGGGGGCCGGCGGGAGGCTTTTTTCGTTGTGCAGCAAC
>JAFGSX010000556.1 GCA_016934455.1 Deltaproteobacteria bacterium
TCGAGGGCGGTGAGGAGGTTGGCAGCCAGGGGCTGGACAAGTACCTCGAGCAGCACGTGTCGGAGCTGGCGTGCGACGCGGTGCTGGTCAGCGACACCGGCATGGCCGGCATCAACCGGCCGAGCCTCTGCGTCGCGCTGCGCGGCCTGTGCTACGTCGAGCTGTTCGTCAATGGCCCGACCAGCGATCTGCATTCTGGCAGCTACGGCGGCGTGGTCGAGAACCCGGCCATCGCGCTGGCGCGTCTGATCAGCCAGCTCAAGGACGACAGCGGCAAGGTGCTGATCCCGGGCTTCTACGATGACGTGAGGACGCTCGGCGCGGCCGATCGGGCGGCGCTGCAGACCGCGGCCAAGAGCGACTCCGATCTGCTCCGGAGCACGGGCGCGCCCCGGCTGTTCGGCGAGCCCGGCTTCACACCGACCGAGCGGCTGGGGGCGCGGCCCACGCTCGACGTCAACGGCATCTACGGCGGTTTCACCGGCGAGGGCGCCAAGACCGTGATCCCGGCCCAGGCGGCGGCCAAGATCTCGATGCGGCTGGTGGCCGATCAGGAACCCAAGAAGATCGGCGACCTGTTCGAGCGGTACGTCAACCAGATCGCGCCGGACACGGTCAAGGTGCGCGTCGAGCGGCTGCACGGAGGCCATCCCTACCTGGCGCGGACCGACGGGCCGGCCATCGGAGCCGCCAAGCAGGCGCTGCAGGAGGCGTTCGACAGCGAGCCGCTGCTCGAGCGCGAGGGAGGCTCGATCCCGATCGTGGTGACGCTGGCGCAGGCGCTCAAGGTCGACGTGGTGCTGATGGGATTCGGCTACCCCGACGAGCACAGCCACGCGCCCAACGAGCACCTGCCGCTGTCGCATTTCGACCGGGGCATGGTGGCGGCGGCGCGCTTCTTCGAGATCGCCGGCAGCTCGCTCGCCGCCCGCTGAGCTGTCGCCTCAACCTCCGAGCGGTATGCACTCGCAGATGCTGGGCTGGCAGACGTAGTCGCCGGGACAGCCGCCGCAGTCCGGCTTGCAGACGCAGGCGCACAGCACCGGGTCGGCCTCGCGCGTCTCGCTGCAGTTGAGCGCGGCCACGTCGCAGACGCAGTCACACGCCACTTGGTCCCAGGCGTAGCCGGGGGCGCAGGTGATGGTCTGCTCGCAGATGCAGACGCAGGTCTCGATGTCGCAGCGCGCGATGCCCGGGCAGGTGGGGCAGATGCCGCACGGGCCTTCCTGCGGATCCGGATCGTGCGACTGGTCGATCCAGTAGCGGTAGGAGACCGCGACCCGGGTGTCGATTCTGTTGGGGTCGGGGCGGCAGTCGCCGTAGAAGACGATGGTGCGGCTGAACGGGTCGTAGTCAAAGCCGTTCTGGCGGTCGCGCGGCACGTCGTCCCAGTTGCAGGCGCCGACCGTGGAATTCTGCTCCATCGCCACCTTGATGGTCGACGAGATGGCCGGCTTGGTCAGCACGTAGGGGCTGATGGCGCCCGCGGCGTTGGCCAGGATCTGCAGGATGGTGGGCCGGATCGTCGTCGGATCGAGCAGCGTGCCGATCGCTCCCCCCAGGTTGGTGACGACGGTGTGGACCACCGGCGAGTCGGCGTAGGGCTCGGTCGGGTCGCACTCGATGCTGCCCTGGGAGGCGACGCCGGGCGGGCACAGGATGCCGCCGGCCAGGATCGGTTGGGCGCCCGGCAGGTCGGGATCCCAGTCCGAGAAGAAGCTGGTGTAGGAGGCGATATTGGCCTGGCGCCCGCTCACCGTGTTGTAGCCGCTGGCCTGGTCCTCGGCGTCGGTCATGAATACCACCACCAGGTGGGCTCCGCGCCGCAGCTTGTCCGCGGGCGGCGGATCGGCGGTGCTCGACGGCAGCAGGCGACCCGAAATGAAGAGCTGCGCGCTCTCCATGGTCCGCTCGCTGCCGCTGCCGTTGTCGGTGACCCACGACGGGCTGCCCTCGGTGAACCAGCCGGTGAACTCGGAGATGTCGGTGGTGAAGTTGCGGCACGGGCTGGAGCTGCTGCTGGTGCACGCCGCCGAGGTCGACAGGTAGAACTCGGAGGTGACCAGGGCCAGCCGCCAGTTCATGGTCGAGCTGGTCAGGATACTGCCCATCTCCTGGCCGGCCGCCGCCACCGCCGCCTGGTCGTCGCCCATCGAGCCCGAGTTGTCGACCGCCCACAGGAAGTCGACGTCGGCAAAGCCGGTCGACTTGAAGCGATCGCACTGGGTGCCGATCGAGTCGGGGTACTGCGCCAGCGCGGTGCCGTTGGCAGTGTCGTCGAGGGTGAAGACGGCGCGGCCGCTGTAGCGGTCGGCCGGCATCAGCGCCACCAGCACCACCGAGGTCTCGTCCGAACGGCGCACGAACTCGGCCTGCAGCTTGTAGCCGCCGCTGGGGGTGACGTCGTTGTTCTCGTCGAGCAGCTCGCTCGCCTGCGGGTAGAACTGGCGCACGATCTGGTTGGCCTGCGCCTTGACGCCGCGGCTGCCGGCCTGGTCGTACGAGGCGCGCACCGCCGGGTAGCCGTCCCAGGTGGTGAGCGGAGTGGTCACCGGCGCCCCGAGCGCGCCGGCGGCGGCGATCCGGCCGCGGCCGTAGCTCTCTTCGGCGCTGGCGTCGGCGCCCGTGGTGTCCTTGAAGAAGACCAGGTAAGCGATGCCCGCCTGCGGGTTAAAGCCCATAATGCCGACGATGGTCATGGTCTCGCCCGCGACCGGGTTGGCGATGCGGGCCTTCTCCGAGAAGGCGTCGGGCGTGCGGATGGCGGTGGCGACCTGCAGATCGGGCATCCACTCCCGGTGCTGGTCGACCGGGATCAGGCGGTCGGTGCGGCAGGCCGCCTGCACCGTGGGATCGCTGCCGCCGTCGGCCGGGTTGTTGGGGTCGAACTCGCCATCGTCGACGCGGCCGTTCTGGTTGGAGTCCTCCACCCCGTCCGGCAGGCCGTCGCCGTCCGAATCGGGGTCGAGCGGATCGGTGGTGGTGGCGGGATCGGCGTCCGCCGTGAAGCTGGTGCTGGCCGGGTCCGGGGCGACCGTGACGCCCACCTCCAGACCGTCGCTGAGCCCGTCGCCGTCGCTGTCGAAGTTGGAGGGATCGGTGCCGTGGTCGCGCTCGCCGCTGTGGCCGCTGTAGCCAAATCCATCCACCAGGCCGTCGTGATCGGAGTCGATCAGGTTCGGATCGCTCTCGCCCGGATCGAGGATGCCGTCGGCGTTGCGGTCCTCGCCGCCGACGCAGACGCCGCTGACGTCGTTGGGGCCGTCGCACAGCCCGTCGCCGTCGCGGTCGGGGTTGTTGGGCTCGGCGTCGAGCGCGTCGGGCAGGCCGTCGCCGTCGGCGTCGGTGTTGGTGGGGATGGGCGTCGGATCGGGGCCGGCGGTGCAGGCCGGCGGCACGGCGTTGGGGCCGTCGCAGATGCCGTCGCCGTCCGAGTCCGGGTTCTTGGGATCGCTCTCGACCATGCGGTCGTAGCGGCCGTTGAGATTGGCATCCTCCTGGCCATCGAGCAGGCCGTCGCCGTCGGTATCGGGGTTGGTCGGGTCGGTGTGCGTGCTCGGATCGGAGTCACCCTGGAAGAGCCCGTCGCAGCGCGGATCGACGCTCGAGGTGCGGCCGGCCTCGACGCCGTCGCGGATGCCGTCGCCGTCGCTGTCGGTGGCGCCCGGATCGGTGGTCTGGCCGGACGGCCAGACCGTGCCGTACTCCTCGGCGTCGGACAGCCCGTCGCAGTCGGAGTCGAGCTGGTCGTTGCCGTTGTTGTTGGGATCCGGTTCGCCGACCACCACGTCGACGCTGCCGGCGTCGACCGGGTGGAGTCCGCTGTCTTGGTCGTCGACCGGCGTCGTCCCGCAGTCGGGGCAAGCCGAAGCCAGCGCGAGGGCGACCAGCGGCAAGAGGCTCCTGAAGGTCATTGCGAGGCGAGTCATGGCAGACTCCTGGCTTGCTGTGCTTATGCGGCGGACATCGTAGACATTGATACTTATTGTACCACCATGGCGTCACCATCGGTAGCGCCTGGCAGCGCTCCGGATCGGAGCGCAAAACCGCCACCTCTTGGGCAAGGAGAAATCCCCGGATTTCGGAGCGGTGCCGCGGTACGCGACCGGCGCACAGGCACCTCACTACGGGACGCCGCAGGGCTCGGCAAAGGCCGGTGGCAGGTTGGGCTCGTTGCAGAAATGGCAGATCTGCGGCGCTGCCGTGGGATCCGATACCGCCACCTGCGCCACGTAGACACCGCGTTCATCGACGGCGAGCGCGAGCTCGGTCGGAGCCATGCCGATCTGATCTAGACAGACCGCGTTGATCAGGCCGCCGCTGCTCGAGATCCGGCGCAGCTCGAAGAGGCAGCTCCCCCCGAGCGCGCTCCGGGTCGCGCAGTACTCGCAACCCGCCAGCAGCAGATACAGGTCGTCGTTGAAGAAGGCCGCCTTTGCCGACCGGGCCTGGGCCGGGATCTCGGTCCCGATCAGCGTGCCGTCGGCGTCGACGCGCGTGCGCAGCAGGTAGCTCCAGGCGGCCGGGGAGCCGGCGGCGCTGGTCCAGACGATGTCGAGGCCGCCGCCGGCCGGGGCGTTGACCGCCAGCACCGACGTCGGATCCAGCGGATAGTAGCTGCTGATCGGGTCGTGGGGATCGAAGTCGATCGGCGTCGAGATGGCGAAGCCGCCGCCGGGACCGGGCGCGCACAGGCCTCCCCGGCAACTGTCGCCGACGGTGCACGGGTCGCCGTCGTCGCACGGCATGCCTTCGGGGGTGGGTCCGGTGCGGCACAGCCCCTGGATGCAGACCGACATCTCGAGGCAACTGAACGGCCCGCACGGGGTGCCCTCGGCCGCCGGCTCGATCAGGCACCCCTGCTCCAAATCGCAGCGTCCGGTATGGCATACCTGGTCGCTGGTGCAGCGCGAGTCGTCGGCCACGGCGATACAGCCCTGGGCCTCGTCGCAAGAGTCTGCGGTGCAGTCGATCCGGTCGTCGCACACCACCGGCGCGCCGACGCAGATGCCCTCGACGCAGCGGTCGGCCTCGGTGCAGCGTCTGCCGTCGTCGCACGCGCCCGCGCGGGGCAGGTGCTGGCAGCGGAGCTGATCGAAGTCGAACCGGTCATCGGTGCACGGGTTGCGATCGTCGCAGTCGGGGACGACGCCGCGTCCCGAGAGCGCGATCGCGACCGCCGCCTCGCCCGCACCGTCCTCGGCCACGGTGAGGGTGGCGGCAAAGGCCTCGGGGCGGTCGGGGGCGAAGGCGATCGCGAGCGGCCGGCGCTGGCCAACGTCGAGGAACATCTGCCCGGGGTCGGCGGCGAAGACGCCGGCCGGAGCGCCGACGAGCGAGCTCGAGAGCGTCAGGCCGAGCTGCCCGCGGTTGTCGAGCTCCAGCCAGTACGTCGTGGCGGCGCCGATCGCCAGCTCGCCGAAGTCGATACCGCTCGCGTCGACCGCGAGCCGGGCGCGAAGGCGCAGCGGCGCCAGATCGTCGTCCTGGCACGAGACCGAGTTACAGACCGCGGCCAGGGTCAACGGCAAAAGCAGGGTGCGCGTCCTCTTCATCGCTATCTCCGCGGCGCGATCGCGGTGCCGCAGCCGACCGTGAAAAATGCGAGCCGGTTGAAGGTGGCGATCTCCGGCGCCGGCGCCCGGGGGTCGACCGCCTGGTCGGCTGCGCCCTGGAGGTCGGAGCGCGTGATGCCCACCGCGACGAATCCTCCCGCCAGCGGCGCGGTGGCCAGCACCGGCGCGCCGGTCCCTGCCACGAACGCGCGCGCGTCCAGCGGCGCTGCCACCGGCGCCGGGACAGCGCTGCGGCTGACCCGGTCGCCCTGCACCAGGTGGAGCTCGAGCTCCCCGCCCGATCGCATCAGCAGCAGTGCCGGGGCTTCGGCCAGCGCCGCGGCGTGGATCCAGCCGATGTCGCCGGGAGCGAACAGCCCCAGCGACAGCGAGGTCAGCCTGCCGCTGCCGGGGTCGCGCTGCACGATGCTGACGCGATCGCGAGCGAGGCAGACGCCGAGCAACTCCTCGAGCTGAAAGACCTCGCTCCAGCTCGCCACCGCGAGCAGCGGGGTCGGGGCCGGCGCGGCGAGCCGGCCGAGGACGTCGAGAGCGATCGGCGCGACCTGAATGGTGGCGTTGACCATGGAGAAGAGCGGTCCGATCGCCAGGCTGACCGGCGCCAGTCCGCTGCAGGTGCCGCTGTCCGGAAGGCAGATGCCGCCGCCGTGGTGCGAGAAATAACCGCAGCTCGCCTCGTGGTCGTGGGATCCGAGGCTCTGAAAGGTGAGCCACGGGTCGCCTCCCGCCGCGACGAGCGAGATGTCGCGCGGGTAGGCGACGCCGTCGGCGCTGGGCCGCTCTTGCCAGCTCTCGACCACGGTCGACTCTTGCCGGTTGAGGGAGTGGTCGAAGCGGGCCACCTCGAGCCAGCCGTTCACGGGCGCCTCGATGCCATAGGTGGGTTCCGACACTGCGTACAGCGACGCATTTTCCACTGGCGACACGCAGCAGACGTCGCATTCGACCGGCGTGGCAGGGGGCAGGTCTCCATAGTCGCACATGGTGGCCAGGCACGAGGCTTCGCAGTCGAAACCGGCGCACGCCTGATCGATCGGAAGACAGACCTCCTGAATGGCGATGCCGTACTCCGGAGCAATCCCATAGTCGCAGTCGGCGCAATCGACGTCGTCGGACGGCGGTGGATTGCCCTCCTCGGGGGCCGCCACGCCGTAGCGGGATGTCGGCTCGACGCAGCACGCGGCCTCGACCTCGGGGGAGAGCGCCTCGCCGCAATCGCAGCAGACCTCGTCGCACTGGATCTCGGCCGCGATCTTGGCGCCCGCCGCGAGCTGCGCCGATTCGAGCGCGCCGCAACCGGAACCGAGCAGCGAGAAGACCGAGGCCGCGGCCGCGATCTGCTGCCGCAGCACGGACGACGGCCGCCGCGCTGCCAGCGCGGAGACGCGAAAGTAGCAGAAGGGATCCTCGGCCAGCCCGCCGGTGACCGCGGCTGCCATGCAGCGCGCCCCGCCTCGGCACTGCAGGCGATGCCGGCACTTGCGGCAGAACCCGGTCAGGCTGGCGGCCTCGAAATGGCGGTTGTAGGCAAAGCTGTCGGGGTCGATCCAGATCGATTCCAGGGACCGCGAACGCACGTTGCCCTCGAGAAACGGGTCGCCGGCGCCACCGAATGCCTGCAGCGAGAGGCAGCCCTTGATCCCGCCGTCGGCCTCGATGCCGATCGCCTGCAGGCCGGCCTGGCAGCCGCCCCAGCGCTGCGGCCGTCCATCCCAGCTTGTCGCCCGTAGCTGGCAGTCGAAGGGCCCGCAGTAGCCGATCGAGTCGCCGATGCTGACCTCGATCTGCTCGCGCAGATAGAGCTCGTAGAGCGCGGGCAGCAGCGTCAGCAGATCCCCGGGCTCGATGGTCAGGCCGCCGTGGTCGGCCATGCTGCCCATGGGCTTGCCGAGCTGCGAGCGCCAGCGCTCGGCGCCCAGGGCGACGGCGATGTCGTGCGTCTCCTCGAGCCGGCGCAGGTTGAGCGCGTTGATGGTGGTCATCACGGTGGCGGGCAGGCCTGCGCTCCTGAGCGCCCGCACCGCCCGCGCGGCCAGGTCGAAGCTGCCTTGGCCGCGGATCCGGTCGTGCACGTCGGGCGGGCCCTCGATGCTGACCGCCACGTTGGCGAGCCCGGCCTGCCTCATCTGCCGGGCCATGGCGTCGTCGACGATGACGCCGTTGGTCACCAGGTTGGGGATCATGCCGCGCTCGCGGATCTCGCTCGCGATGGCATACCAGTCGCGCCGCAGCGTCGGCTCGCCCCCGGACAGCGTGATGACCTGACAGCCGAGCCGCGCCAGCGAGCGCACGAG
Source organism: Deltaproteobacteria bacterium (assembly GCA_016934455.1). Lineage (GTDB taxonomy): Bacteria > Myxococcota > JACRCW01 > JAFGSX01 > JAFGSX01 > JAFGSX01. Next base: position 7,871 of record JAFGSX010000556.1, read on the forward strand.
GTCGAAGCACTCGGCGGTATCGAGCTCGTCGGGCCGCGGCCGGCCCGCTCGAGAGCCGCAGTGGCCGCAGCGCAGATTGCAGGCGAGGGTGAGTTCCCAGACGCAGTACCGGAGCTTGTGAAAGAGAGGCTCCGCACGCTGTCGGAGCTGACCGCTGGACATCTTCTCCTCCGCCTTCCGCGGGCCGTGCCCGGAGGGGACACGCAAACCCGGTGCCGTTCTGGCCATCTCCGCAACGGTGTAAAAACAATTGCATTGTCAGGAGATGGCACCACGCCGGTGCCACGGGAATCCAAGGTCGGGCACAGATTTTCGAGGGGTCGAAAAAGGACGAGAGGTTCGGGAGGCCGGGTTCTACGAGCGGCGGTCCTTGCCCGCCGGCTTCTTGGGCGAACGCCCGGATCGTCTGGCCCCGGATGCGGTCCGCGAGCGCTTCGCCGCACTCCCGGCTGTGGGCTCGACGCCAGGCCTGGCCACCGGCGCGCCGCGGCCGAGCACCTGCTCGATCAGTGCCTGCCGCAGCTCGGCCTGGGTGCGGGTGCCAAACTCCTCGAGCGGGATGGCCGCGCCGTCGACGGTGACGAGCAGCAGGCGGTAATAGCTCTCCGCGCGCTCGAGATCGCGCGCTCCGCCGCGGCGCGAGCGGTGCACCACCTCGAAGGCGGCGATCCGGTCGGCGGCGATCCTCAGCTCTCGCGGTCGCGCCCGGCCGAAGCGCCAGCGCAACCGCACGCCCTGGCCGCGCTCGAAGGAGATGTTGTGGTGGGCCAGGCCGCTCATCACGCCGAGCGCGGTCGAGGCGCCGCCGGCGGTGGCCACGGCCAGCGGCGCCAGCTTCATCGGCCCCGGCGTCCAGCGCGCGATCTTGAGCCCGAACCCGGTCACGAGAGCCCCGACGCCGGTGAACAGCCCGGCGTTCCAGAGCCGGTCGAAGCCGCTCTCGTCCAGCTCGAGCCGGCCGCTCTCGGCGTCGTGCAGGGTGATCTGCATCGGAAGGCACGGGGGGTCTTTGAACCAGCGCATGGAACCATTGTACGCCCAAGAAAGAACTTGAGATCTGTATTTTTGTTCAGTAGAGACGAGCCATGAACCGCCGCCAGAAGTTCGCGGCGCTGGCGCGCGCCGCGCAGTTCGACCTGGCCTGCGCCTGCGGCGGCGGCACCGCCTCCCAGCGGCGGCGCGGCGACGACGACAACTGGATCTATCCGGCGGCCTTGCCCGGCGGCGGCGTGGCGCCGATCCTCAAGGTGCTGACGTCGAGCGCCTGCGAGCGCGACTGCGCCTACTGCAGCCTGCGCGCCGGCAACGACTGCGCGCGCTACACCTTCGGCGCCGACGAGCTGGCCGCGATCTTCGATCAGCTCTACCGCCAGCGGCGCATCCGCGGTGCGTTCCTGTCGTCGGCCGTGGCCGGGAA
>JAFGSX010000557.1 GCA_016934455.1 Deltaproteobacteria bacterium
CCGCTGCGGGCGATCTGCGGCGCGATGCCGGCGGCGGCGACCTGGGCCCGGCCGACGCCGCTGCGGGCGATCTGCGGCGCGATGCCGGCGGCGGCGACCTGGGCCCGGCCGACACCGCTGCGGGCGATCTGCGGCGCGATGCCGGCGGCGGCGACCCGGGTCCGGCAGATGCCGGTGGCGCCGACACGGCGCCCGGCGATCTCGGCGCCCTGGATCGCGAGCCCCAGGACGCGGCGCTCTCGTGCGAGGTGCACAACGAGTGCGGCGGCTGCGAGGATCTGGGGGCCCGGCTCGGCGCTCCGTGTCACCGCTGCGGCACCTATGTCTGCCTCAATGAAAACGAGCTCATGTGCGTGGAGCCGCCGGTCTGCTGCATCGATGCCGACGGCGACGGGTTCGGGGTGGGACTCGATTGCGCGGTCGCGGACTGCGACGACGACGTGGCGCGCTGCGGTGCGCGGTGTTACCCCGGAGCGTCCGAGATGTGCGACGGCTTCGACAACGACTGCAACACGGTGATCGACGATCCGGTCGACTGCACCGACTGCTACGACTTTGCCTATTCGAGCGTTCTGAGCCAGAGCGGTGCCCGCGAGATCGAGCTGGCCGACATCGACGGCGACGGCGACCTGGACATCGTCTACACAAACGGCGGCGCGCTCGGCGATCTGGATAACGACGGGGATCTCGACCGCGTCAGCACCGGCTGGTCCACGCCCTCTTCGATCGAGCTCAACGACGGGAGCGGCCACTTCACCCAGTTGATGACGATTCCCCCGTCGCACTACGCATCCTACGCCGCCATCGGCGACGTCGACGGCGACGGCTTTGCCGACGTCTTGACCGGCCGCGGCTGCTCGGGCAACTGCACCGGCAGCACCTATGTCTGCATCAACGACCAGACCGGCCGCTGCAGCGTGACGCAGCAGATCTCGTCCAGCGGCACCTCCATCGTGGTCGCCGACATCACCGGCGACGGCATCGCGGATTACGTCCCGGCCAGGGGCGACGTCTTTCATGGAGTGCAGGGACAAGCCATGGTGTCCGCAGGATACACGCTGGGGACCAATTTCAACGTCGTGGCGGGCGGCGATCTCGAGCCGGACGGCGACATCGACATCGTCGGATCAGACTATTACGGACACATCGACATCTTCTTCAACGACGGCAGCGGCTCGCTGCAGCGCGGCGGAGGGATCAGCTCCGGCGTCGACATGGTCGAGGGGCTCGTCCTGGCGACCGCGGACGGCGATTGCGATCTCGATCTGCTCGTCTTTCCGGACATGCTGGATTCGCTGCAGAACGTCGCTCTGTATGTCAACACGGCCGCCAGCGGCTTTGTCCAGCATATATTCGCGCCGGTGTTTTCAAATGGCGTCGACTGCTACGACGCTGAGATCGGCGACCTGAGCGGCGACGGGATCCCCGATATCGCCCTGAGCATATGGGACGGGTCTGTCGGACCGGAGGGAGAGGTCCGGGTCTACGTCAACAGCGGCCTGTAGCGGCGCCAGATGTCTCATCCCACATCGTCTTGAATCGACCGTGTTGTGGAGCCCCGCCTTAACCGGCGACCCTTTTTTGTCCTCGTCCCTCGTCAGTGATTTCCAAGGGTCACAGGCGGAAAAAAGTGTCGCCTTGGCCCCCCACAACGGAATGATTCAAGCCGATCTTGTATCAGCTCAGCTCGACGGTCTCGTCGAGCTTGGGCGCCAGCGCGCGCCAGCCCTTGCGCTCGGCCAGGTGGCTCGCGAACGACTGCGCGGTCTTGTCCTCGCCGTGGGTGACGAAGACCTGGCGCGGCGGCCGCTGCAGCGAGCCGAGCCAGCGCATCAACTCGTCGCGATCGGCGTGCGCCGAGAAGCCGTGGAGGGTCTCGATGCGCGCCCGCACCCGGAACTCCTGGCCGTTGATGCGCACCACCTGGGTGCCGGCCTGGATGTTTCCGCCCAGGGTGTCGCTGGCCTGAAAACCGACGAACAGGACGGTGCTCTCGGGCCGGGTGATGTTGTGCTCGAGATGGTGCTTGATGCGGCCGCCGGTGCACATGCCGGAGCCGGCGATGATGATGGCGGTGCCGCGGATGTGGTTGATGGCCTTGGACTCGCCCGCGCTGCGGCAGAGCTTGAGCGTCGGGATCTCGAAAGGCGAGAGCTGTTCGGCCAGCAGCTTTTTCGTCTCGTCGTCGAATAGCTCGGCGTGGCGGGTGAAGACGTCGTTGACCCGGATCGCCATCGGGCTGTCGATAAAGACCGCCAGGTTCGGGATGCGATCGCCGTGCAGCAGCTCGTTGAGATAGTACAGCAGCTCCTGGGTGCGGCCGATGGCGAAGGACGGGATGACGACGTTTCCACCGCGCTGGTTGGTGTCGTTGATGACGTTGGCGAACAGGTCGAGCAGCTCCCCGCCGTCGCTGTGCAGGCGGTCGCCGTAGGTCGACTCGACGATCACGTAGTCGGCCTCGGCAAACGAGGTGGGGTCGTTGAGGATCGGCTTGTCCCAGCGGCCGACGTCGCCCGAGAACAGCAGCGTGCGCTGCTGGTTGCCCGAGGTCACCTCGACCTGGATCATGGTCGAGCCGAGGATGTGGCCGGCCTCGAAGAAGGTGGCGCGCACGCCGGGCGCCACCTCGACCGGCCGGTCGAGCCCGACGCGGCGAAAGAGCGGCAGCGTCTGCTTGACGTCCTCCTCGTCGTACAGCGGCACCACCGGGTGGTCGACCTGGCGCCCCTCGCGCTGGTGGCGGCGCCGCTTGAACTCGGTGTCCTCGGCCTGCAGCTTGGCCGAGTCGAGCAGCACGATCTGCGCCAGCGCCGCGGTGGCGTTGGTGCAGTAGATCGGGCCTTTGAAACCCTGGTTGACCGCGCGCGGCAGCCAGCCCGAGTGGTCGAGGTGGGCGTGGGTCAGCAGCACCGCGTCGATCGAGTCAGGCGGCACCGGCAGCGGCTGCCAGTTGCGGGTCTTGAGCTTCCACTCCTGGTACATGCCGCAGTCGATGAGCAGACGGTGGCCATCGACCTCGAGCAGGTACTTGGATCCGGTCACCTGGCGCGCCGCGCCCAGAAAACTCAGCTTGACGTTCATCTGTCACCTCGTCGCCGGCTTGGGGCCTGTTCTCTCTACCACACGTGACCTCGGATTCGAGCGTAAACGTGATACTCTTGACCGATGCGAATGCCGGTCGCGCTCGGTCTCGCCGTTCTCTGTTCGGCAATCGGTTGCTTTCGCTTCGTGTCGCCGCCGGATGACCTGGGAGGTCCCGACGGCGGCAGCGCCGATGCCGACGTGCAGCCGGATCTGGTGTGGCCCAACGGCGAGAGCCGCGCCAACTCGGATCCCTGGTTGATGGCGCACCATGCCGAGATCCGGCTCCTGCAGCCGCGCCTGCTGGCGCTCAACTTCGTCAACGCGCGCTCGATGGAGCAGATGCGGGCGCAGCTATTGGACATGATCGAGATCATCGCCGAGTCCAGCCGCTACCACGGCTACGCCGATCCGCAGGCGCCGGTCGCGCTGCAGTACCAGCTCGCCTACGAGGTGGATCTGCGCGACGCGACGCCGCCCGCTGACTGGCCATTTGGCAACAGCACGCGCTACCCGCGCGAGAATCCGGTTCGGGGCATGTGGGGCTTCGACTACGAGCAGCTCTTCTCCGGGCAGTTCGCCGCCTGGTACGGCATCGAGGATCCGAGCGCGGCCGGCCACCATCTCGACCTGTGCGCGCTGATCGACCGCGGGCTGGTGCACGAGGTCTGGATCTATGCCGACGCGGACGTGCCGGACAGCGGAGCGGCCGAGATTCTCGAGTACAAGCCTTACTATAACTCTCAGCGTCAACGCCTTGATATGCCTATGAATCGCTGCGCCGGCAACGGCTGCTTCGACGCCGCGGACGCGATCCCGGAGAGCTGTTCCAGGAGCGTGCGCATCGCCTTCTTCAACCATTCCCGGGGACCGGGTTGTTTTCTCGAGAGTCTTTCGCACGGCTTCGAGTCGATCGGGGCCTGGAACGAGGACCAGCTCCCATCGCTGAGCCGGGACTTCACGCGCTTTGCCAACTACCGGCTCGACCAGCGCTACGGTGTCGCATTCGATAGCTGGTACGACTGCCCGATGGGCGTCACCTGCCTGGTCTACCCGACCGACCATTCGGTCAGCTACCAGACCGAGAGCGGCAGCGGCGACATCGATCCCTACGATCCGGTGTGCGGCAACGTGCACTTCATGCCCAACGGACGCTCGCACTACGATCTGTCGAGCGCTTTTCCGGTCCTGAGTAGCTGCGAGGATTTTGGCCTGGGCAGCGGCGCGGACGGATCCGACCTGGCATTGACCTTTAGGATCTCGATCTTCACACCGTATCGGAGCATGGCGCGCGATTGCATGGGGCCGTTTCTGGTCTACTGGCGCCAGAACTTCCCGGGGCCAGGCAACCGGGCGCGCTCTCTCGACGGTGCGCCGATCCTGAACTGGTGGGTTTACCTCTTCTATTGATCCGCGCCGTGGTACAAGTAGGGCCGATGACACCGCCTCACCCGGTCGCCGCTTTCTTCGATCTCGACCGCACCCTGCTCACAGTCAACAGCGGATCGACCTGGGTCCGCAGCGAGCTGCGCGCCGGCCGCATCGGCGCCTGGCACGCGCTGGAGGGGGCGCTCTACCTGCTGGCCTACAAGTTTTTCGCCCTGGACATGGAGCGGCTGTTCAACCGGGCCCTGGTGACGGTGCGCGGGCTCGACGAGGAGACGCTGCGCCGGCGCACGCGCGAGTGGTTCGGGCGCGAGGTGGTGCCGCGCGTGGCGCCAGGAGGGCTGCGGCAGGTGGCCGAGCACCGGCAGCAGGGGCACCAGCTCGTGCTGTTGACCTCGTCCTCGCTCTACGAGTCCGAGGCGGCGGTCGAGCACTTCGGCTTCGACGGGCTGCTCTGCACCCGCTACCAGGTGATCGACGGCCGGCTGACCGGCCAGGTGGTGACACCGATCTGCTTTGGCCCGGGCAAGGTGCTGTACGCCGAGCGTCACGCGGCCGAGCACGGCATCGATCTGGCGCGCAGCTTCTTTTACACCGACAGCTTTACCGACCTGCCCATGCTCGAGCGCGTTGGCCATCCGGTTGCGGTCCACCCGGATCCGAGGCTCAGGCGCATCGCGCGCCGGCGCGGCTGGCCGGTCGTCGACTGGCGCTGAGCGGCGCGCGGGGTGAGCGAGGGAAAACCTATGAAAGGGAGCGCCATGTTACCGATCAAGCGGGTGGTCCTGTTCAAGCACGGCGTCGGTTACTTCCAGCGCACCGGCGCGGTGGATGGCGATCAGCAGATCGAGCTGTCGTTCAAGGCGCAGCAGATGAACGACGTGCTCAAGAGCCTGACCGCGCTGGACTACGGAGGCGGCACCTTCGCCGCGCTCAGCTACGACGGTGAGGAGCCGCTCGAGCGGCGGCTGGCCGAGCTGACCATGAGCATCCCGGAGAAGGGCGCCATCTCGGCCTTTCTCGACCACCTCAAGGGCGCGCGCGTCTCGATCCGGCGCGGCCAGGACAAGGTCGAGGGAGCGGTGGTCGGCATCGAGGAGATCGAGCGGGTCGAGAACGAGAGCGTGATCAAGGACGCGCACCTGGCGCTGCTGGCGGACGAGGGCAAGGTGGTGCGCATCCCGCTGCTCGAGGTGAGCGAGTACCGGCTGCTCGACGAGAGCATCCGCCGGGATCTGCAGGCGCTGCTCGACATCCTCTTCTCGGGGCTGCGCAAGGACCGCAAGCGGCTCAGCATCCAGGCGCTGGGCAAGGGCAAGCGCCAGGTGTCGCTGAGCTACGTGGTCGAGGCGCCGGTCTGGAAGACCAGCTACCGCATCATGCTGCCCGGCCAGAGCGCGGAGAAGCCGCTGCTGCAGGGCTGGGCGCTGGTCGACAACACCACGGAGGACGACTGGCAGGGGGTCTCGCTCAGCCTGGTGGCAGGGCTGCCGATCTCGTTTGTCCACGACCTCTACACGCCGCGCTACCGGCAGCGGCCTGTGGTGCGGGTCGAGCAGGAGGCGGCGGTGGCGCCGCCGGTGGTCGAGGCGGGCGAGATGTTGGACGAGTCGTTCGGCGCGGAGTGCGACATGGAGCCGCAGCCCTGCGAGGAGGAGATGGAGCGAGTCGCCACACCGCGACGCGCCAGGATGGCGATGGCTCCACAGGCCATGGCCGCGCCCGCCCCGCCGCCGCCGATGGGCCAGGCCGCGCGCGCCTCGGTGCAGGTGCAGACCCGCACCCAGGAGGTGGGCGACCTGTTCTCGTACGAGATCACGCATCCGGTCGACATCGGCCGCTCGCGCTCGGCGCTGGTGCCCATTTTGCAGACCGACACCGACATGGAGCGGGTGGCGCTCTACAACCCCGAGATCCGCGACAAGAACCCGATGACCGCGTTTCGCATCAAGAACAACACCGGGCTCACGCTCGAGGGCGGGCCGGTCACGGTGTTCGAGAGCGACACCTACGTCGGCGAGGCCATGCTCGACACCATGCGCCGCGACGAGGAGCGCATCACCCCCTACTCGGTCGAGCTGGGGGTCGTCGTCAAGCGCGAGCAGAAGACCGTGCGCGAGAAATACACGCGGGTCACCAAGTCGGGTAACTACCTGTACAAGCACTACCGGCAGCTCCTGGTGAGCACGTACGAGCTCGGCTCGCGGCTCGAGCGCGAGCTGACCGCCTACATCGACCACCGCTTCAGCTACCAGGTGCGGGAGCAGACACCGGACCCGGTCGAGGTGACCGACCACTTCTGGCGCTTCAAGGTCCAGTTGCCGGCCAAGAAGACCACCTCGTTCCCGGTGACCGAGGTCAGCGAGCAGTACGAGTACATCGACGTGGCCGGTATCGCGCACGAGTCGATCCGGCAGCTTGTCAACGAGAAGCTGATCGGCGAGAACAACAAGCGGGCGCTGGAGAAGATCGCCGACCAGGTCGAGAAGATCCGAAAGATCGAGACCGACATCCACAAGCAGGAGCAGGCCGAGCAGAAGATCGAGAAGGGCCAGGCCCGGCTGCGCGACAACCTGCGCGCGCTGGGCAACAGCAGCGAGGAACAGAAGCTGCGGCAGAAGTACGTGGCCTCGCTGGCCAGCGAGGAGGAGAAGATCGAGCAGCTACGCGCCTCGATCGCGGCGCTGCGCGAGCAACTCGAGAGAGAGCGCACCGCTCTAAACGAGATGGTGGAGTTGCTGGAGCTGCGCTGACGGCGCGGCTACCTGACGACCGCTTCCTTGAAGGCCTTGGACAGCCGCATCTTGACCACGGTCTTGGCCGCGATCTTGATCTTCTCGCCGGTGGCCGGGTTGCGGCCCCAGCGCTCCTTGCGCTGGGCCTTGGTCAGCTTGCCGATGCCCGGCAACTGGAATACGCCGTTTTTCTTGGTCTCGCGCACGGCGAGATTGGTGATCTCCTCGAAGATCAGGGCGGCGGCCTTCTTTGGGATGTCGAGGGTCTGGGCCAGCTCGGCGGCGACCTGGGTCTTTGTCATGGCACTCGGTTTGCGCGGCATGGTTTCTCCTTGACTGCGGTTGATTGCCGAAAACGGCCCATAGACAAAGCAGAGCCGCGGCTTTTTTCAATGGTTTTTTTCAAGGGATCCGCGGCGCCGCTGTCGAACGGGTCGCCCGCGCTCAGGCGCATTTCTGCATCAGCGCCAGGTCGACGATGTCGTCGTTGGCCGCGGGCAGCTCGAGCCGGTGCTTGACGTCGAGCTGTCGGCCGCAGCCAGAGCAGACCAGTTGCTCGCCGGCGCCCACCACGTCGTCGAGGCCGAGCCGGATCACCTGGCCGGGGAAGGTGATGCCGTAGGCGGTCTCGCCGCCGTCGTGCACCTCGACCGCGTTGCCGCCGAGCAGGCAGGTGGTGCCCTGGCGCAGCATCCGGTCGAACCAGGCGCTGCGCTGCCCTGGCCGCGCCAGCACCTCGACCAGGCAGCGCGCCGCCACCTCGGCCACGCGGCCGGTCTCGATCGGCGTGGCCGGTTCGGCCACCAGGTCGACGTAGGCGCGGTCGCGCTCGGCCGGACTCAGCTCGCGATAGAGAAAGTGCGCCAGCTCGTCGGACATGGGGGCGCTGCTCTCGAGGCCGCGATAGAGATTGCCGCGAAAGCAGCTCAGACAGGGCGTGGACTGGGACGGTATCACCGGCATCACCTCGAAGAAGCGCGCCTGGGGATAGGCGCAGGCCGCGACGTGGGGCACGCCCCTGCGCCAGAGCAGGTCGGCCAGCGGCCCGTGGTCTCCGGTGCCGGTCGCCAGCAGCGCGACGTCGGGCCGGTCGGCTTCGATCAGTCGCTCCAGAAGCCCGAGATCGTCGCCGTGGATCTCGGCGCGCAGCGCGCGCACCGTCGCCGGTGCCAGCCGTCGCGCCAGGGCTTCGACCTTGGGCTGGCCCACCTCGCCGGTGCCGAACCACTGGCGATGGGGATTGAAGATGCTGACCTGGCTGCTGTCGACCAGGGTCCAGCGGATCTGCTCGCGCGCCAGCCAGCGCACCACCTCGCTGCCGACGCTGCCGCAGCCGATCACCAGCACGCGCCTGGCTCCGTCGACGGCGGGCGCGGGCAGCGGCGGAGCCGCGGCGCGTTCGAGCCGGGCAAATGGCCAGTCGCGGTGGCCGTGGTAGGCGATGGTGTCGGTCCACGGCTCGCGGCCGAGCAGCAGGTCGCGCGCGCGCCGCGCCACGGCGAAGCCGAGATCGAGATAGGACCACAGGTCGCCCTCGGCCAGATGCATGGTGACCCGGCGCTCGGCCGCGCTCCAGACCACCCGCGGCGGCTGACCGGCCGGGATGGGGCGGGCGTCGATCGTGAGATCGGCCGCGCCGTCTTCGAGCCAGCTCACCTGGCCAAAGCTGTTCTTCCAGGACAGGTGCCCGGCAAACAGCTCCAGCGCGTTGCTTGGCCGCTGACCGGCGGCTGGCCCGGCGCAGACCACAGGCAGCGGCCAGGTCACCGGAGCGCGGTGGTCGCGCACGATCACGCGCTCGAGCAGGCAGCCGATCAGCAGCTCGACCACGCGGCTGCAGAGGGAGAGGTTCTCGACCGCCACGGTGCGCTCACTGAGCCCAGTGCCCAGGATCGGTCGCACCCGGGCAAAGTAGTCCTCTCTCGCTCCCATGCGTTGCTCCCTTCATCTGTGTCACTGCGTTGGCCCAGGTCTCGGGCGCCAACGACCCGGCCGCGTGCGGATGATACTGCGTGCTGCGCCGCCGCCGCCGGTCGACCAAAAAAAAGAGCGGTGCCCGGTCCGGAAAGTCGATCGGCAGCAGGATCGCCGCGGCCCACTGCGCGTCGATGCGCACCACGGTGCGCTGCCAGCCGTCGAACAGCTCGTCGGAGCAGCAGTACCAGCCGCGCCTCCGCAGCTCGCGTCGAAAGCCGCGCAGCACCTGGCGCAATGGATCGCGCTGCTCGACGCCGAGCTGCAGCGGGCCCGGCCGGCTGGCGTCGGGGTCGGCCACCACCTGCGCCCAGCCCAGGTCGACGATCTCGCCGCGGCCGTCGAGGGCAAAGCAGCACAGCCGCCAGCCCCGGCCGAGCGGGTCGCGGCAGGCGATGAAGCTGAAGCTGGTGTCCAGCCCGGCGGCCCGGTTGTCGCGCCAGAGCGGCAGCATGTGCCCCTCGTAGTCACAGCTCTGGCCGCGCGACGGCCGGGTCGATCCGATCGCGAACGGGTGCGAGTGCAGGTAGGCGCAGGCGCGCAACCGCGGAAACCGGCCGAGCAGTCGCGCCACCTCGGCGTTGACGATCTGGTCGGTGTGCGGCAGCACGCTGACCCGCACCACGCGGTTGACCTGCTGCCCGTCGGGTACCAGCACGAGCTGCGCGATGGTGGCCCGGGCGATGTCGTCGAGCTCGATCATGGCGCACGGGTTGCGCGCCTGATCGCGCATGGTCAGCGCCAGCAGCGGCACGGCGATGCCCTCGTCGGGCGCGACGCGGTCGAGCTCGGCGACCACGCGCCGCCAGCAGCTCTCGGTGATCTCGACTCGGGTCCGCATCTCCGCCTCAGGTGACGATGGCAAATGCGTTGCGCTTGCCGTTGCCGTAGTTGAGAAACTTGATGACATGGGCGTAGGCGCGTTGCTGCAGCACGCTGCGGCAGGTCATGTCGCGCTTCCACTCGCCGGCCGCGAACAGGCACATGAAGCCGTTGCTCAGCATGTGGTAGGTGTGGCTCGGCCCCTCGCGCGGGATGCCGGGGATCTTGCTGAAACCGGGCAGGTAGGCGACGCGCACCGGGTAACCGGGAAAGTCCGCCGGGTAGATGGCGAGCGCCGGCACCAGCAGATAGTGGCCGATGTCGGGCCGCTGGCCCACGACGTGCTGCTCGGGCGGGCGTCCGATCAGACGGTCGCGGATCCGGGTCAGCCCGTCGATGCCGATCGGCGGCATCAGGCCAAACCAGGCCAGCCGGGCCGCGTCCGGCAACTGCCTGCGAGCCATGGGCGTCTCGCACAGGACGCAGCGCAGGCCGCGGTCGAAGACCAGCATGCCGCCGCAGCGCTTGCACACCACCCGCTCGCGCTCGACGCTGACCGTCAGCAGCCAGCGCGGAAAGTGCTGCGCCATCTCGTCGACCTCGCGCCTCAGCCGCTCGCGCAGCTTGCCGCTCCAGCTCTGCACCTGCAGCGCGGTGTCGACATCGACCTCCCAGCGATGGTGCACGATGGCGCCGTTGACCTGCCGCGGGAACATCTGCTGTGCGTACATGACTGCCTCCGTGTGCGTGATGTCAGGCAAAGGTAGCCCGCTCGAGCAGGATGCGCGTCTTGGCGCCGGTCTTGCGCGGCCGGTCGGACAGCACGTCCGGCTCCGCCAGCTCGGCCTCGACCACCGGCAGCGTGGCCTGCGGCTGCAGCGGCAGGTGGCCGCCGTCCTGCTCGAACAGACCGTCGCCGCGATCCAGGTAGGTGAGGTGGGTGTTGGGGCAGAACAGCCGCGTGGAGTCGAGCGCCGGGTGTGCCAGCAGCGTCTGCGAAACCGGGCAACAGCTACAGTTGACGTGCAGCTCGCCCGCGACCATGGTGCCAACCTTGTGCGATGACTCGTTCATGACGTCCTCCGTCGGTTAGCGGCGTGCGCGTGACACGCCGGATGCGCAGATCTCGGCCAGGCCCGCGTCGAGCAGGTCGTCGATCGCGGCAGCGTCGAACACCGGCTGGGTCGGTACCAGCACGTAGCGCCCGTGCTCGTTGCGGTGCTGCTCGCCGGACCTGCTGCAGACGATGTGCTTGCCCTGCCTGGTCAATGGCCGCCGCGGCCGGCAGCACTGGCAGAGCCCGAACGGCAAATCCTCGATCAGCAGAAAACCGGCGGCGTCGGGCAGGCGGATGTGCTCCTTGCCCGAGTGCGCGCAGCGCAGCTCCTCGCTGTGCGGTTTTTGGATGATGATCTTCTTGGGCAGGCAGCACTGGCAGGTTCCAAAGCGGAGCCGCGCCACGTCGAGAAAAGCGCCGCGGCCGTTGGGGATGAACTCGGCGCCGCACTTCTTGCATCGCAGGCGGTAGGCGTCCCACTCGACCGGCTGCCGGCAGTGGCAGCAGATGATGCGGTGGTCTTCCCCGACGGCGGCCGGAGCCGGCGCGCCGTCGTCCTCGAAGATCTGCACCTCGGGGCCCAGCGCCAAAAACGGATAGATCAGGTGCTGCTGGTCGAACGCCTGGTTTGCGGCGCGCTCCTCTCCCTGAGGCGCTGCGGTGCAGGTCACCGGCGCCGAGCTGGCGGCGACGGTGCCGGCAAAGCCGCAGCCCAGCAGCAACCGGTACGGCTCGCCGTTCTTGAGCGCCAAACCGCGGCCGTGGTCGAGCGACAGGCTATTGACCTCGGGCTCCAGCTCGAAGCGGCGGTAGATCCGTTCACCGCGCTGCACCTCGAGCACCAACTGGTCGACAAAGCCGGGAGAGAGCTGCCAGTAGGCGGTGAGGCGTCGATCCTGCGGCATCACGGTGAAGCGCTCGAGCCTGGCCAGATGCTGCTCGAGCGCAACCGAGGTGTCGACGATCGGCTCCAGGCCGGTGCGCGGCGTGACGCTCCACCAGGCCGAGCAGGCGCGCCCGCCGGCGATGTGGCCGAGCACGGCGAACAGGTAGCGCTGGTGACGGCTCAGGTTGTTGATCTGGTAGCGCGCGCTGTCGGCGCTCAGGTGCAGCGCGGTGTAGCCGGGCACGCTTCCGGTGCGCACGATGAGCAGGGTCCAGCGCTGCGCCGCGCGGTCGGCGCGCCAGTCGAGAGCGACGCTGCCATCTCCGACCACCCGCGGGGTGAGATCGATCTTCATGGTTGCCTCACGCGGCTTGTCGTTGTCGCACCACCTGCGAGATGTTGCAGAAGAGCTGCGGCGAGCGCTCGATGATCTGTTTGAATTCGTTGCCCGGGATGGCCAGCACCTCGCACTCGTCGAGGGTGACGATCGAGGCGTTGCGCGCCTGCCTGAGAAAGGGGGCGGTCTCGCCGATCAGCGATCCGGCGTTTACGATGATCGGCGCGCCGTTGACCAGCAGCGGTGCGTCGCCCTTGTAGACCTGCACCCGGCCGGCGACGAGGACGAACACCGCGTTGGAGCGCGAGCCCTCGCGGATCAGGGTGGCGCCGGGCTGGATGGTGCGGCGCACCGCCTGCCGCGCGAGCTGGTTGCGCGCGGTGACCGAGGCGCGCGCCAAGAAGCCGACCCGCTCCAGGTCGCGGCGCTTGGCCCACAGCTCGGGAAGAGACGCCAGCAGCCGGGTCTCGGCGGCGAAGCGGAAGAAGACCTCCCCCGGCACCCGCAGCAGGCGCGCCGGCGTCTCCGCCACCACCGAGGCCGAGCGCGGCGCACCCTTGATGGCGGCCATCTCGCCGAAGATCTCGCCCGCGTGCAGCGTGGCCACCTTGCGGGCGCCGTCGTCGTCGGCGACCATCACACCCAGCTCGCCCGAGATGGCGACGAACAGGTCCTGGCCGGTGTCATCGCGGCGCAGCACGATCTGGTGGCGGTTGACGTTGTGCGCGCTGGCCGCGTCGAGCATGGCCTCGAGCCAGTCGTTGTCGGCGCCGCCAAAGGCCTCGACCAGCGCCCTGCGCGCCAGCCCGCGCTCGAGCGCCGCTGGCCGGCTGCTCTCGCCGATCAGCGGGTAGCGGTGACCGGGTTCGGCCAGCGTGTAGCGGTGCTGCTCCTCGCCCTTGAGGGTGGTGGTGTGCACGTAGACCACGTTGCGCGACGGGTTGTCCTTGAAGTCGGCGGCCACGCCGTGGATCAGACCGGCTCCGGCGTCGGCCACCACCAGGTCGCCGCGCCAGCCGTACAGCCGGGTCAGCTCCTCATGGCGGGCCGGAGCGATCACGCCCTGCTGCCTGGCGCGGTCGATGTTGGCGCGGCTGTTGTTGTCGCCGACGATGAGCGCGCTGTGCAGCTCGCTGCCGTCGCGCATCGCCAACTGCACGCCGACACACGGGATCGAATGCATGGTGTAGTGGAAGCGCAGCCTGAGCCCGTAGTAGTCATAGTCTTTTGACGGCTCGATGCAGACCAGGTCGAAGCACTCGTCGAGCAGCGTGCCGGGGCTGGCCACGGTCGGGTTGAGCAGCGCCAGCTTGCGCCGCAGGATGGCAGCGGTCTCGCGCGTGGTGAACAGCTTGAGCCGGTGGGTCAGGTCGAGCAGCGCCGACAGGCCGGCCGCGTGGTCCTCGTGGGCGTGGGTGATCACCAGCGCGCTCACCTGGTCCAGGCTGACCCCGGCGTGGCTGAGCAGGGTACGCACGTAGGGGCCGGCGTCGATCAGCATGAAGCGACCATTGGCCTGCACAAGCTGGCTGGTGCACGGCCCCTTGACATCGAAGCCATTGCCGGTGCCCAGCATGCTCAGCTCGAATGGCTGCGGCGCCATCGGCGCGGTGGCCGGCGTCAGCGGTTGGCTGTAGGGCGGGGCGGCGTCAGCCTCGACGTCGAGCCGGTACTCCTCCAGCCGGTCGGCCGTGGCAAAGACCGAGTAGGTGTTGTTGCCGTGGGTCTTGATGCGCAGGCCGTTGTACTCGACCTCGCCCCTGGCGTCGAAAAAGCGCGGCTGCAAGAAGTCCTCGACCTGCGCGATGCGGCCGTCGGCGTGTTTGAGCGCCATCGCCTCGCCCTCGCGGCACAGCACCTCGATGGTGCCCGGCGCCACGCCCTCGCGCTTCAGCTCGTCGCGCGTCAGGCCGAGCAGGGTCAGCCGCAGGTATTCGACCAGGTCCGCCCAGTCGCGCTCGTGAGTCAGCACCGTCATCTTCTGCTTTTTTCCGAACAGCCCCTGCACGAACAGCGCGTGGTAGAGCGGGAACTCGAACGCCCACTGCACGATGCCCCGGCTCTGCCGGACATCGGGCACCAGCCAGCAGGTGATCTGCTTGCCGGCGCGCAGCCACGCCTTGACCACCTCCTCGGGGAAGCCGAGCGCGATCTGCTCGCTGCCGACGTGAATGACGTCGGCGCCGGGCATCAGGTGGTCGATCTCGATCTGGCTCGGATCGAAGCAGCGCTGGTTGTTCTCGTTCGTCATGGTGGGGCCTCCTGGTGGCCTGGCGCGGCCTCTCGCTCGCCGCACACCCGTCGCTAGAGCCAGTTTCGTGCCACGCTCGCGGAGGCGCCGAATGCGGTGGAATTGCATGGCGTTTGGTCGCCGACGCGGTTGCGGAAGCGCGCGCGCCGGGCGCACCAGAATGGTGCACCAGCGTCGACCGGTGCGCCAAAATGTGCTCAGATGGCAACGGCTCGCGCCCCGACGAGGGGCACTTTTTCGAGGAGAGGACCATGCGTTTGACGACCAAGGCCGCGGTGCTCGGCTGCTCGCTGATCGGTTCCCTGGCCCTCGGGCAGGCCAACAAGCCGGGCGCTCCCGACGAGCGGAGCTGGATCACGGGCGAGGGTTTTCACCCGACCGGAACGCACCCGTTCGACGTGCGGGACATGTGGGAGATGGAGCGGTTGGCCGACGTGCAGGTGGCGCCCGCCGGCGATCGGATCGCCTTTGTCGTCGGCAGCACCGATTTCGTCGGCAACAAGGGGCAGTACGACATCTGGAGCGTGCGCCTCGACGGCCGCGAGCACCGCCGGCTGACCACGCACCCGGCCGCCGATCAATGCCCGCGCTGGTCGCCCGACGGCAAGACGCTCTACTTCCTGTCGATGCGCTCCGGGTCGAGTCAGATCTGGCGCATCGACACCGGCGGCGGCGAGGCGGTCCAGGTCACCGCGTTTGCGATCGAGGTCGAGGATTTCGTGCTGGCCCCGGACGGCCGCTTCGTGGTCGCCCTTTCCGTCTACCCCGATTGCAAGGATCTGGGCTGCACGGTGCGGCGCGACGAGGTGCTCGCGAAGCGGCTGGCGTCGGGCAAGCTCTTCAATCGGCTGTTCGTGCGGCGCTGGGACACCTGGAGCGACGGCAAGCGGCGCCACCTGTTCGTGTGGCAGCAGGGCGCCTCCGGCAAGGCGGCAGAACCGCGCGATCTGATGACGGGCGTCGACGCCGATTGTCCGTCCAAGCCCTGGGGCGGGGTCGAGGAGCTCGCGATCGCACCCGACTCCAAGTGGCTGGTCTACAGCGCGCGCGTCGCCGGCCGGGAGGAGGCCTGGTCGACCGATCACAACCTGTACCGGGTGTCGCTAGACGGCTCGCAGAAAGCGCAGTGCCTGACCTGTGCCAACAAGGCGTGGGACACCCAGCCCGCGTTCTCGCCCGACGGCAGCACGGTCGCTTACCTCGCCATGACCAGGCCCGGCTACGAGTCCGACCAGTTCAAGCTGCGGCTGCTCGACGTCAGGAGCGGCAAGATGCGCACCCTGGCCGAGGGCTGGGACCGCTCGGCCAGCGGCCTGGTCTGGTCCAAGGACGGCAAGACGCTGTTCACCACCGCCGAGAACCTCGGTCAGGTCTCGATCTACTCGGTAGACGTGACCACGGGCAGCGTCAAGACGCTGGTCGAGCAAGGTACCAACGACATGCCCAAGCTGGCCGCCGATCGGCTGGTCTTTCTGCAGGATACGCTGATCGCTCCCGACGAGATCTTCTCGGTCAAGCTCGACGGCAGCGACCTGCGGGCCGTCACCCATGTCAACGCCGAGCGGCTCAAGAGCATCAAGCTCGGAGCGCCCGAGCAGTTCAGCTTTGTCGGCGCCAAGGGCGACAAGGTCTACGGTTACCTGGTCAAGCCCGTCGATTTCAACAGCCGCTCCAAGTATCCGATCGCGCTGCTCGTCCACGGCGGGCCGCAGGGCTCGTTTGGTAACCACTGGCACTACCGCTGGAACCCGCAGATCTACGCCGGCGCCGGTTATGCCGCGGTCGCGATCGACTTCCACGGCTCGACCGGCTATGGCCAGAAATTTCAGGATGCCATCCGCGACGACTGGGGCGGCGCGCCCTACGAGGATCTGATCAAGGGGCTCGACGCCGCGATCGCAAGGTACGGCTTTCTCGACGGTCGCCGCAGTTGCGCTCTCGGCGCCTCCTACGGCGCCTACATGATCTACTGGATGGCCGGGCAGACCGATCGCTTCCGGTGCCTGGTCGCCCACGACGGCAACCTGGACGAGAAGTATGCCTACTTCGCCACCGACGAGCTGTGGTTTCCCGAGTGGGAGCACCGCGGCACGCCGTGGGAAAACCCGGACGGGTACAGCAAGCACAATCCGGTCGACCACGTCGCCAAGTGGAAGACGCCGATGCTGGTGGTGCACGGCGCGCTCGACTTCAGGGTCGTCGACACCGGCGGCCTGGGCGCCTTCAACGCGCTGCAGCGGCGCGGCATCCCGTCCCGGCTGCTCTACTACCCGGACGAGAACCACTGGGTGCTCAAGCCGGCCAACAGCTACCTGTGGCACAAGACGGTGCTCGGCTGGCTCAGCCAGTATCTCCGCCGCTGACCGAGGAGGCGCCATGGCGACGGTCGCGCTCGACGCCACGACCATGACGGCGTTGCTCAAGCAGGAGTGCGAGCGGCGGGTGAAGCCATGAACGGTGCGCTCGCGCCCATCGCCTTTTTCGCCTACCGACGACCGCTGCACGCCAGGAATGCGCTGCGCAGCCTCCAGCGCTGTCTCGGCGCGGACGCGAGCTCGCTGTTCATCTTCTGCGACGGAGCGCGCTGCGACGACGACCGGGCCGCGGTCGCGGCCGTGCGGGCGGTGGTGCGCGAGCAGCGCTGGTGCCGCCGGGTCGAGATCGTCGAGCGCGAGCGCAACCTGGGGCTGGCGGCCTCGGTCGTCGACGGTGTGAGCCAGCTCTGCGCGCGCTACGGCTCGGCCATCGTGGTCGAGGACGACCTGCTGCTGGCTCCCCATTTTCTGGTTTTTCTCAATGCCGCGCTCGGCCGCTACCGCGATGTCGAACGCGTCATGCACGTCTCGGCGTACATGTTTCCGGTCCGGCGCGACCTGCCCGAGACATTCTTCTATCGCGCGACCTCGTGCTGGGGCTGGGCGACGTGGCAGCGCGCGTGGCTGCATTTCGAGAGCGACTCGGCGGCCTTGCTGAGGCGGCTGTCCGGCCACCTCCGGCGCTACCAGTTCGACGTGCGCGGGTCGGCGGGCTTCTTCGACATGCTGTGCGAGCAGGCCGCGGGCCGCTCCGACTCGTGGGCGATACGCTGGTACGCCAGCGTCTTCCTGCGCAGCGGTCTCTGCCTGCATCCGGCGCGCGCTTTCTCCAAGAACGTCGGCCACGACGGGAGCGGCATACACTGTTGTGCGACGGCCGACTACGAGGTCGACCTCGCCCCGACCATGGTCAGTCGCTGGCCGGCGCAGGTGCGTGAGGAGCGGGCCGCGGTGCGTGGGATGGCCGCCTTTTACCGACGCGTGCGGCGCGCCCCGCTGACCGACAGACTGCGCCGGCGGGGCCGGGAGCTGCTGACGCGCTGGAGCGGAGGCGGGCATGCTGCACGCTGACGCGGCTGCGGTGGCCGGAGCCGGCCGCGCCGGGCGCGATCGGCTGACCACGGACACCTTCTGGCGGGGCTACTGGGCTGCGCACGGCCACCGGTTGCTGCGCACGGTCGACGGCTCGATGCCCGGCTGCGACGTCCTGCGGCGCTGCGCACCGACCGGCAGGCGCCGTTCGTTTATCGAGGTCGGTGGATTCCCCGGTTATTACAGTATCTTCGCCCGAACCAGGCTCGGCTGCCGCGCCACGCTGCTCGACTCGTACATCGATCGCGAGGCGGTATCCGCGCTGTGCGCCCACAACGGTGTGGCGGACAGCATCGAGCTGATCGAAGGCGACCTGTTTTGCTGGAAACCGCGGCACCTGTTCGAACTGGTCTTTTCATCGGGTTTTATCGAGCATTTCGCCGACACCGAGGCCGTCGTCGCCGCCCACGCGCGACTGGCGCGCCGCGGCGGTCACGTCGTCATCCAGCTCCCCAATTTTCGCGGCCTCAACGGATTGCTGCAGGCCTGTTTCGATCGGCCGCTGCTGCGCGCGCATAACCGGCGTTGCATGGATCTCTCGTTTCTGCGGACCTGTTTCGAGCGCTGCGGGCTGCGCGTGCTGAGCGCCGAGTACTGCGGCATGTTCAACGTCTGGCTCGAGAGCATCGAGCAGCGCGCGCTGGCACTTAGGTGGCTGGTGCGGTCGCTCAACTACCTCGGCAATCGGGTCGTCAGGCCGGCTCCCTCGCAGTTGGCCTCGCCGTACATCGTCGTCGTGGGCCAGAAACGGTAGCCGGGGTGGATGATGCGTGGATCGGCGATCTTGACCGGCTGGCGCGCGGCGCGCGCGGCGCTGCGAGTTGCTCCCGGCTACCGCTGGCTGACGCGGTTCCGACGCCGTTTCCGGATGGCGCGGCTGGCCAGCTCGGTGCGGCGCGCGCACCCGCTGCGCATCGTGCTGGGAGCTGGTGGACTCAAGGTGCCGGGCTGGATCGAGACCGACATCGACACTCTCGACCTGCTCGACGAGCGATCGTGGCGACGCTGGTTCGAACCCGACAGCGTAGACGCCATGTTGGCGGAGCACGTATGGGAGCACCTCAGCGCCGACGACGGTCTGCGCGCCGCTCGCCTCTGCCACCGCTATCTGCGGCCGGGCGGCTGCCTGCGGCTGGCGGTCCCGGACGGTCTGCACCCCGATCCGGCCTATCGGCGACAGGTCCGTCCGGGAGGCGACGGGCCGGGCGCCTGCGACCACCGTGTGCTGTTCACATTCCGCACGCTGACGGGTCTCTTGACCGACGCCGGCTTTGCGGTCGAGTTGCTCGAGTACTTCGACGAGGCTGGCCGGTTCAACGCTCGCCGCCTGGACCCAGCGCACGGACCCATCCGGCGTTCGCGCGACTCGGATCCGCGCAATGCGGGGGGGCGGTTGCGCTATACGTCGATCATCGTCGATGCGGTCAAACCGGGGTGAGCGCGGGGGTCAGCAACTGGCGATCGAGCGGGCGCCCGGCCATGGCGCAGTCCAGCGCGCGCGCAATTCGCTCGATGTGGACGGTGTTGCGAAAACAGGCCACCGCCCGCTCCCGCGCGGCCGAGCCGAGCTGCACCGCGAGCTGTCGGTCATCGAGGACCGCGATCATGTGGCGCTGCATGCTCTCGATATCGAGTTCGTCGCAAAGCAGGCCGGTTTGACCGTCCGCCACCTCGTCCTGGATGCCGGCGTGGCGGGTGGCGATCACCGGCAACCCGCAGGCCTGCGCCTCGGCGACGGCGACCGGCGATCCCTCGCAGTCGCCGTCTTGGGCGTGGACCGAGTGCTGCACGAAGGCCAGGCTCCTCTGCATCCACCGCGCGACCTCGGGCGGCGGCTGCGGCCTCAAGAAGTCGACGCTCGCGGCGATGCCCAGCGACGTGGCGAGCGCACGGCAGGAGCCGAGCAGCGGTCCGTCTCCGATCATGGCCAGCCGGCATTCGGGGTGCACCTTGTGCGCGCCGGCAAAGGCCAGCAACGTCAGGTGCGGCGCTTTTTTCTCGACGAACCGGCCGACGGCCAAAAAGGTGGCCCGGCGGTCCGGAGTCGTCGGCGGTCGGAAGAGATCGAGGTCGACCCCGCAAGGATTCAAGACGACGCGCTCGCGGTCGGCTCCGAGCGCGATCACCTGTCGATACATCTCGCTGGAGACGACGAACACGGCCGAGGCGTACTCGAACATCGCGCGATAGCCCGCAGCGTACCGCTCGAGCGTCGGTCGGTGGTGCGCGTCGAAGCCGTGGAAGTGGACGAGCAGCGGCAGACCGGCGCGACGACAGGCCGCCAGCAGGTCGGCGCCGGTGGTCCCGTACTCGGCGAGCACGGCCGAGACGCCGCGGCGCCGCCAGGCCCGGGCCAGGCATTCGCTCGCGATGCTGCGGTCCGGCAGTCGCAGACCGGTCTCGACGGCCCGCGACAGTCGCCAGCGCGTCACCGCCAAGCCCGGCATGATCGGGCTGCCATCCTCCCACGAGATCGGAAAATTGCCACCGTACTGGAAGCGCACCGAGAAGGGCAGCCGCTCCATGTGCGACCGGATGAACGTCTCGCTGTACGAGTACTCGTTGGGAGCGACCACGACGATGGTCGGCCGATCCGGTCGCCGCGGTAACAGGTAGCCGTGGGCGGTGACCGCCACCTGCAACCGGCGCTCCACGCGCCGTGCGCGCTGGCGAACGCTCTCGAGCGCGCCGTCGAGGCGGACGCCCGGTCGCCTCCTCGTCCGCTGCGGTGATCGGCTCACGGTCGCGTGCAGATAGCGCACGTCCGGCCAGATCTCGCGAACGTTGCACTGCACGAGGTCGCCGCCGAGATCGCGGGCCAGCAGCCAGAGCGCCGCCTCGTCGACGTCCTCGTCGACGGGTTGCAGGCTGTCCGGCAGTTGCCTGCGCAGGAATGCCTGATGCTCGGGCGTCGGGCAGGTCACCACGACCGTCCCGTCCGGGGCGAGCCGATCGCGCAGCAACCGATGCAGGGCAGGTCGGTCGGCGACCGGGATGTGCTCGTAGACGTCGAGGAGAGCGACAAAGGAAAAGAGGCCGGCCGGCACCTGGTCGGCCATGCGGGCGTCAGCGACGAGAAATCGGATCGCATCGCTGCCGAACAGCCGGTTTGCGGTAGCCACCGCCTGCGGGCTCAGATCGACCCCGATCGCGGTAGCGCGCGGTCGGCGGCGTGCCAATTCGTGGGTCGACCAGCCGATACCGCAGCCGATATCGAGTATCGATGACGTCGACGCCGGGAGCTGCGACAGCGCATGGCGTATGGCAGATGCCGTCCGCGGATTCGAGTGCACGTAGTCCGCGAGCAAATGCTGCTGACGGTCGTCGTAGTAACGCGAGATCTGACTGCGCTCCGGCATGTGCATCCGCTCACTTTTTGATTGCGACCGCGAGGTAGACCAGGGCGTCGTGCACGCGCTGCTCCGCCGTCGACGTGCGGTCGAGCATCCACATCCCGGTCTGAAAGACGGGGGTGACCAGCCGCCGCGCCAGCCGCGGCAGCAACGGCAGCGTCGCATCCTGCAGCAACTGCAGGGCCGCCGCGCCGGTGCCCAGGATCCCGGTCAGTTTTTGTACTTCGAAGCCAGATTGTCGCAATAGCAGGGCCAGCCCCTCCCCTGTCCAGCGCCACAGATCACTGGGTGAGGGATGGTAGGCCCAATATCCGTGAGTCGTCACCAGCAGCACGCCCGCCGGTTGAAGCAGGCGCGCGCACTCCTGCAGGTATTGCGTCGGCGAGGCCACGTGCTCCAGTACCTGCGTCGAGAGAACGATGTCGGCACAGCCGTCGCCGAGCGGTGTCCGGCCGCTCTCATCGATGAAGACATCGGCCCGGCGGTTCGGCGCCAGGTCGGCGCCGATGTAGCTGGCACCGCGGGCGGCGAAGATCGGCTGGTAGGGTCGATCGCCGCATCCGAGATCGACCACCGACGGGGTTGGCGACACCAGCACTTGCTCGGCGACCGCCTGCTCGAGGGCCTGCCGCAGGCGCGACAGCACGAGATAGCGCGAGCTCAAGAGCGACGGCCGCAGGCGGTTGGAGATCGATGGCGGCGATCGCTTCATCGGGCGTCCGGCTTTGGCAGGATCTGCCATTCGACGTTGTCGAGGTGGACCACGCCCCAGGGACGGTCGAGCCACTCGCCAACGGAGCTATCGCGCCCGGGTGGGTTAGAGATCTCGAACAGCGGGAGGTCCAGGATGACGTCGTACGCGACGTCGCGCGTGGAGCGGTTGAGGCCGGCGTCGATCGAGTAGAGCCCGGGCGCCATCGGGGCGCGCTTGATGGTCGTCTCGACGATCGAGCGCCCGGCCGGCAACTCGATCTTGCGCCCGGAGTCGCCGGTAAACAGCAGCGCGACTCGGAGGCCGTCGGCGTTTTTGATCGCGATCGCGATCGTGATCTCCCGCAGCGATCGCGCGGCATCGATCTCCATGACGATCGTGATATCGCTGGCCATCGGAAAATCTACGGCTGCCCCGGTTGCGCTGCGCACGGCGATGGAGACGAACCGGACCGGGGCATCGCCGACGGGCGATCGCCGATAGGGCTCGAGGTCGCTGGGGTCCGGTCGCGACAGGCCGCCCAGCATCTGGCTGTATCGCGTGACGACCCTGCCGGTGTCGCCAAACTCCTCGACCCGTCCCTGGTTCAGCAGGAGGCAGCGGTTGGACAGCGCCCGGATCGACGCGAGATTGTGGCTGACCAGGACCACCGTGCGCCCCTGCGTCGAGATCGTCCCCATCTTGCCCAGGCACTTCTTCTGGAACTGGGCGTCGCCGACGGCCAGCACTTCGTCGACGAACAGGATGTCGGTCTCCAGGTGCGCTGCCACCGCGAACGCGAGCCGCACGTACATGCCGCTGGAGTAGCGCTTGACCGGGGTGTCGACGAACTTCTCGATCTCGGCAAAATCCAGGATCTCGTCGAACTTGCGCTCGATCTCCTTCTTGCGCATGCCGAGGATGGCGCCGTTGAGAAAGATGTTCTCGCGGCCGGTCAGCTCGGGGTGGAAGCCGGTGCCCACCTCGAGCAGCGATCCGACCCGGCCGCGGATGAGGGCCTCGCCCGCGGTCGGCTCGGTGATCCGGCTGAGCACCTTGAGCAGCGTGCTCTTGCCGGCGCCGTTGCGGCCGATGACGCCGATCACCTCGCCCGGCTCGACGTCGAAGCTGACGTCTCGCAGCGCCCAGATCGTCTCCTCCGCCGGTGCCGCCCGGCCGATGCGCGCGAGGCGGCGGAATGGCGCCGCGAACAGGTCGGTCACGGTCTCGGTGAGCCTCTTGTACTGGCCGACCCGGGCGCCGATGCGGTAGCGCTTGCCGAGGCCGCGCACGCTGATGGCGGCGTCGCTCACGCGGCCTCCGCGATGCGCTTGTGCGCGGCGCACGGTCTGTCAAACGATGTCGGCAAAGGAGCGCTCCATCCGCTTGAAATAGTAGGCGCCGCTGACCAGCAGCAGCAGGGTCACCGCGACCGAGACCGCGGTGAAGAGCCCGGGCGCGGTGCCGGTGCCCAGCAGCGCCCAGCGAAAGCCCTCGATCACCCCGGTCATCGGGTTTAGGCCGTACAGCGCGCGCCAGCGCTCCGGCACCATGCTCGTCGGGTAGACGACGGGTGAGGCGAACATCCAAAGCTGCACCAGGAAGGTGAGCGTGTAGCGGATGTCGCGGTACTCGACGTTGAGCGCCGACAGCCAGAGGCCGACCGCCAGCGCGGTGACCAGCGCCAGCAACAGAAAGCAGGGCAGCCAGACGACGTCTAAGGTCGGCGCGATGCCGTACCAGAGCATCATGCCGATCAGCACCACAAATGCGATGGCGAAGTCGACCAGCCCTGGCACGACGCTGGCCAGCGGGATGAGGAGGCGTGGAAAGTAGATCTTGGTGATCAGGTTCGAGCTGCCGACCAGGCTGTTGGACGAGGTGGTGAGTGCGGTCGCAAAAAAGGTCCACGGTAAGAGCGCGCAGTAGCTGAAGACGGGGTAGGGCACACCGTCGGACGGGACCCGGGCCAAACGGCCGAAGAAGAGCGTGAAGACGACCATCGCGAACAGCGGCTGGATGATGGCCCAGGCCGCCCCCAGCACGGTCTGCTTGTAGCGGACCGAGATATCGCGCCAGGCCAAAAAGTAGAGTAGCTCGCGGTAGTCCCAGAGCTGGCGCAGTCCGAGCGGGATCCAGCCGCGCGCCGGCGCGATGCGGTTGATCGGCGGCGACGGCCGGTCAGGCGCGATGGGCGCGGGTGGCTCGAGCGCTGTCGACATCGTCGCGAGACCTCGGTTTCGCGACGACAGATACCGGGAATCGTGAGCCCGTGCAACCGACGGCAGGCGCGTCAAGGTGCGGGCGCGAGGTTGATCTTGATCTCGAGCGCGAGACCATTGTCCGGCGTCTGGCCGCGGCCGAGACGCAGCGGGCAGCGGTTTCCCAGC
>JAFGSX010000558.1 GCA_016934455.1 Deltaproteobacteria bacterium
ATCCGCCATTGAGATTGCGCGCGGCCGCGGTGACGACGAGCGCGCCGTCGAGAAGCTGATACGAGGCGAAGAGATCCACCACCGCGGAGGAGCTGGTCTCCGTCGAGCGCCCCTCGTGCAGACCCACCCGACCGCGAGCGCCGAGCTCCAGGCCGGCCAGCGGGGTCACGGTGGCGCCGGCGAGCAGGGTCAGCAACCGGTTCTCGAGCACCGGTCCGTCGACGGTGCGGCCGACTGCCCCGGCCGCGTTAAACCGCAACAGCCGCGGCCAGGCCTCGACCGACGCGCTCGCCTCACCGCCGACGACCAGGCGCGGCGGCAGGTTCTGCGGCGCCAGCCGATCGCCCACGATCTGGGCCTCGATCGCGTCCTCGTGGCGGGTCAGGTAGGCATCGACCTCGGCCTGCAACTGCGGCGAGGGCTCGTAGCGGGCCGCCAGCTCGCCGGTCCGCGTGTGCTCCGGCCGCAGCCCGCTGCTGTCGCCCGCGCCCTCGACCCGGCCGGCGACCACCGCCTGGGTCAGCGCCGCCAGATCGTAGCGATCGGGCGCGCGCGAGCCCTCGGCATAGGAGAGCCGGAGCGAGAGCGCCGGCAGCGGCAGATAGACGAGGGCGGCGCGAGGTACCACGGCAGCGCTGTAGCCGGTGCGCCATTCAACGGCGGCGCCCGCGCTGGCGTGCAGGCCATGGCCAAAGTCGCCCTGGTACTCGGCGGTGGCCGTCGCCGTGGCATCGAGCTCGTCCAGCTCGACCAGCCGGGAGTAGCGCTGGCCGTCCATCGGATCGACGGCAGCGGTGTGGGTATGGTCGCGCGTCAGATCGCCAAAACCGCCCAGGATCAGGCGGTGGCCGCGCGCAACGGACACGTCGGCGCGCAGCAGCGCGCCACCGGTGGCGCTTTCGCCGTCCAGCTCGATGCTGCCGCCCGTGGGGAACAGCCCACCGCGCGGATAGAGCGCGATGACCTCGGTGCGAAGCTGGTGCGCCGTGTAGACCGCGAGGTCGACGCTGGCCGGTCCCAGCGCGCGCTGCCAGGCCAGCCGCAGCCGCTGGCGCTCGCACAACCGGCGCTGCTGCGGCCCCGGGTCCAGCAGCGCGTGGCTGAAGCTGGAGATAGGAGTGTGCAGATCGGTGCGCGCGATGCTGGCGTCGAGCTGCAGCTCGCCCGCGGCCGCCGTCAACCGCCCCTGGGTCGAGGTGTCCTCGTCGGCAGCGATCTCGACATCGCGCTTGGTGGCCGGCACGATCGCGCGTCCGATGCGAATGAACCGCGTCGGCACGCGATCGAGCCGCCACGTCCCGCTCACCCCCTGCTGGTGCGCCAGCGCCGCGCGCAGGGCCAGCGCTCCGTGCCGCAGCGACGCGGCCCCGCGCACGTCCCGCTCGCCGAGGTGCGTCGTGCCGATCTGAAGCTGCCCGCCGGTCAGCCCGGGGCGGCGGGTGGTGACCCGCACCACCCCCGAGAGCGCGCCCACGCCGTTGATCGCCGAGACCGGGCCGCGCGCCACCTCGACCCTCTCGACGTCCGCTAGATCGATCGCCTCGTCGACGTCGATCCGGTCGCGCTCTCCCGCCACCCAGACCGGAACGCCGTCTATCACCAGAGCCACGCCGTCCGGGATGCCGCGCATGCCGTAGCGCCGGCCGCGGCTGCTGTTCTGCACCTCGACCCCGACCACGTCGGCCAGCGCCTCGCCCAGCGTCCGGTAACCGCGCCGCAGCAACTCCTCGCCGGTGAGGACCACGCTGTCGGCGGGTTTGAGGCTCACCGGCAAGGCCACGGCGCGCACCGGTTCGGAGGGCTCCTCACCCAGCAGCAGATCATCGGCCTCCCCGGCCAGGGCAATCGGGGTCGCCAGGAGCGCGGCTATCAGCGCGGTTGTGTTGCGCATGACCATACCGGAATGATGCAGAAGCAAACGGTGTTCCCGCGCTCGTCTTGAGCCATTCTCGCCAAGTGTCGCGCGTCTATTATGTAATAAATGGATCATTTCGGCCAGAGTGGTTGATCTCAGCCGCCGGAAGATCCTGTCACGCCATCGTTGCAGGATGACTTTATTCGTAAAATCGTGCAGATCGAAATCTGCAGCGATCTGGCCCGACTCTGGCATGTTGGAGAAAAAACCGACGGCTTGCGACGGTGTTCTCGGTTGCGGTATGACGAGTGGCAAGATGCGTAGCAGGTTCCTGACAGTGGCGTTTCTGAGCGCGGCAGCGCTCCTCGTCGCCTGCGATGGCGGCGTGCCAGATGTCCGCGATTTCGGTCTGGCAGTCCCGTCTCTCAACCCGATCGGCGGGGCCAGCATCCGCCGTATCCCGTCGATCGACGCCAAGTCGCTGGAGGATGGAAGCGAGAGCAGCGGACCGTGCACGCAATGGGTCACCGAGGTCGATACCTACAATCGCTTCTCGGGCGACTTCGAGCGGCTCGAGCGCTGCGTCAGCGGGGGCGAGATCGAGACCATCCACACCGTGGGCGAGATGGATCTGGACGACAGCGGCCACTACACCACCACCTACCTCTATCGCGATGGTCACCAGGTCATCTGGCAGTTCAGCTACCAGCCCGACCCCGAGGCTCCGAACACCACTGTCTATACCGGTGCCTCTGATGCCGGCGATTCCTTTTCTGGGGAATATCGAGATGTTGGCGGTGGTGCGACCTACGCCAGCGAATCCTGGAGCCTGGCCGAGGGCAACTACCAGGTCGACGGCATCTACGAGCGGGACAATCGCTTCAACGGCACCGTCACCTTCGACGATCCGGCCACACCCCAAAATCCGGACTGGATCGTCAACAATCGCGCTGACCTCGACGGAACGGTGACGCAACTCGCCACCACCTATCTCGATCACTGGCAACTCAACGAGACGGTGACGCTGGCGCTCGAAGGCAGCTACAGCTACAGCTTCGGCTACGACAACACCCTGACCGAGGTCGACCCCGATTACCGCGGGAGCTACTGGTTCGACGGCCTCGGCGCTGGCAGCGGCGGCTATACCCAGTTTCACGACGACGGATCGACGCTCAAGGTCGAACAGGATATCGCCAGCGACGGCTCCTATGACCAGCGCTGGTGGTACGACGACGCCAGCACCGAGCAACCCGTCGATCAGGAGGGGGCCGTCCACTACAACTCCGACGGCAGCGGCAGCGGGACCATCCTCACCCACGTGGTCGGTGGCGACGCCGAGACCTGCGATATCGAGATCGCCGCCGACGGCAGCTCGTCCATCGACAACTGCCGTTGACACCTTCGCGCGGCTCTCCTAGCGTGCCTGACGACGGCCACCGCGGCGAAGGGCGGGCCGCCGGCGGACACCGCGGGGAGGCGGAGGATCATGGCCCCGACCTTGAGCCCCCGGCTCGAGCAGGAGATCGAGCGGCTGTGCGAACGCTACCCGACGCGGGCGGCGGCGCTGCTGCCGACCCTGCAGGCGGCGCAGCGCGAGCTCGGCGCCCTCGATGAGGCGGCGATCGGCATGGTGGCGGGAGCGCTGGGCGTGCCGGCGGTCCGGGTCCAAGAAGTGGCGACCTGGTACACGATGTTCAAGCTGCGGCCCGAGGGCAGGCACCTGGTCGAGATCTGCACCAACCTGTCGTGCCATCTCTGCGGCGGCAGCGAGTTGCTCGACGCGGTCTGCCGCGAGCTCGGCGTCAGGCCGGGCGAGACCACGGCCGACGGCCGCTTCACCGTGCGCGAGGTCGAGTGCCTGGGCTCCTGCGGCACCGCGCCGGTGATGCAGATCGACGGCGCATTCGTCGAGAACCTGACCCTCGAGAAGGCGACGGCAGCGCTGCAGAGCGCTCCTTGATCGCGAGACACGCGCGATCGCAGGCGGCAGGGAGACGGCGATGGGTGAGCGGCTCCTCACGCGCAACTGGGGCACGCCGGAACGCCACGCTCTGAAGAGCTATCTGGCAGCCGGCGGCTATCAATCGCTCAAGAAAGCCCGCGGCATGGAGCCGGCGGCGATCGTCGACGAGGTCAAGCGCTCCGGGCTGCGCGGCATGGGCGGCGCCGGTTTTGCCACCGGCGTCAAGTGGGGCTTCGTGCCCAGGGACAACCCCCGGCCGCGCTACCTGTGCGTCAACGCCGACGAGGGCGAGCCGGGCACCTACAAGGACCGCTACCTCATGGAACGCGATCCGCACATGCTGCTCGAGGGCATCGCGATCGCGTGCCGCGCCATCGGCGCCCAGACCGCATATATCTACATCCGCGGCGAGTTCCACGCCGTGGCGGACCGACTCGAGACCGCGATCGCCGAGGCGCGCGGCGGCGGCTATCTGGGCCACAACGCGCTGGGGCCGGGCGTCGATCTCGACGTCTGGGTGCACCGCGGAGCCGGCGCCTACGTGTGCGGCGAGGAGACGGCGCTGATCGAGTCGCTCGAGGGCAAGCAGGGCAAGCCGCGGCTCAAGCCCCCGTTCCCGGCCGTGGTCGGCGCCTTCGCCGCGCCGACCATCGTCAACAACGTCGAGACGCTGGCGCAGGTGCCCCATATCCTCGAGCGCGGCGCCGCCGCCTGGAAGGCGCTGGGCGTCAACGGCGGCAGCGGCACCAAGCTCTACGGCGCCTCGGGCCGGGTCGAGCGGCCCGGCCTGTGGGAGCTGCCGATGGGCACCAGGCTGTCCGAGATCGTGCTCGAGCACGCAGGCGGTGTTCGCGACGGCAAGCGACTCAAGGGCGTGATCCCGGGCGGCTCTTCGTGCCCGGTGCTGTTGCCGGACGAGATCGACGTGCCGATGACCTTCGACGCCCTGATGGCCAAGGGGTCGATGCTGGGGACCGGCTGCGCCGCGGTTCTCGACGAGGAGACCTGCGCCGTCCGGCTCTGCCTGCGGCTGATGCGGTTCTACGCCCACGAGTCGTGCGGCCAGTGCACACCCTGCCGCGAGGGCAACCACTGGCTGGCCAAGATCGTACAGCGCATCGAGAGCGGCCGGGGCGAGCCCGGCGACGTCGACCTGGCGCTCGAGGTCGCGCAGAACATCCTGGGCAACACCATCTGCCCGCTCGGCGACGCCTGCGCCATGCCGGCGCGCGCCTTTCTGCAGAAATACCGCGCCGAGTTCGAGACCCACGTCCGCGAGCGGCGCTGCCCGTATGGCAGCTACCCGATCCGCCCCGGCGGTCGCGAGATCACCGGCTGACGACGACCACCATGCTGCTCGCCGCGCCGGCACTGCTCGCCACACTGGTCGCCGCGACCGACGGCGCGACGGCGTTTTCGCTGGTCTTCAGCCACAACCGCGAGGGCGCCATCGATCCCTGTAGCTGACCGGCCGGCGCGCTTGGCGGACTGGCCAGGCAGGTCGGCTACGTCAAGCGCCTGCGGGCGCGCACTCCGACCCTGGTCATCGACGGCGGCAACGCGCTGTTCGAGAGCGCAACCGCGCCCGCCGATCGCGAGCGCGCGATCGCCATCGCCGCCGGCATCGCCGACGCCGCGGGCCGCATGCAGGTCGACGCCTGGGTGCCCGGACCCAACGACCTCGCGCTCGGGCTCGACTTCTTCGTCGCCCAGATGCAGCGCAACGCGATCCCGATCGTGGCCGCCAACCTGGAGCGACGCGACGGCAGCATGCCTTTCCGCTCTCACCTCGTGCGCGAGCTGAACGGGAGGCGAATCGTCGTCGTGGGCCTGGTCACCCAGCGATGGCCGGAGACGAGCGGTCTGGTCGCGCGCGATGCGGTGTCCGCTGCCCGGCGCGTCGTCAGCAGTGCCGTCGGCAGCGGAGACATGCTGCTGGTGGTGGCGCAGGTCGGCCTCGACGAGGCCAGGCGACTGGCGCAGCGCATCCCGCGGGCCAGCGCGGTGCTGGTCGCGGATCCCAAGAGCTTCACCTTTCTGCCGAGCGAGGTGGTCCTCGATCGCCGGCGGCCGCGGGACAGCGTGCTGCCGCTGGTCGCGGCTGGCCGTCATGGCGCGCACCTGGTTCGGTTCGACGTCCTCGCGCAAACCGGAGATCCGGTCTGGCGCAGCGACCAAGGCGACCCGCCGTCGCGCGGCGCAACGCGTTACCGGTTTACTTTTGCCGACCTCGACGACGCGGTCGTCGAGGACGCGGCGACCGCATCCTGGCGCGCCGCGCTCCCGGCGCCGCGGCCGGCTGCGCAAACGCTGCCGCTGGCTCCCCACCTGGAGTAGAATCCACCGCAGCCGGAGGCGATCATGGCCACGAAAAGAGAGCGCAAGACCCCCGTCAGGAAACCGCGGCAGACCGCGAAGAAAACCACGAGGAAACCGCGCGACGAACGCCGCCATTACCAGCGCGCGGACCTCGACCTGCTGGTGCAGCACCGCTTTGCCACGCTCGAGGAGTTCATCGAGAAGATGGCGATCAACATCTCCGCCGGCGGCATGTTCCTGGCGACCGACCAGCCGCGCGAGCACGGCACCACCATCTACCTGCGCTTTGCCCTGGCCGACGGCCTGCCGCTGATCGAGGGCATCGGCCGCGTCGTGCACGTCAACCGGCCGGGCGAGCCAGATCGCACCGCCGGCATGGGCATCGAGTTCGTCAGTCTCGACGAGGACAGCCGCAGGCTGATCGATTCCCTGGTGCTGGACAGCATCGAGGAGACAGCGCCGGCCGCTGCGCCAAACTGATCGAACGCCTACTTCCCCGGCTTCTTGTCGAGGGCCTTCTCGAGCTCGTCGATCGAGAGCACGCCCTTGTCGACCAGCAGCTTGACCAGCGCCGGTAGATTGCCGACATCGAGCTTGCCCAGCAGCGAGTCGACGGCCATGGCTGGCACCGCTGCCGCCCCTGCTGCAGCCGCCTGCGCCTCGATCGCTGGCGGTTCGACCGCAGGTGGCTCTATTTCTGGCGCCTCGATCGCTGGCGGTTCGACCGCAGGTGGCTCCATTTCTGGCGCCGCTATCGATGGCTGCTCTAGCGCAGGTGTTTCGAGCGCGGGTGTTTCGAGCGCGGATGTTTCGAGCGCAGGTGTTTCGAGCGCAGGTGTTTCGAGCGCGGGTGTTTCGAGCGCGGGTGGCTCGACGGACAGCTCGGTCTCTGGCGGTGGCTGCGCCGGCGATTCGACGCTCGGCTCTGCGACCGGCGCGTCGGCGGCAACCGTCTCTGTCGGCATCGCGCTGTCGATCGCGGATGACCAGTCGGCCAGCACAGAGGCCGCTGCGCCTTTGTCGCCAGTTGCCAGCTCGGCCCAGTCGGCAAGAGACGCCTCGACCTCTGCGAGCGGCGAGGCCTCCCTCGCGGTCGTGGATTCGACCGGCTTCGGCTTGGCTGGCTCTGCCGGCTTCGAGCTGATCGCTTCCGGCGCGCTCACCTGATCCTCTGACCCGAGATCGGAATCGGGTCCGAGCGAGAGGTCGAGTCCTGCCAGCGCCAGCTCGGCCACTCTCTCCGGCGAGAGCTCGTCGTCGCCCGGCGCCGCGGCAACAGCAGGCGCTGGCTCTGCCTCGGCCGCTGGCTCTGCCTCGGCCGCTGGCTCTGCCTCGGCCGCTGGCTCTGCCTCGGCCGCTGGCTCTGCCTCGGCCGCTGGTGCTGCCTCGGCCGCTGGTGCTGCCTCGACCGCTGGCTCTGCCTCGACCGCTGGCTCTGCCTCGACCGCTGGCTCTGCCTCGGCCGCTGGTGCTGCCTCGACCGCTGGCTCTGCCTCGGCCGCTGGTGCTGCCTCGACCGCTGGCTCTGCCTCGGCCGCTGGCTCTGCCTCGGCCGCTGGCTCTGCCTCGACCGCTGGCTCTGCCTCGGCCGCTGGCTCTGCCTCGGCCGCTGGCTCTGCCTCGGCCGCTGGTGCTGCCTCGACCGCTGGCTCTGCCTCGACCGCTGGTGCTGCCTCGGCCGCTGGCTCTGCCTCGGCCGCTGGCTCTGCCTCGGCCGCTGGTGCTGCCTCGGCCGCTGGCTCTGCCATACCGAACTCGGTGGCCGTCAACGCCGCGAGCTCCGCGTCAAAAGCACCGAGAGCAGGTCCTGCGATACCTGCCGATACAATAGAAGGTCTACCTGGGGGCTCCGGCAGAACCATCTGTTCTGGCGCCGGCTCTGCGGCACTCTCGGTCGGCGAGCTCTCGTCTCCCACGTCGGGTGGTGTGCGCACCGTGTCGAACTGTTCCCCGGCTTCGATCGCCATTGCCACATCGAGCTCTGCAGCGAGCTCGGCATCGCCCGTCTTGTCTGCGAGCGCCGGCTCGGGCGAAACCTCGACTCCGACCATGGCCGCTGGTAACGACCCCTCGGGTGGTGTCGCCACCTCGAGGTCGAAAGGCGATTCGCCGGCAGCCGTCGCATCGCCGGTCTCGCCGCGCTCAGGTGCTTTGGGCACCGGCTCGACGACCGGTTCCTCCGGCGCTATCGCCAGGCTCCAGTCATCGCTCAACGCCGCGCTGTCATCCCCGAACACCTCAGCTTGCGGCGGCGCTCCGTCGGGCACCGCGACGACCGCGGGAGTCGGAGGTGGAGGCTCGAACAGCGTTGGATCGACGAACACCGACTGCGACGACGAGACTGACGCCGGCGGTCGAGGCAGCTCGGGCTGGGCGATCGGCGGAGACGGCACACTCTCCTCCGGTGTCACCTCGGAGATCAGCGCATTGTCGATCTCGACCGGCCCCTCGTCAGCCATCGCGACCGGCGCGCTGGCGACAGGTATCCCTACGACCGACGCTGCGACGGCTGGCGATCTGGCCACGCCCGCCGCGCGCGACGACGGCGGCGGGGGAGGTGGCAGCTTGTTGCCGTCGGGCGGCGTTGGCCCGCTCAGGTCAAAACCAGACTCTTCTGGCTCAGAGCTGCCGACAAAGGAATCGGGCGGCCCGAACAGCGCGCTCATATCCGCGGGCGCCGGGCGCGGCGGCGGTGCGACCGGCGGCGGTGCGACCGGCGGCGGTGCGACCGCCGTTGGCGAGACTGGTCGCGGCGGCGCTGCCGGCGGAGCCGGAACCGGCAGGGGCGACACCGGTGCCGGAGCAGCGACGACAGCCGCGTGAACGGGCGGCGCTGGTTGCGGTGGCGAAAAGGCTACCGGTGGTTGCGTTTTGGGCGGCAAGAACCACTCGGGGCTCTGTGGCAGCGCCGCGACCTGGGCAGAGGTATTCGACAAGTCGCTCCCCACGACGACGGCCATACCGTTGCCCGCCACGACAGTGGCTCGGGGGGGAGTGGACTGGGCGAGCGGGGGCTGAGCAGGCGTCGCCAGCGCCGGGGCGCCGGGAACCGGGGCAACGGGCACCGGCGCGCCGTGCTGCGGCTTATCCCGATCGAAATCGTATGTCGTCTCGCGGCCTGAGATCTGGGCCTGGGTGGCCGCGGCGTGGGACGTATCCTGCCTGGTCTCGCCGTAATAGTAGTGCCGGATTGCCCTTTCGATCGCCGAATCGGCCGCGATCATCGGGCGCACGCGCTTGCCGGTCTTGAACTGCACGGTGTCGATCGCCTCCAGATTGGTCGGATCGCTCATCGCCAGGTACAGGAACTCGCCGCCAGCCTCTCGCTTGAGACCGACCGGGATGATGCCGAAGCGCTCCGCCAGGTCCGTCGGCACCAGCTTGACCACGCGCTCGTGAATGGTCATCAGGCTCAGATCGATGGACGGGATGTTGAGCTGCCGCGACAGGGCGCGCACCAACACTTCCTCGCTGAGGAACCGGTTCTCGACCAGGATGCGCCCGAGCTTCCCACCCCACTGGCGCTGGTGACCGAGAGCCGACTGCAGTTGGAAGTTGTCGATGACTCCTGCCTCGATCAGGATATCGCCAAGTCGCTTCCTCTCGACCATGTGCGCTCCACCCACGATCTGGGGCGCGAATTCCGCTCCGCCACGCGCAGACTATTGATCAGTTTGGCTGCTGACGCAGGTCAAAAACTCCTCACGTGAAAACACACCCTTCTCCACCAACAGCTCGATCACCGACTTGATGGCGCGAGCCTGCCGCCGCTGTGCAGCCTCGAGCTCGTCCAGCTCGCTGCTGCCGCCTGCGGCCGTCGCCGGCAACTGCTGCGGCCGCTCGACGCCGGTCGTGCTGCGAAAGCCCGGCACCGGTTGCCCGGCCGCGATCTCGTCACGGCGCTCTACCAGAGTACCGCCCTGGTTGTCGACCAGCTTGATCGCCGGTTCCAGCGACACCGCCTGCTCCAGCTCCGCGCCGTAGAACAGCGCGCGCGCGGCCTTCTGCAGCGAGCGCTCGCCGGCGATCACCGGTTGCACGACAAAGCCGTACTTGAACCGCAGCTCGTCGATCAGCGTCAGGTCGTTGACCTCGACCATCGCCACCGTCAACCTCTTGTCCGCCGCTCGATACTGGATCGGGAGAAAACCGCGGCTCTGGCACTCGGTGGGATCGAAACGCTGCAGCACCGCCTCCGGCACATCGATGTGGTCCAGGTCGGCGCGCGGCACGCCGAGCAACCGCGCCAGCCCCTTGACCAGGATCTCCTCGGAGATGAAGTTCATCTCGACCAGGATGTGGCCGAGACGACCGCCCCATCTCTTTTGCTCGGCGAGCGCCGCGTTGAGCTGCAATTCGGTGATCAGACCTGCCCGGATCAGCAGCTCACCGAGTCGTATCCGTCGCTCGTTGCTCACACCCGCGCCCGGTGCATGTTCCCCGTCGCCGACGACACGCCGTCGACCGCGGGCCATGCGGTGGTCATGCTACCACCGGCGTCGCGGCCGCCGCAACGTCCGATCACTGTGACAGGGGCGCCTCTTCGACGTCGTAACCCGCCGGGATCAGCAGCGACCAGAGCGCCGGATCGAGCTGCGCACCGTTGACCTCGACCCGCGACCAGCGCCAGACGACCGCACCGGCGCGACCGGCCACCTCGATCCGGCCGCTCCTTGGAAAGGCGATGCCACCGAGCGCAGCATGATCTCTTAATCGCACAGCGAATTGACGGTCTCGGCGCTGGTCAAAACGGGCCACCCGGACCAGCGCGCGGCTGCGCTCGTCGACCTCGACGATCCAGATCGCATCCGCGCCGACCTGTTCGAGGGCGACCGCTCCGGCGACCTCGGGTCGCGTGTAGCGCACTGCCCCTGGCCCCAGATCGGGCACCGCGCCCAGCAGCAACGGCACGGCCAGCTCGGGGGGCAGCGCCAGCGGTATCAACTGGCGCAGGCGCGTCGCGCGGGTGTCGCCGCGCACCACCGCGGTCGCTCCGTTGTCCACGTAGGTAAACCGCTGACCGTCGACCGCCAGCGCCAGCAGCGGCTGGCCGAAAAAGGAGCGCAGCTCGAGACGCAGCCGACCCGGCCGCGCCACGGCCAGATCGGCTTCGCCGTTGAACACGCCGTCGCCCGCCAGGTACTCGATGCGAACCTGGCCGATGGCCTGCACATGTTCGCGAGCACCGCGCCCGAGGACTGACAGCGCCTGCTCGGCGGACATCCCGGCCAGTTGCGGCGGCGGCCGGGCAGGCCGCGGGCAGGCCGCGATCAGCGCGACCAGCGCCAGCGCGAACGCGACCCTCACCGCTCCCCCCCGCTCCCCGCCGCGGGGACCGGCCCGGCCTGACGGGCCAGGCGTTCGGCGAGCGCCCTCTTCACATTCGGTTCGCGCGGCAACATCTCCTGCGCGCGCTTGAACCGCTTCACCGCCGCACCGCGATCGCCGAGCGCGAGCTCGACCTCTCCCAGGTGAAGCAGGATCTCCGGCTCGTCGGGGCTGAGGCGATCGGCCTGCTGCAGCGTCCGGTGTGCCTCGGCCAGGCGATTCAATCTGAACAGCACGAAACCGAGGGTGTCGACGACGTAACCATCCCCGGCATCGGCCGCGACCGCGCGCTGGGCGTGGACCAGCGCCTCCTCGAGACGCTCGCCGCGCTGGGCGAGGGAATAGGCCAGAAAGTTGTTTGCCGGCACGTGCTCGGGCGTGGCCACGAGAATCTGCCGCGCCGCGCCCTCGCCCTCGGCAGGACGCCCGGCGCGCTCGCAGGCGATGGCCAGCACGGTCAGCAGATCGGCGTCCTCGGGGTGGGCGGCCAGGCTCGCCTTGATGATGGCGACGCTTTCGTCGGTCTGGCCGGCGTCGAACAGCGCGTGCGAGCGCGCGGCCAGGACCAGCGGCGTGGTGGCCTGATCGGCAGGCACCGCCGCCAGCGCCGAGAGCATGAGATCGACCTGACCGAGCCGCGCCGCCAGATCCGCGAGCTGCACGCGCAGCTCGGGATGCGCTGGAAAGCGCACCAGCGCACCCTCGAGCAGCTTCAAGGCCTCGGCTGCACGCCCCAGCCGAACCAGCACGCTGGCGCGCTCGACCAGCGCCTCGACGACGAGCGGGCTCGGCTCGCGCACCAGCTCCAGGTGGTCGAGCGCCGCTGCGAGCTGACCGCGGAGCGCGCACAGCCGACCCGCCTCGAGACGCGCTGCGAGCAGATCGGCGTTGCGCTCCAGGGTCCGGTCGAGAAGCTCCAGCGCCAGGTCGTCGGCACCACCGCGCGTCAGCGCCTGCGCGATCGCCACCGCCCTTCTCTCGTCATCGCCGTCGCTCGTGAGCTGATCCACGGTCCGCAGCAGCTCATCGCGCCGGCCGGCGCGCGCCAGCAGACGCACCTGTTCCTGCACCGATTCGATGTCCTCTGGATCCAGGGCCACCCACTGGCTGGCCGCCACGGCCGCCGCGTCGAGCTGGCCGAGGCGCTCGTGGCACTGGGCCAGCAGCTCGTAGGCAGGCCCGACCGAGGCGTCGCGCTCGACGGTGCGTCGCAGGAACGCGATCGCCCGCTGGTAGCGCCCGCGCTGGAAAAACAGTTGCCCCAGGAACAGGGTTGGCCGGGGATCGGCCGGGCTGCGCTCGGCCAGCACCTCGATCTGCCGGATGGCCCCCTGCTCGTCGCCTCGCGCCAGCGCGATCTCGGCCAGCAGCTCGTAGCCGACAAGCTGGTCGGGGTGCGCATCGAGCACCCGCTTCACCGCGCGCTCGGCCGCCGGGTAGTCCTTGGCCAGCAGATTGGCGCGGCCGAGCAGCAGCAGCGCCTCGGCGCTGGTGGGATCGATCGCCAGCGCCTCTTCGACGACCCGCACCGTCTCCTCGAGACGGCCGAGCGCCAGCAGGCATTGGGCGCTGGAGACACGCGGCTCGACACCATCGGGATCGAGCACCGCGGCGCGCTTGAAGGAGGCGATGGCGCCCTGGCAATCGCCTCGCTCGGCTGCGATCCTTCCCACCAGGTAATGGTAATAAGCCTCGGCCGGGACAAAGCGGGCGGCGGTCTCGGTCGCCCCGGCCGCCGCGCTCTCCCCCGCCACGGCCAGGTCGCGATCGGCGGTGGCCCGATGAGCGCAGCCGCCGGCCAGGGCGGCGATCGCGATCGCGGCGGCTGACCACGTTGGCCTGCGCATGTCGTCCTCTGCCTCCGGCACCGCAACGACATCATATGCGGTCGTTCGGCGACACGCGACCCCTGGAGATGCCCGCCGCCGGAGACCCGCGGATTGCGATCGCGCCAGCCTTTTGCTACCTGACGGGTGCGATCGGCTGCAGCGGAGGCTCAATGCTGGCCTGGGACGGCCTCAGGATCTGGGCGCTGACGGACGGGCGGTTTGCGCTCGACGGCGGCGCCATGTTCGGCATCGTGCCCAAACCGCTCTGGTCGCGCCGCATCGGCGCCGACGACCAGAACCGCATCCCGATGGCGCTGCGCTGCCTGCTGCTGCAGACCGGCGATCGGCTGATCCTGGTCGACACCGGCATCGGATCCCGCTGGTCGCAGAAAGAGACCGCGATCTATGCCATCGACCACCGCGAGCAAGACCTGGTGCGCAGCCTGAAAGCGGCCGGCTTTGCCCCGGAGGACGTGACCGACGTGGTGCTGACCCACCTGCACTTCGATCATGCTGGCGGCGCGCTGCGGACCGGCGCCGACGGAGACCTCGGGCTCACCTTCGGCCGCGCCCGCCATCACCTGCAGCGCCGCCACCTGGCCTGGGCCCAGGCGGCGTCGGACAAGGATCGCGGGTCGTTCCGCGGCGAGGACATCGCGCGGCTGATGGACTCGGGCCAGGTGCGGCTGCGCGACGGCGGCGGCGAGCTGGCGCCGGGAATCGAGCTCGTCGTGTGCGAGGGGCACACCGTCGCGCAGCAGGTGGTGCGGGCGAGCGACGGCAGCCGCACGCTGCTCTACTGCGGCGACGTCGTCCCGACGGCGGCGCACCTCCGATTGCCGTGGATCATGGGGTACGACCTGCAGCCGCTGGCCACGCTCGAGGAGAAGAGGTCGCTGCTGACCCGGGCCGCGGCCGACGACTGGTTGCTCGTCTTCGAGCACGATCCGGTGGTCGCGGCCTGCCGGGTGCGCAGCGAGGGCGGCCAGTTCGTGCCGAGCGCGCCGGTCGAGATATAATCAGAGGAGCTCCTGGTAGCCGCTGAAGCCGACCACCGGCACACAGCTCGCGCCCCGCGGACAGGCGTTGTCGGGGCACGAGCGCGCGCAGTAACCGTAGCCGCCGTCCTCGCGCGCGTAGCCGACGCACACGTTGTCGCGGCAGTCGCTGGCGTGCTGGCAGCGCGCGCAAAATGGCAGCGGCGCGGTCGGATTGTCGACGATCGGATCGCAGCGGCCAGCGTCGAGGTTGCAGCGCAGCTCGCCCTCGAAGCACTCCTGGTCGCTGCTGCATCTCTTGTCGCAG
The DNA here is from genome assembly GCA_016934455.1 of Deltaproteobacteria bacterium. GTDB lineage: Bacteria > Myxococcota > JACRCW01 > JAFGSX01 > JAFGSX01 > JAFGSX01. Next base: position 14,600 of record JAFGSX010000558.1, read on the forward strand.
GTGAGCGTGCGCAGATCGCTGCTCCGGGAGAGACAGGCGCTCGCCGGCAGAACGAGCGGGCAGCTCTGCTTGCGGCCGAGGTCGAGGCAGTCGCAACCGGCACGGCACTCGACCTCGACCTCGATCCACTGGGCACCGGCGTCGGGCGACAGATCGGTCTGCCGAGAGCGGCCCCACAGCATCAGATCGCTCGATGAATGCTGGCAGCTCCACGGATCGCTCTCGGCCGGCGCCGTGCACTGCGGCCCGCCGTCGACGCCCGCGTCGGGGAGCGGGGCCGCGGGGTTGCGGTAGGCCCACAGCTTGATCACCACCGGGGTGCGCGTGGGTACGCCGGTCAGCGCCGTGATCCGGGTGCCGATTGTCAGGTCGCACAGCGTCTTCCATTTTCCGCGGATGTCCTGGCACTGCGACTCGACCAGCGTTCCGCCTTCGGCGTCGGTGGCCTCGACCAGCAGGGCGTCGACGCAGGCCAGGCAGGTGCTACCGCAGACCGTCCGGCACGAGGGCTTGAACAGCGGCCGGATCAGGATCTCGCGCGCCGTCGGCTCGGGCGTCTCCTGGCAACCGGCGATCGCCAGCGCCAGGATTCCCACCAGCGCGCGCAAAAAAGGCGTCACAGTCCCGGACCCCCGATCACGATGTTGACGCGGTCCTCGGGCGGCGTCGGCGGCGGCTGCGAAGCGATGTACAGCCCGATCGCCACGGCCGTCGCCGCCACCAGCGCCGAGCCGGCCGCCCCCGCCGCGACCCAGACCCAGGATGGCCATGCCGACCCCGGCTCCGGCACCGGCTCCGGCAGCGAGCGGGCCTGGCTGGCCGGTGCGCTCGCGGCCGCGATCGATCGAGCGCGCTGGCGCAGCAACTCCTCGCTCTCCTCGACCAGCCGCCGCGTCCGTTGCCCGGGATCGGCCTGCGCGAAGGCGTCGTCGTGCAGCTCGAGGGCGACCACGCTCCCGTCGGCGGAGCGCCGCGCGATCGCGCCGCGGTCAGCGCCGGCCGCGAGCAGCAGGTCGGCACCGACCGCTACCATCAGCGGCGTCGCCGAGGCCGGCTGCGATGGCGATCGCCGGTACGCGGCGAGCAGCTCCGGGATCGAAGTGCCGGCCGGCACCACCGGCACCAGCAGCGACAGTTGCGTCGAATGACCGCTGATCACCTCGACCACCCGGGTGCGGGCGAGGCGCCCCTGCACCACCGCGGTCACGTAGTGCAGACCGGCGGCCAGCTCGGGAACCAGCAGCGGCGAGGAACCGCTAAACTCGCCATCGAGGTAGAGCTGCGCCTCGGCCGGCACCGCCTCGACCACCAGCGCACCGGGCGCCAGCGCTTTCAGCTCCTGCTGCGCCTGCTGATAGGCCGCCACCACCTCGGGCGGATAGAGACCCGGATGCAGGGTGCGGGTCGGCTCGAGCACCGCCGCCAGCGCGAACTCGCGCTGCGCTTCGACCGCGCGGCCGGCGGCCACCGCGATCTGGCCGCTCAACAGGTGAATGTCGGCGAGCAGCGTGCGCTCGGCCAGGATACGCGGCGACTCGCACAGAATGTCTCGCGCTTGTTCGAGCTTGCCCTGCGCCGCGGCCTCGTCGAAGTTGAGCAGCGCCCGCCGGGCCTCGACGAACAGAGCGTCGGGCGGCGCCACAGCCGGCCGGGTCGCCGCACCGTCCTCGAGCACCGCCGCGTCCGCCGGGTCGAGCGCTCGGTGACCCGTCACGTGCAGCGCCGACTCGACCGCCGACCGCTCCTGCGGCGAGAGCGGTCGCGCCGGGTCGAGCGCGACCACCGCGGCGCGCGGCGCCGCCGTTTGGACCAATGAAAAAAAAGCCAGCGCCCACCAGGCTGTCACGGCCGACCATGCCTGCGCCGCAGGCCAGCGGCGCCCTGCGGCGGCCGCGTCGATCGCTTTTGGCGCGAACCGCCGGGCACGGTACGATAGGAGAAACCTGCGCGCGGGGCAACGACCGCACGATGGCGACGCGCTACCAGACGATCGGTCTGCTGGCCGATGGCGGCATGGCGGAGATCTGTCTCGGCCGCTGCTCCGACGACAACACCCTGGTCGCCATCAAGCGCATCAAACCGCCGTTCGACCGCCATCCCGATTTTCTGGCCATGTTCGAGGACGAGGGCCGGCTCTGGCAGCGCCTGCGCCACCCCAACATCGTCCGCATCCTGTGCGCGGAGAGCGACGACGACGGCCCCTTCATCGCCATGGAGCTGGTCGACGGGCTCGACCTGGCCACCATCCTGCAGCGCCAGCGCGGCCAGGCGCTGCCGGTCGCCTTCGCGTTGAGCGTGGCGACCGCGCTCTGCGACGCCCTGGCCTACCTGCACGCCGTCACCGACGAGGCGGGCGCGCCGCTGGGGCTGGTGCACCGCGACGTCAGCCCCGGCAACGTGCTGTGCGGCCGCAACGGCGACATCAAGCTGACCGACTTCGGCGTGGCCCAGGCCTCGATCAAGACTCACCAGACGCGGGTGGGCGACCTCAAGGGCAAGTTCGCCTACATGTCGCCCGAACAGACCCGGGGCGAGGCTCTGACGCCGCACAGCGATCTGTTCTCGACCGGCGTCGTGCTGTGGGAGACGCTCGCCGGCAAGTCGCTGTTCGACCGCGAGACCGACGTCGATACCGCGCAGGCGGTCCGCAGCGCCGACATCCCGCCGCTGCGATCGCTGCGCGCCGACGTCAGCCCCGAGCTCGAGGGCGCGCTGGGCGCGCTGCTCGCGCGCGACCCGTCGCTGCGCCCGACCGCCGAGGTGGCCGCCTCCGAGCTGCGCCGGATCGGCCGCAGCGCCGGCCTGGTGCTGGGCGCCAGCGCGACGAGCGCCGTCCTCAGCCAGCTCGTCGCCGCCGCCGACGGCCCCGAGAAGCGCGCGGCCCCGCCGATCCGCCGCCGGACCCGCGTCGCGCCTCTGGTCCCCGGCGCCGACAGGCGCCGCCTCTGGCCGCAGCTCGCAATCGGCGCATCCCTGCTGGTCGCGCTGGCGCTCGCGGTCGGCGGCTACCGCCTGCTGGCGAGGGAACCGGCCGATCCGGCGGCGCAGCCGAGCGCCGACGCGTCCGGGCTCCTTCGAGCCCCCGATGCAGGCCTGGTCGCCAGCGCCGGCGACGTCGTGCCAAGCGATGCCGCGGCCGCGATTCCCACCGCGCCGCTGCCGGATGCCAGCCGCCGCGATCCATCGGTCCACGCCTGGCGGCCACCGCCGACGACCAGCCCGCGCGGTCGCGACGGCGGCGCCGCGGTCGCCAGCGGTTACGGCATCCTCGACCTCAACTCCGAGCCCTGGGCGCAGATCGCCATCGACGGCGTTCCGATCAACCGCAACACGCCGCTGCGCGATTTTGCCGTGGCCGCCGGCCGGCACCGTCTCACGTTGCACAATCCGGTGTTCAAGATCACCAGGACCATCGTCGTCGAGGTCAAGCCAGGCGAACGCCTGCGCCAGGTGGTCGACCTGACCGCCGAAACGCACCCACCCAACGCCCGGCGCTCGCAGCCCTAGACCCACTGATCACTTCTGTCGATACCGTACGACGGGAGGCTGACGAAAGGCTCACTGGCTTTCTCCTGTGAAATCGAACAGTCGGCGAGTCCTGCCGCCTTCTCTCCCCGTCCCCCTGCGGGGACTTCTCGTCGGGTGCCCCAGTCGGCGTCACCCGCCGATCTGTTTTGCAGAGAGAAGGTCAGCAAGGATGGGCCCCACCTGAGGGTCGAGCCAGCCGATTTCGTATGAGCGGTGGTCTTAGAATCCGACGCGGTAGCCCAGGCCGACCGCCAGGCCTCCCAGTTGACCGACCTCGGGTCGGGCCGTGAGCGATTGCCCGTAGCTGGCGCTCATCGTCCCCTCGAGCACGCCGGTGCCCAGGGTGATGCCCAGCGCGGCCAGCGCTTCGACCGCCGGAGCGACGACGAGCGCGGTGTCGACGGCGCGGCCGTTCTGGTCCACGACCGGAGCGCCGACCAAGGGACCGGCGCCGAGCGCGGCGCGCCCCACCAAGCGCCAGAACAGAGGCCGTCGATAGCCGACCTGGACCAGGCACGGGAAGACCGAGATCCGCCGCAGGCGAGGCTGAACCTCGGCGGCGACGATCAAAGGCGGCGACAGCAGCGTCCCCATCGAGAGACCTACCGTGACCGCATCGGCGGCCAGCGGAAACGCTAGCTGCCAGTCGAGAACGGCGCCCGTGCGCCAGATCGCGCCGTAGTTCCAGCCGGCGACCAGCCGCGGCCCGATCGCGGCCTCGACCCCTATCCGCGCCGATACCTCGATCCGGGCGACCGCGCTGAGGTCGCCGCTCTCGACCAGCAACCGCGCCTGCCGGGCGCGCTGCAGCACCGGCGCGCGCGCTCGTACCATCACCTCCTCGGTGGTCACCCGCTCGACCGAGATCAGCTCGAGCTGGTCGGCGGAGACCAGCGGCACCGGCAACGGCGCGCGGTTGCCGAAGCGGTCGCTGCAGCCGACGGTGTATTCCGCCACGCGGCCGTCACCGACCACGCGCGACGGGCCGTCCAGCGACAGCCGCGCGCACGGCGCCGACTGCAGCGCCAGCGTCGCCCGGCCGACGGCGCCGCCGCGGATGGCCCGGGCCTGCGCCACCAGCTCGCGGCGATCTCCGAAATGATCGTCGACCTCGATCGGGTAGGCCACCCCGCCGTCGGGGGCCTGTGTCGGCACCCCCAGCACACCGCCCTCGACCTCGACGTCGACCAGCGAGGGCGGCGATGGATTTCCGGCGCTATCGGTCGCGCGCAGCACCAGCCTCGGCCGCACACCGCTGCCGGCGCGATAGCTCGCCGGCACGATCTCGGCCGCGATCGCGGACGGATCGCCGGCGGTGAGCGCGATCTCGACCTCGATCCGCGATGCCTTGTCGTCGGCCAGCTCGACCACGACCCGGTCGCTGCCGTCGCCGACCTGGGTCGGGGCGCGGTACTCGATGCGGTAGACGCCAGGGGCGAGTTGGTCCACGGCACCGGTCCGGCCGCGGCCGGCGCGCGCGATCAGCGGGGCGTCGCCGAGCGCGACCCCGCGCCGGTCGACCGCAAACGCCGCCAGCCCGGATTGCGGGGTGCCATCTGCCACCACCGTCTGATCGAGCGCGAACGCCGCCACGCGGCTGAATGGCTGTACTCCGAGATCGATGGTCTTCTTGCTCTGGTTGCCGGCGCGATCGACGGTTTCGGCGACGCCATGCGTCGGCCCGGGCGGCACCAGGATCTCGAGCTCGGCGCGCCCGGTCTCGTCGGATTCGACCGGCCCGAACGCCGCCTCGCCGATCCTCAACACGACCTGCGATGCGGGCTTGGTGACGATCGAGACTCGCCCCTGTCCCCAGAGCGGGATCCGCGTCCAGCCCACGATCAGCCCGCTGCGACCGCGTACCCGGCACAGGACGATCGCCACCCGTGGCGAACCGGTGGCGGGTGCGCGGTAGGTCGCCGTGAACTGGCCAGGAGCGCTTCGCTGCACCTCGCCGATGACACCGACCGAAGCCAGCAGCGTCGGCGGCATCTGGTCGGCCGGCGCCCCGCTGCTGTCGACCACACGGATGCTCAATTCGGTCTGCGAATCGGGGCCGAGCACGAGATGGTCGGCCCTGGCATCGATCGCGATCGCCCCCCCGGGCAGGATGCCGACCGGGGCGATGGCTGCGGCGGCAAGCAGGCACAGCGCGACGATGGCACCGGTAGCGGTGACCGTCTGTGGCCGGGGCCGACCACGCGGGCCCATGATCGATACCTCCACCGGAAAGCATAGCTGGCGCCCGGCCAAACTGGAATTTTTTGGCGGCCCGGCACTGGCGTGGCCAAGGGTCGGGCGGGGCGCGCGATCACCTGTCAGAGCCGCCCCAGTGAACCTCGGTGTTCTTGATGGCAGGCTCGCGCGTGTCGACCACGATCGGCGGAATCGTCTCCTGCCGTTCGTTGCCGGCGACATCGGTCACCTGGACATCGAGCTTGTTGGTGCCCTCCTGCAGCGGCACCTTGACCCTGAACTGGCCTCGCGCGTCGACCTGCGCCACCTGACCGCCGACGCGAACCAGCGCGCCCGGAGTGGTGGTGCCGCTGATCACGGTCTCGCGCTCGCGCTGGATCTCGCGCTGCGGGGCGGCGACCTTGAGAAAGAGCGCCCGCGGGATCTCCATCGGCGCCGTGGGCGCGGCCTGCCCCTCGACGCGAGCCGCCTGCCCGGCCGGCACCTCGACCGCCGATCCACCGGCGGACAGCCGCACGCTGCCGGCGCTGGTCGCCACCGCGACCTGACCGCGACCATCGCTGATCATCGAGAAGCTGCCGCTGTTAGCCTCCGCGGTCGCCTGCGATCCCTTGGCCTCGACCCGCAGCACGGTCTTGCCCTGGGGGTTGACCTCGGCCACGATGCGGCCTTCCTCGATCCGCACCCGCGAGGCGCGCTCGGTCAGCTCGCGGATCGTCACCTCGGTGTGCGGGGTCAGTCTGACCTGCACCGCATTGCCGAGCCGGACAAGCATCGCCCCGCCGCCGAGGGTGCGCACCGCGTCGTCGAGAGTGAGCTGCTCGCCCGCCGCCACCGCGACCCAGCGACCGTCCGGCTGTCTCTTCTGGGCCAGGCCGCGTACGTCGACGATGCCGGCCTTGGCCAAAACCGATCCGCCATCCTCGGCCAGCGGTGCCAGCGCGACGCCGCCGTCGCTGGCCGCCGGAGCGCTCGCGACTGCAGCGGCAGCATCGCGACCGTGTCCGCTGTCACCGCCAGAGTCCTCCGGGAACAGCACGCGGTAGAGAGCCCAGCCGCCAGCGACGACGACGCACAGGAGCACCACCAGCAGCAGCGCCCGCTTCATGCCTTGGTCCCGTCCCCCGGCAACAGCCGCCACGGCGCATTGTCAGCAGCGAGCGAGCGCGGATCGATGGCGCAGATGCCGCCCAGCGCCAGCAACTCGACCGCGGACTTGAAGCCGAGCGCCGGACCGGCATACCAGCCGACAGCGGTCTGAGCGCGCGCGGCCAACCGCTGCAGCACGCCGAGGTCGTCGGCGACGACCACCGCCGGCATGCGCTCGGTCACCGCTACCAACCCGAGCTCGGCGTTGTCGAAAACGCGCGCGCCGGGCCCGAACAGCCGTTCGACGCACGCTCGAGCCGCCGCATCGGCGACCACCGCCACCGTCTCCGGCAGCGGCGTCAGGCGCTCACCACCGCGGAGGTAAGCGCACAGCCGGTACGGGGGAATCGCGGTCTGGCGCGCGTCGGCCCGCAGCACGCGCCGCACCTCGTCGACGACCGCGCTGACCCGGGCAAATGGCTTGACCAGGTAACCGGCGATCCCGACATTGACCGCCTCGATCACCGAGCTGCTCGACGGATAGCCGGTGATCATGACCGCCCGGCGCGCGCTGCCGCGCGCCAATGCCTCCCGCGCCAGGTCGATGCCGTTCATGGCCGGCAGGTTCTTGTCGACGACCAGTGCGTCGCACGCCTGCCGCGCCAGCATGCGCAGCGCTTCCTCGGCGCTGTCGCAGCATTCGACTGCGAAACCGGCGTCGGAGAGGATGGCCCCCAGCACCGTGCGCAGCGTTGCCTCGTCGTCGACGATGAGAATGCGCGCTCCGCCCACTTCGCCCTCCGCCACCGGGTTCGCCCTAGCCTAGCAGCCTGCCCTGGCCCAGCAAAGTGCGCCGCTGGCGGCCTTAAAAATGCGGGAGCGGGGGGATCACGCCAAGTGCAGGTTCTCGCGCGCGATCGGAAACAGCAGCGTGAACGTCGCGCCCCGCCCGAGGTGGCTCTCGACCGCGATCCGGCCGCCCATCTGCTCGACCGCACGGTGCACCACCGCCAGGCCAAGGCCCTTGCCGTGCCAGTCCTCCTTGCGGGTAAAGAACGGCTCGAAGATCTTCTCCAGATCCTCGGACCGGATGCCGATGCCGGTATCGGCGACGGTCACCCGCACCAGGCGATCCTCGACCACATCGCTGCCGAGCCGCAGCTCACCGCCGTCGGGCATGGCGTTCTTGGCGTTGGACAGCAGGTGTAAAAAGACCTGTTGCAGCTCGGCCGCGTCGGCGCGCACCCTGGGCAGCTCGGTCGCCAACGACTTGGCGACGCGTATCCGCTGCGCGATGATCGGCCGCGCCACCAGGTTGAGCGCCGCCTCGAGGACGCGGTTGACGTCGACCAGCGTCCCGCCGCGCTCTTCGCTGGCCTGGCTCAACTGCAGCAGGTTGCGCACGATGTCGCGAATGCGCAGCGCCTCGGACTCGATGCTCTTCAGGTGCGCGACCGAGGGATGCTCCGGATCGGTGCGCAGCAACAGGAGCTGCGCCGCGCCGAGGACGCCGGCCAGCGGGTTGTTGATCTCGTGCGCGACGCCGGCACCCAG
>JAFGSX010000559.1 GCA_016934455.1 Deltaproteobacteria bacterium
ACGAGCAACAGCTTCGCGAGGCGTTGCGGCACGACCCGCAACACCAGCTCGCGCTGGCGGCGCTCGCCCAGTATCTCGTCGACAACCAGCGGCTCAGCGCGGCCGTCACGCTGGCGGCCGAGCTGAGGGCTCGCGGAGCGCTGCTCGATCCGTCCGTGGAGTCGCGCTGGTTGCGGCTGGAGGCCGAGGCTTCGGCGCGCGACGGTGCACTCGAGGCAGCCGCCGATCTCTTCTGGCGCGCCCACCACGCGGCGCCGTACGACGAGGGCGTTCTGACAGCGCTGGCAGACGTCCTGCGCCGGCTCGGCCGTCTCGGCGAGGCGGCCGAGGCGTTGCGCCGCCTGGCGCCGCTGGCGCGCGAGCCGATCCAGCAACTGGCGCGGTTCTGCGACGCCGCCGATGTCTGGTTGACGGCGGGCGATCCCGCGGCGGCGCTGCGCGCCTTCAATCAGGCCGCAGACGTCGATCGCGTCGATCCGCGAACGCTGGCGGGCATTGCCCGCTGCGCTCTGGCGCTCAACGACGGCGCTCGTTTTGGCGAAGCCGTCGTCAAGCTGCTCGACGTACACCCCGATTACCGCGACAGCGCGTCCTTTCATGCCGCCACGGCGCTCGCATTGCAGACGAGGGGAGCGCCGCCAGCCGCGATCCTCCGGCATTACCAGATCGCCGCCGAGCTGGCCCCGGACGATCGGGCGCTGCACCAGGCCATTCTGCCGCTCGCGATCGAGGTCGGCGACTCGCTGGCGGTGGTCGAGCACCAGGAGGCGCTGCTGGCGACCACCGACGATCCCGCGGAGGTGCTCGAGCGCGCTGCGGACGCGGGCCGCGTGGCGCGCGATCGCCTGGGGGACAGACGCCGGGCCATCGGTCTGCTTTACCGAGCGCATTGCGCCGATCCGTCGGATCGCGCCCTCAAGCGCGAGCTGGCCGCGCTGTACGCTCAGGAACCGGCCATGAGGCGAGAGGCGATCGCCGCGCAGCGCCAGGTCATCGGCGAGGATCCGGCGGTGGCCGAGCCGTACCTGACGCTGGCGCGCCTGCTGCAGGACAACGGTGAGCAGATCGCCGGCCTGATCGTCGGCGAGGCCGGAGCACTGGTGGCATCCGGTAGATCGACTCCGCCTCGAGCGGCGCTGGCGTGCGTGCGACGACCGCTGGCGCTGGGTGACGTGGCGCCGGCGCACTGGCCGCGACACGAGCACGCGCTGATGCGCGCCCTGACACCGATCGCGGCCGCGATGCTGGAGGCGACGGCCGGCGATCCAACTGCGCGCAATGCCGCAGCCGGCCCGTGGCCGCTGCTCGAGCGCGAGCTGGAGAACGTCGACGCCCTGATCGCAGGTGGTGCCCTGCACCCTTGCGCCGTGCCGGGAGCGCTCTGGACGCTGCGTTTCTCGACGGCCACCGTCGAGGTCGGCGATCAGCTCATGGCGCGTGGTGCGCTGGCGGTGCGGGTCGCGCTCGCCCAGGCTGCCGCCCAGCTTCGCTGGAGCACGTATCTGGCATGGCAGACACCCGAGACGCCGCTGCGCGACCTGCTGGCGCTGGTGCTGCGCGAGCTCGATTCAAACCGGGCGCCACCGGTCGATGACATGACGGCCGCGGTCTTTCGGCCCCAGTTGCAATCGGCGCTCAGCGACCAGCGGCGCGCACTGGCGCAACAGGCGTTGGCGAGCACCGCGCTCTCGCTCGAGCAGGCGGACATCGAGGGTTGGTGCGATGCCGCCAGGCAGTTGACGGCGCGGCTGGTGCTCTGCGCTACCGGCAGCCCGCAGTGCGCGGTAGCGATCCTGATCGATCGGCCGTTCGACCATCCGCCGGCGGACACCGGCGAACCCCCTCGCGATCTGCTCGCGCGCCCGGACGTGCGTGAGCTGCTGCGATTTGCCACCGGCGAGACGCTGGCGTTGCTGGCCATGCCAGAGCCGCAGTAGCCAGCGGAAAAGAGCCGACATATAATGGCGAAGCTTCTTCCTCGAAAGGCAGTTGCGCCTGCGCTGCCGACTGGCAAGAGGAGTTGACATGATAACCGGTTTCCTGTGTGTGGCACTGCTGGCAACCGCGTCGCCCGAGCCACCTGCCGCGGGTGCAACTGACGACGTCAAGGTGCGCGCGGTCGAGGCGCAGAAAAAGGCGAACGAGCTGTACAAGGCAGGGCGCTACGACGAGGCGCTGGCCGCCGCGCTCTATTCCTACTCGCTGTTGCCGTCGGCGCGCACCGCTTACAACGTGGGGCTGATCCAGAAGAAGCTCGGGCAAAAGGAGCAGGCCTTCGAGCGCTTCGCCATGGCCATGGACATGGCATCGACCACCGAGGAACGGGAGCAGATCGAGAAGCAACTCGTCGAGCTGGGACCGGCGCTGTCGCCGCCGCGCGGCTGGCTGCGCGTCGAGTCTGAACCCGGGGGGGCATCGATCGCGGTCTCACCCGGCGTCACGACGGTGGCGCACACGCCTTTCACGCTCTCCCTGGTGGCCGGAGCACAGCGTCTGGTGATCTCGCTCGCCAACTATCAGACCATACAGCTAGAGGTGACGGTGCAGCCGGGCAAGGGATCGCGGCTGGTGGTCAAACTGAAACCTGTCGCGACCGCGGTCGCCGCCGGCGAGCCAGCTCCGATCAAGACGGTAACCGCGACCGAGCCGACGCCAACGGCGCGGCCCTCGGATCAGATCTCGGCACCGACCGCGCCGCCACCGGCGCAGCCCGCGGAGCCGCCCGGGCTCGGAACGCTGTTCTGGGCGGGGATCGGAGTCGGTGCGCTCGGTGCGCTGGTCGCCGTCGGCTGCGGTGCCAGCAGCGCCTACTTCAACAGCGCGGTCGCGGACCCGGCCGCTGACTGGTCGGAGCGAGAGCTCTCGGCCCAGCTCGGCCTGGGCGCGGTCATCGGCACGGCGCTCGGTCTGCTCGCCGGTGGCGCGGGCACTGCGCTCGCGGTCACCGGATGGCTCGGCAGCGAGGGCTAACCCTGACGTCGATCGCGTACCGACAGGCGGAGTATCCGGGCGGCCGCAGTGGATGCTATTCTCGTCGGGTCGAGCGTACGCGGCGTGGGACGCGATCGTGAAAGTGATTTGCCCCAATTGCGGCGTCGAGCAAGAGATCTCGGGGACGTCGCAGCTCGAGGCAGCGGCAGGCGAGGGGCTCGCGGCGCCCGCTGTCTGCGCCAAGTGCGGCGGCATTCTGCCTAGCTTTACCGCCGCTTCGGCGGCTGCCGCGGATGCTGCGCCCACGGCGGCCGAGACCCCATCGGCGATCGTGCCCGACAGCGCCGAGCTCGACTCGATGCGCAGCGAGCTCGAGGCCGAAGTCGGATCGCTGTTCGACGCTGAACCGAGCCGCGAGATCAAGACCGGCGGCTACCGGCTCGGCGAGAGGCGCAGGAATCCGCGCTTCACCGAGCCGCAGACTCCCGCCTACGAGGTGGTCGAGATCTCGGACCACGATCACAAGCGAGCGCCAGCCAGCGAGAGCGCGGCGGCAGTCGACGAACCGGCCGCGCCTGCCGAGGCGTCCGCGGTCGCAGCCGCACCGCCCGCTGCCACGACGACCGCCGCGGCGAAGCCCCAGGAGGTCGTCTGGCAGCCAGCGGCATCCTCGCTGTCGGATCTGATCCAGGAGCAGTTTTCCACCTCGCGCCGCCGTGCGCCCGAGGAGCCAGCGGACGAGCTGGTCAAGCCGCCCGAGATCAAGCACCGGCCAGCGCCGCCTCCCGAGCCCGCGCGCAGGCCCCCACCGGCGTTCGACGGCGACGTTCCAGAACCGCCGGTCGCGGCTCCCAGCGCCACGGTGGATGTGCCGGCGGTATCGATCCCCGCGCCCGCCCAGCGTTCGGATTCGATGATCGCGGTCGGCACGCCGCCGGTGGTGGTGAACGCCAGGCCCAACACGCTGCTCGTGGCGCTGGCGCTGCTCGGCATCGTCTCGATGCTGTGCATGATCGCGGTGCTGGTTGTCGTGCTGCTGCGCTCGCCACAGCTCCTCGGTTCCGGGGGCACGGCGGTCGCGCCGCCGCTTCCGGCCGCTCCCGACGCGGCACCCGCTGCGATCGCGGCCGCGGTCGACGCCAGTCCCGTTGCCTTGCTCACAACAGCGCCCGACGCGGCGCCCGCGGCCGTGGCCGATGCCGCGCCGGCCGTGGCCCTGGCAGACCCGACACCGCCGCCCGACACCGTCGACACGCCACCCCCGCTCAAGCCGCGGCCGGACGACCCCGGCTACAAGCCCCCCAAGGAGACCTCCAGGCATCCGGTCAAGACCACCGCAGAGGAGCAAGAGGAAGAAGAGGAAGAGGAGGAAGAGGAGGTCAAAAAACCAGATCTCCCGCCCGGCACGCGGCCCCCTGGCTGCGATCCAGTGCTCTACCCCGACGTCGCCGATTGTCCCAAGGCCGGGCCGCCCGGCAAGGAGCAGATCCTGGCGGTGGTGCGCAAGAACCTGCGCGACATCGACATCTGCGCCAAGCGTCAGCACCAGCTCGAGCCGGAGCTGGCCACCGGCGTCGTCGAGATGCGTTTCTATATCAACTCGACGGGAGAGACCAGCCGGGTCGAGGTGCTGACCGAGCAGTACCGCAAGGCGCCGGTCGGCCTCTGCATCAAGGCCGCCATCGAGCGCTGGAACTTCGGCGAGTACGACGGGCCCAGGATCGGCCCCATCAAGTTTCCGTTCAAGCTCAAGGTTGAATGATGGGATATACGTTGGCACGAGATGATTGGACAAGAATACCCATGAGGACGTGGCTCTTTGCGATTTCGGCGATCGCGGCGGCGGGTTGCCTGCCGACACCTCGTTCGATCGGCGTTACTTGCGACAGCAGCAGCGACTGCGCCGATGACGAGGTCTGCTTTAAGGGCTATTGCCGGCTGGTCTGCAACGACCGCAGCCAGTGCGGTGCCAACGAGAGCTGCATCGATGGCGTCTGCCTGCCCGTCCAACCAGGTGTCGACTCCGGCGCGTCAGACGGGAGCTGCGATGCGCAACTGCCCGACGCCTCCGGCGACGCAAACCTGCCCGACGCCGCCGGCGACGCAAACCTGCCCGACGCCGCCGGCGACGCAAACCTGCCCGACGCTGTGGGCGACACGAGCCAGCCCGATGCCGTGAACGTCGATGCGCACCGACCCGATACCACGCCCGTAGACACCAGCGGCTGCGGCGCCATGCCCGCCTGTCCCCAGTGCGGCACGCGCACCTGCGCGGACGGAAACTGGGGCCCGTGCCACGACGGCACCTGCGGCGCCAATTCGCAATGCACGGACAACGGCACCTGCGAGTGCACGATAGACGAATGCTCTGGTACCTCGGCCTGCCACGATGGCGATGTGTATGCCTGTGTCGAGGACGCCTACGGGTGCGGGGCCTTTGGCAGCAGGACCGAGGACTGCACCGGCACGTTCGCCTGCAGCGGATCTCCTCCCGCCTGCCACGACACCTGCTCGAGCAACTACGGCGATCCCTGCGCGCGTACAAACTACTGTGGCGCCACCTACGACTGCTCGGGCGCTTGCACGGGCGGCACCACCGCGCCGTCCTGCCACACCTGCGGCAGCCGCAACTGCCTCAACCTGACCACCTGGAGCGACTGCCAGAACGGCACCTGCGACGACAACTCCTACTGCAACTCCAACGGCTACTGCGTCTGCAGCGTCGACGAGTGCAGCTCGAGCGCCTGCTCGGGCAACACCTGGTACGTCTGCAATGTGGATGACTGGGGGTGCGGCCGGCTCGTGGCGAGCGGGAGCTCGTGCGGCACGAACAAGACCTGTCAGTCGGGCCAGTGCTGTTCGATCTACTACCAGGATCCGTGCGGCGGAGAGTGCAACTGCGGTGCCTGCGGCACTGTCTCCAGAGGCTCCTACGACTGCGACGGCACCTGCGTCTACAGGCCAGCTTGTGACATGAGCGTTAATTGCGACTACTGCTGTAGCCACACGCCCTGCTGACCGCCGGCAGCAGATCCATTTGTCGACGCTGTACACCGCTTTATCTCCGGGGCAGGCGAGGGCTGCTTGCATTTGGCGCGCCGGCCGTGAACTATTGACCCGACAGCGGGGGCATTTTTCTTTTCGATCCCGGTGCGGCGCCGTGTCCAAAAGGACAGGAGGCGGGCCGGTCAGGGCGCTCACAGCGTGGAAACCGACCGCGAAGCGCTTAGGGATCTCTACCAGCGGTACGCGAGCCGCGTCTATCAACGCTGCCGCTACCTGCTGCGCAACGACGAGGACGCGCGCGACGCCATGCACGACGTGTTCATCAAGGTGCTCGCCAACCTCGAGGGCTTTCGCGGCCAGGCCAGCCCGCTCACCTGGATCACCCGCATCTCCACCAACCACTGTCTCAACCTCCTGCGCAGCCGGCGCGCGGCCTGGCGCGAGGAGCTGCGCGAGATGGCCCGGGTGGCCGAGCAGGCGCGCGAGAGCGAGCACGCGACCATCGAGCGGCTCGACCTGCTGCACGCGATCCTGGCCCGCTGCGACGCCGGCCTGCAGGAGCTGGCGGTTTACTATTTCGTGGACGAGATGACCCAGGACGAGATCGCCGGGATGGTCGGCCTGTCGGTGCCGACCCTGCGCAAGAGGCTGCGACAGTTCATGCGGCTGGCGCGGCGCGAGCTGACCAGGGCCATGCCCGGCGTGCAGCTCAAGGAGGCGGCCATCTGACCCGTGGGTCAGAGCGACCGGAGGCCATGCAACAGCGAACCGTCGACCTGCTGCCCAAGCCCGGATGCCGCGAGGTGACACCGCACCAGCTCCGGCGCTACGCGGCGGGCGAGCTGGATCCGACAGCGGCCGAGCGCGTGGCGCGCCACCTGGAGCAATGCCTCGACTGCGCCGCCATCGTGGCCGAGATCAGATCGGATCAGGCGGCGTTCTGCACGGTCATGCCGTTCGAGCGGTTCGCGGCCGACCACGAGCGGCGGCTGGCGACGCACCGGCCGTTGACCGGCCTGGCGCGCTGGTGGCGCTCGCTGCGCTGGCCGGCCGCGCTCACCGCTGCGGCGGCGGCCACGGCGCTGGTCGCGCTGTGGGTCGTCTCCGGGCCCGACGACGGAGTGCGGCTCAAGGGCGGCCAGGCCACGATCGGCTTCCTGGTCAAGCAGGGCGACCAGATCCGGCGCGGCAGCGACGGCGAGCCTCTGACGGCGGGCGATCGGATCCAGTTTTTGGTCCGCGCCGACGCCCGGGCGCGCGCGATGGTGCTGGTCGGCATCGACGGCCGCGGCGCCGTGACCGTGTACGGCGCCGAGTCGCTCACCGAGCAGACCAAGGGAGAGCCCGAGGTGCGTCTGCTGCCCGAGTCGGTCATCCTCGACGACGCGATCGGGCCCGAGCGCTTTTTTGCGGTTTTCTCGTCCGATCTCGGGCCCGAGGCGCTGCACGCCCGGGTGCAGGTCGCGGCGCAGGAGCTGGCCCGGAGCGGCGTCGATCTGTCGCGGGTCGAGGCGTTGCCGCTGGACGATGAAGCGGTGACCCAGGCCTCCATCTCGATCGTCAAGGTGACACGTTGAGGATCTGGCGCAACAGCGCGCTGGCATTGATGATCGCCGTGGCGACAGGCGCCCTGCCGGCGCGCGCCGCGAGCGAGCGGTTCGCGCTGCTCGTCAGCAACAACCGGGGCGGCGACGAGCTGCCGCTGCTCCGCTACGCAGGGCGCGACAGCCTGCGCATGCGCGAGGTGCTGGTCGACTTTGGCGGCTTCAGGCCAGACCACATCGTGGCGCTCGAGAATCAGACCGCTGCCGATGCGCTGCGTGCCCTGAGCGAGGTCGAGGCACGGATCGGCCAGGTCGTCGGTCGCGGCGACGATGCGCTGCTGCTGTTCTACTTCTCCGGCCACGCCAAGGAGGGGTTGCTGCGCATGGGAGACAGCCGGCTCGACATGCGGCTTCTCAAGTCGCTGCTCGAGGGCTCGCGGGCCCGGGTGCGGATCGCCCTGCTCGATAGCTGCGGCGCCGGCGCCATAACGCGCGAGAAGGGCGGCCAGCTTGCGCCGCCGTTCGCGATCGCGGTCGACGACACCCTCTCCTCGGCCGGCCAGGTCATCATCGCCTCCTCCTCGGCCGACGAGGCGAGCCAGGAATCGGACGAGATCCAGGGCTCTTTTTTCACCCACTACCTGGCCACTGGCCTGCGCGGAGGCGCCGACGGCGATGGCGACGGCCGGGTGTCGCTGGCCGAGGCCTACAACTACACCTACAGCCGGACCGTGGCGGCCACGGCCGTGACCCGCGCCGGTACCCAGCACCCGACCTACGAGTTCGACCTGCGCGGCGCCGGCGACGTCATCCTGACCAGCTACGGCACCGGCGGCGCAGTGGTCGCGTTCCCGGCCGAGCTCTCGGGGCGATATTTCCTGGTCGACGAGGAGCGCCAGCTCATCGTGGCCGAGATCGACAAGGAGCCGGGCGCGCCGGCCAACGTCGCTCTCAAGGGCGGAGCCTACGTGATCAAGAAAAGGCTCGCTGACCATCTGCTAATGCAACGCATGAAGATCCAGTCGCAATCCACTTATGTGGTCGACGAAACCCGCATGGAGCGCATCTCGTTCGAGAACGACTATGCCAAGGGCACGCCGATCCTGGAGAGCGAGATCGAGCACGGCCGGGTCGCGCTCTCGCTGTCGCTCGCGGCCGGCGCCCAGGTGGTGTTCGAGAGCCCGACCCGCGCCTCGGACAACCTGTTCCCTCCCATCGGTTTCCTCAGTGTCGAGGGGCGATTGCACAACCTTTTCCGGCGCCAGCTCCTGCTGTCGATGGACCTGGGTTTTGGC
>JAFGSX010000560.1 GCA_016934455.1 Deltaproteobacteria bacterium
GGCCTCGACGGGACTTGCTCCAGGCGGGGCGGGATCGGCCTACGACCCCGGGTTGAGACCGGCTGGTGGCAGGGTGCGGGCGCGGATCCCGCCGCGCGGCTGCCCGGCGAGCCGGTGGCCGACACGCCGACCGCGTTTGTGACCGCCATGACCGGCTGCGACAACCGCTGCAGCTACTGCATCGTGCCCACGGTCCGAGGCCACGAGCGCAGCCGACCTCTGGCCGCGATCGTCGACGAGGTGGCGCGGCTGGTCGAGGTCGGGGTGCGCGAGGTGACTCTGCTCGGCCAGTGCGTCAATGCCTATGGCCGTGGCCTGCCCGGCGGCGAGCGCTTTTGCGATCTGCTGCGGGCGGTGGCCGCCGTCCCCGGCTTGCATAGGCTCCGGTTCATGACCAGCCATCCCAGGTTCTTCGACGACGGGCTCATCGATGCATTTGACGAGCTGCCGCGGCTGGCCGACCACGTGCACCTGCCGGTGCAGTCGGGCTCCGATCGGATCCTGGCGATGATGGGCCGCGGCTACGATCGGGCGCTGGTGATCGACATCGTCGACCGGTTGCGCCGGGTGCGTTCCGAGATCGCGATAACCACCGATTTCATCGTCGGTTTTCCGGGCGAGACCGAGGACGATTTCGCGCAGACCGTGGCGCTGGTGCACCGGCTTCAGTTCGATTCGATGTTCTCGTTTGCCTACTCCGAGCGGCCGGGGACAAAGGCGCCGCAGCTTGCGGACGCCGTGCCGCGCGCGCTGCGAGCCGATCGGCTGGCGCGCTTGCACGAGGCGCAGCGGCCCTACGCCCGGCGCGCGCTGGAGCGCTGGGTCGGCCACACCGTCGAGGTGCTCGCCGAGGGCGCGTCCTCCCGGGACGCGGCCGCCAAATCTGGCAGGACAAGACAGAATATCGTGGTAAACTTCAAAGGCCCTGCGCTGGCGGGAGAACTGGCCCAGGTCTCGATCTCTGAGGCCAAGGCCAATACGCTGTACGGGATCGAGCGCTCGCCGCGGATGACCGTTGAAGCGGTGAGGAGCCTGGTCGCCGACGGCTGAGGTGGTGCGTGCTCATCGAGGTCACCGTCGCCGGGCTCGCTCTCGATCCGCGCACCGACAGCCCGATCTTGTTGCTACGCGACTCGAGCCAGAACCGCATTCTTCCGATCTGGATCGGTGTGGCGGAGGCAACCGCCATCGCGGCCCAGGTCGAGGGCATCAGGCTGCCTCGGCCGATGACACACGATCTGACGCAAAACCTGGTCAACTCGCTCGGCGGCCGCATCAGCCGGGTCGCCATCACGTCGCTGGTCGACGCGACCTACTACGCGCAGGTCACGCTGGTCGCCAACGAACAGCAAAACGATCTCGACGCTCGGCCGTCCGATGCGGTGGCGCTGGCGCTGCGCGCGGCGGCGCCCATCTACGTCGATGACCAGGTGTTCCAGCAGGGGGCAGCGATGCTGGTCGACACCGGCGACGGGGGCGAGCTCGATGCCGGCTCCCGCCAGGAGGAGCCGGCCGCTGCCGCGAACGCCTCGGGCGAGGGCGTCGAGACCCAGTCCAAAGGCGGCGCCGGCGCGGACGCGATCGAGCAGTCGCCGGCCGAGCGCTGGGGCGCGCTGCTCGATCACGTCGGCGGCGGCAAGCTCGGAAAGAACTAGTCACAGGGGGCTTCACCCCGGCAGCACCTGTTTTGTCTGGCGGCGACGTTCGATGGCATTTGTGCGCTGGATGCCAGCCATCATCTACGCGGCGATCATCGTCGCGCTGTCTTCCTCGTCGCGACCGCTGCCGATCGAGCTGCCGTTTTCGGGTTGTGACAAGTTGCTGCACGTCGCCGAGTACGCGCTGCTCGCCCTGCTGGTGCGCTGGCCGCTCTCGCGGATGGCGCCGCCGGTCGCGCGCCACGCCGACGCCATCACCGCGGCGCTGGTCGGGCTATTCGGGCTCTCCGACGAGCTGCACCAGAGCCTGGTCCCGGGCCGCGAGGCGGACTCGCTGGATGTGCTCGCCGATTGTGTTGGCGCGCTGTTCGGGATAGCGCTCTGGCGCGGGTTTCTTGCTGGGGACCGGAAAGCGCGCGTAGTATCGGCTGGTAGGGTGCGGAGGGGAGAGCCGTGATCGACGCCCGCCAGGTGCTCAGGGCCAATCGCCTTTTCAAGAACTTCGGCGACAACGGCATCGTCATCGTGGGCAGCATCTGCGAGCCGCGCCGCTACCCACCGGGCAGTCCCATCTTCGTCGCGAAGCAGCCCGCCGAGAGTATGTTCATCATCGAGCGCGGCGAGGTGCAGATCGAGCTGCAGGTCGGTTCCGATTGCAGACCGCTGGGCCGGCTGGGCGTGGGCGACCATCTCGGGCAACTGGCGTTGCTCTGTCAGGGGGAGCGACAGGTGAGCGCGGTCGCGGTCACCGAGTGCAGCGCGCTCGAGATCGGCCGCCGCAACTTCCTCAAGCTGCAGGCGGTCAAGCCGCAGGCCTGCCTCAAGCTGATGCTCGCCATCTGGGAGGACTACCTCGAGGCCGCGCGCGCGGCGGTGCCGGCGCTGCAGCGGCTGCTGATCGCCAGGCAAGCGCGACCCGGCTAGACCTGTGAGCGCACGCAGCGCCTGAAGCTGGCGATCGCCCGGTGCAGGTCGCGCCGCGGGAAGGGGCGCGCGCTGTTCTCCTTGCGCTCGAGCAGGCGATCGAACAGGCCCCGGTAGAGCAAATGCATGGCCTCGACCGCGACCGGCGAGGGCGCCACCGTGCGATAGCGTTCGTCGCGCATGTATTCGTCGATCCGCTCGACCTCGTGGTCGGTCTCCCAGTCGAGCAGATCGGCCACCGCCAGCATCAGGTCGGCCGTCGGCGCCGACATCTGCCCGAGCAGCGGCTCGAAGCGCGCGCGCACCTGGTCGTCGAGAAAGGCGATCTCGTTGGGGGCGGGCGGAAAGACCAGGCACAGCTCGTAGAGCTCACGCCCGACCAGATCGAGGTAGACCTCTGTCGTCGGCACCGGCCGCTGCGCGTAGAGCCAGTCGATGCGGTTCCACGCCAAGTGCTGGTCGCCTCATTCCCAGTCGAGCACGTTGATCTTGACGCGCGCCACCTCGTCGCCGGCCTTGGCCTGCAGCACGCTCTCGCCGATGGCCTGGCCGCGCACCAGCCCGGTCTGGTCGACGTCGGCGGCGTAACCCATCATGCTCCACACCACCTTGTGATCGGGCACCACCTGGCCGTGGTCGTCTTTGACCACGGCGCTGAACTGCTGGGTCTGGCGCATCTTGATGGTGATGTCCGTGGCCGGCGACAGCTCGACCTTGCCGATGATGGTGACCGAGATCGGAATCGCCGCGGTGAAGCCCTTGTACTCGGCCTGGAGCTGCGCCGTGCCCGAACCGATGGCGGTCACCTTGCCGCTGACGTCGACAGTGATCACCGATTCGTCGCTCGATTTCCAGGTCGCCGTGTCGACCGCGATCAGGAAGTTGTTCTTGTCCAGCACGTGCGCCGTGAACGGCATGGCCTGGCCCTTGCGGTTGAACGGGAAGAACTGCTCGGGAGTGGGCCGGATCTCGAGTCTCTGGATCGACTCCTGCGGACAGCCGATGGTGGCGAGCAGCAACAACGGGCCGAGACGACGGGCGACGGCGCGCGGCATGGTGGTACCCCCTGCGGACGCTGACGGTCGTTGCCACCATAGCAGCGGTTGTCGGCCGTTGAAAGCGCGACCGCGGCTCGGTCGTCGGCCGCGCTTGCATTGGCGCGCGGTTTTTCTCATAGTGCGGCGCCATGGAAGAGCGGTATCAGCCGAAAGAGATCGAGCCGCGCTGGCAGGCGGCCTGGGAGCAGGCGCAGATCTTCGCCGCGCCCGACCGGCCGGCGACCGCGAACAAGACCTACGTGCTCGAGATGTTCCCGTACCCCTCGGGCAGCCTGCACATCGGCAACCTGCGCTGCTACGTCATCGGCGACGTGCTGGCCCGGTTTTTGCGGCAGCGCGGCCGCACCGTGATGCACCCGATGGGTTTCGACGCGCTCGGGTTGCCGGCCGAGAA
>JAFGSX010000561.1 GCA_016934455.1 Deltaproteobacteria bacterium
GCACCGGAGCGCCATTGAATCGTCAGTCGGGTGCGGGCGCAACGCATCTTTCGGGCCTTGCAGTGCGCGGCCGGTGAGGGTTTTCTGGAGCCGTCATGGCGGCGAGCGACCCGGGGCGCAGGACCTGCCTGCTGCTGTTTGGATGCACCGCGGTGGTCTACGCCGCCGGCTGGCTGATCCCGGATGTGATCGACGTGGACTCGGCGCAGTACGCGTCGATCGCCTGGGAGATGGCACGCGACGGCAGCTATCTGCAGGTCCACCATCGCGGCCAGGACTACCTGGACAAGCCTCCGCTGCTGTTTTGGCTGGCCGCGGCCGCGTTTCGCGCGCTGGGCGCGTCGGCGGTGACGTTCAGGCTGCCGTCGCTGCTGTCCACTCTGCTCGGCGTCTGGGCGACCTACGGTATGGCGAGGCGTCTCTACTCGGCGCGCGCGGCGGTGCTGGCGGCGCTGCTGCTGGCGACCAGCCAGACCTGGCTGCTGCACAACTTCGACGTACGCGCCGATACCCTTCTCTCCAACGCGGTGATCTTCGCCCTCTGGCAGTGGACCCGCTTCGGACTGGACGGCGGCACGCACCGCTGCCTGCTCGGCGCGCTCGGCGTCGCCGCGGCCATGCTGGCCAAGGGGCCGATCGGCCTGCTGGTACCGCTGTACGCGATCGGCGCCCACGTCGCCCTCACCGGGAGCTGGCGGCGGTGGCTGCGCTGGCAGTGGCTGCTGGTCCCGCCCGTGATCGCGATCGCTCTGGCACCCATGGTCTGGGGGCTGTGGCAGCAGCACGGCTGGCGCGGGCCGCAGTTCTATTTCTGGACCCAGAGCTTCGGCCGCATCACGGGCTCCAGCCGCTGGCGCGACAGCTCGACGGTGTTCGACTTCCTGGCCACCTTCCTGTGGGCATTTTGGCCGTGGATGTTGCTCGCCTACGCCGCGATGGGGCGCCGTCTCCTGCGGCTGTGGCGCCAGCGCGGCCGCGCGGCGGATGGCGACGAGTGGCTGAGCTGCGGGGGCTTCGTGCTCGGTTTTCTCTCGCTGTCGCTGTCGCGCTACAAGCTGCCCCACTATCTGATGGTGCTGCTGCCGCTGGCCGCCGTCTTTACCGCCGCCTACCTGGACGAGCTGCTGTGCCAGCGCGAAGGGGGACAGGTCGCGCGCTGGCGCTGCTGGGTCTTCGTGCAGTTGGCGGTCTGCGCCGTGCTGTGGGTCTGCGCCGCGGTGCTGGTGGGCTGGGCTTTTCCGCTGCCGTGGCCGCTGGCGCTGCTGGCGGTGGCGCTGTGCGGTGCCACCTTCGCGATCGGCCTGGGCGCGCCCGCGGCCGGCCAACGGCTCATCGCGCCGTCGGTCGTCGCCGTGACCAGCCTCAATTTTCTGTTTCTGGTGCACTTTGTGCCGCAGCTCTTGGCTTACCACTCGGGTGCGCGCGCGGCGGACTACGTCTTGAGCCATCCGGAGATCTCGCGCGCCGATCTGTTTCGGCTGCAGGATGGCCCGAGCAGCCACGCCTTCGATTTTCATACGCGGTCGGTCGGCCGCAGCGTCGACCTCGACCAGGTCACCGCGCTGGCCTCGAGGCCGCAGGGCGTCTGGCTGTTCGCCGACGACGCGAGTCGCGAGAAGTTGGAGCGCGCCGGCCTGCGCATCGAGCGCAGCGTCGCTTTCGCGCATACCCACGTGTCGCTGATCCGCGGTGCGTTTCTCGACCCCGCGACGCGCGAGCAAGCCGTCGACCGCCGTCTGCTGCTGAAGCTGCGGATGCCGGCTCCGGCGACCCGCAGCCACGACGCGAGCGAAGCCCCCTGATCGATCAGACGCTCACGCCCGGCCGCAGCAGAAGGGACAGGTCGACCGCGGGCGCGCTGTGGGTCAGGCCGCCGACCGAGATGCCGTCGACGCCGGTGGCGGCGACCAGCGGCAGCCGCTCGGCCGTCATGTTGCCCGATGCCTCGAGAAAGACCTCGGGTCGACGCTCGCGGCTGCGCTGTACCGCCTGCCGCAGCAGCGCCTGGTCCATGTTGTCGAGCAGCAGCGCGTCAGCACCGGCCGCCAGCGCCTGGTCCAGCTCGTCGAGGTTGGTCACCTCGCACTGCACCCGGAGCAGATGGTGAGCGTGGCGGCGCGCCCGCTCGATGGCGGCGCCGATCGAGCCAGCGGCGAGGATGTGGTTCTCCTTGATCAGGACGCCGTCGAACAGGCCGTGGCGATGGTTGGCCCCGCCCCCGGCGACCACCGCGGCCTTCTCCAGCGCGCGCAGGCCGGGCAGGGTCTTGCGCGTGTCGAGCAGCTTGACCTGCGGCCGGTCGGCGATCGCCGCGCGCAGCCTGCGGGTCCAGGTGGCCACGCCAGACAGATGCATCAGGAAGTTGAGCGCCACCCGCTCGCCGGTGAGCAGGGCGCGGGTCGGGCCGTCGAGCCGCAGCGCGATGGCGCCGGCCGCCACCTCGGCGCCGTCCGTCAGCTCGGTGACGACGGCGACGCGTCGATCGACCTGCCGGTAGACACGCGCGAAGACATCGAGGCCGGCGAGCACCAGCGGCTGCTTGGCGATCACCTCGGCCCGGCCCAGGGCGCGGGCCGGCACCGTGGCGTCGGTGGTGACGTCGCCCTGGCCGATGTCCTCGGCGAGGGCGAGCGCGATGATCCGATCGAGATGGGAGAGATTGGACATGGAGCAAAGCTAGCAATTTTCGGGCGCTGGCGCACCCTCACTTGCACGCCTCGATCAGCAGCGAGCCGGTGATCTCGCGCAGCAGCGGGACCCGCTCGAGCAGCCGGCCGAGCCGGTCGACGGGCCGCATCAGCAGAGCCGGCAGCGCCGGATGCAGGAAGTCGAATGGTCGCACCGCGACCCGCGCGAATCCGGCGCGGCGCAGGGCGGCCGCCAGCGGCCAGCGGAAGAAGGCGGTCTCGTCGGGGGTGTTCTGCAGCCAGCGGCCGATGGGCTTGATGTTCTTCTCGACCGCGATCTGAGGGTTGAGCATGTTGGGCTCGCTGAACCAGAGCAGCCCGCCCGGCTTGAGCACGCGCCGCGCCTCGCTCAGCGCCGGCTGCAGCGGCAGGTGGTGCAGCACCGAATTGCCGACCACGGCGTCGAACAGGTCGGCGGGGTAGGGCAGCGACAGCGCGTCGGCCTCTTCGAAGCGCGCTCTGGCAAAGCGCTGCAACCGCTCCGCCGCGATCTCGATCGACCGGGTCGAGACGTCGACGCCGAGCAGGCGCAGCGCCGGCCGCTCGTCGAGCAGTGGCGCCGAGAAGGCGCCCACGCCGCAGCCGAGCTCGAGCACCAGCGGGTCCGCGCTCGCCGCCAGCTCGCCGGCCAGCATCCGGGCGCGCCGGCGCAGCCGCTGCTTGCCGGCGATGGTGACGCTGCCCCACCAGATCTCGGCGGTCGATTCGGCCAGGCGGTCGAAGTGCGCCGCCTCTGCCTGGCTGCGCGCGCGATGATCGGCCATGGGTCGATCATACTGCAGACGCCGCCCGTCGGGGTCGCGTTTGACGCCCGGCCGCGGTCGGCAAGAAATGGGCGTGCGGCGCGGTGGCCGGATGGAGTATGAATTCGGTTGATGACCGACAATGGACCTCGGGTCAACGCGAACAATGGGCTGGGGCTACCGGCCGATCAGTTCAAGCTGCAGCTCGAGCCGATCGCGGTCAAGGGCAAGCAACCACCGGTGACGCCGTACCCGGTGTGGCCGGCGCGTGGTGCCGGTCCATGATGCCCGATCGCCTCAAGGTTGGATCGCCGATCGGATTGTGGGTTCTTGTCACCGCCTGCCAAGTGCCGACTGCGGTCACGCCCTGTCGCTTCGACAGCGACTGTCCGGCTGAGTATTTCTGTGACCCGATCGGCGCCTATTGTCTGTCTAGAGGAGCGGCGCCCGACGCCGGAGCCGACCGGGTGGTTGTCGAGGACGCCGGCCTTTCTCCGGATCGACATCGCTTCTGGACGCGAGTCGCAGACGCGGACCAGCCCGGCGGGCTGCACGGGCCCAAGGCGGCCTTTCACCGCGCGCTCGGTCAGGTCATGCTCTACGGCGGCAGCACCGACGTCGATTGGGGCCCCTACTCGGCGGCGCTGTGGCGGTACGACGGAACGGCGTGGACGTGCGAGTGCGCCGCCTGCGCGCCCGGTCCCCGTTGGGGGCACGGCCTGGTCTACGACGCGGCCGGCGATCGCCTGCTGCTCTACGGTGGCCGAGCGGACGGCACGTCTTCGACGAGCGATCTGTGGGAGTGGACGGAGGCTGGTGGATTTGTGCAGCTCTACCCGAGCGGCGCATCGCCGGCGCCGCGTCACGGGATGTATGCCGCCTACGACGAGGCGCGCGACCGGATGGTCGTGTTTGGCGGGCGCCGTGCCGATATCGGAGCGACCAGCGATCTGTGGGAGTACGATGGCGGGCAGTGGCACCAGATCGCGACGACCGTGCCCTGGCCGACCCGCCGATTCGACTCAGGACAGGTGGCGACCTACGACCGACTTGGCCGCGGCTTCGTGATCTACGCCGGAGATAACGGCAGCGGCGGCGTGCGCGATGACATGTGGAGCTGGGACGGCGTCGCCTGGGCTCAGCGCTGCGGTGCCTGCACCGGCGCCGACCGCCTCGCTCCAGGTTTCGCCTACGACGGAACGACTGGCCGGATCGTGATGCAGGGAGGTTTTACAACCGACGAGGAGGCCGGGACTTGGGAGTCCAGAGGCGCGGGATTCGTCCTCGTCGATCCGATCTGGCCGACAGCTCGCGATACCGCGGCGCTGGTCTATGACGAGCGGCGCGGGGTCTTTGTCCTGTACGGCGGCAATCGCGACGGCAGCGGCGGCAACCTCGCCGAGACCTACGAATACCGATAGCGGCTGTGGCCGCCGCGTTCACACCCAGGCGTAGGGATCGACGATCGGCTCGGGAAACACGATGTGGCGCACGCATTCGATGGCGAAGGCGTCGCTCATGCCCGAGATGAAGTCGCCGACCACGCGCAGCGGGCTCTTCTCGGAGTCGTGCGCGTAGACCTCGGCCATGCTCTCCAGGTAGTGGCCGAAGCGGCGGTCCACCGGCTCCGGGCTGAGCTTGTAGGCCTCGGGGTCGAGCCCCAGCCGTTCGTACACCTCGGTCAGGTAGTCGAACAGCCGGTCGATCAGGTTGCGGCCGTAGCGCTGGTAGCGCTCCATGCGCGGGTCGGTGTAGATGCGCCGGTAGTTGAAGGCCTTGAGCTCGCACACCAGCTCGTACACCGGCGTCGAGAAGCCGATCGCGTCGTGCGTCGACGAGAATGTGATGACGTCGCGCACCAGGGTGTCGATGATCTCGCCGTTGGTCTCGCCCAGGGCGCGTCGCAGGTGGTCGGGCACGTCGGCCAACGACAGGAAGCGCGCGGTGACCGCGTCCTCGATGTCGCGGCCGAGGTAGGCGATCTTGTCCGAGAGCCGCACCACGCAGGCCTCCCACGACGTGGGCGCGCTGGCTCGGCTGGTCAGGCTCTCGAGAGTCTTTTTCTGGTCGGCCGGCCGCAGCATCTGCTCATCGTTCTCGCCGCAGTGGGAGACGATGGCGTCGCGCACGGCGTAGGTCAGGTTGAGGCCGCGCCCCCGGTTGACCAGCTTGTCGCACAACCGCAGGCTCTGCAGCTCGTGCTTGAAGCCGCCGATCGCGGCCAGCTTCTTGTCGAGCACCACCTCGCCGGCGTGGCCGCACGGCGGATGGCCCAGGTCGTGGCCGAGCCCGGCCGCCTGCGCCAGGTCGGCGTCGAGGCCCAGCCCCCTGCAGATGGTGGCGGCCACGGTAGCCACGTGCAGCGAGTGCTCGATGCGGGTGCAGATGTGGTCGTTGCGCGGCTCGAAAAAGACCTGGGTCTTGCGCTTGAGGCGGCGAAACGGCTGCGAGTGGATGATCGCGGTCTGATCGCGGAAGTACTCGCCGCGCACATCCTGCTCGCGCTTGCGCGCCCGCTCGACGTAGACCTTGTCGGGCAGCGGATTGCGCTTTTCGAGCTGCTCCGC
>JAFGSX010000562.1 GCA_016934455.1 Deltaproteobacteria bacterium
CGCTGCCCTCGCCGCGGTGAAAGACGCGGTCGAATGTCTTTTCCATCTCGTCGCGCAGGCTGGTCACCGGCGAGGTCACACGGCGCTGGAAAAAATCGGCAAGAACTTCACCGCTGGACTGAATCATGCCGCGCAGAACATTGAGCGGCATGCGGCGCACCTTTTTTTCCTGTTCGAATATGATCTGCGCCAGCGTCACCGCCGTCATGTCTTCTTTGGTCTTGTTGTCTACGATCTTGACATCCTCGCCGGCCTGCACCATCTGCGCGATCTCGTCGAGCGTCACGTAGCAGCTACGCTTGGTGTCGTACAGCTTGCGGTTCGCATAGCGCTTGATGAGCTTTGGTGATCCGCTGGCCATGGACGCCTCCCCTGCAAAAAACGGCTGGTCGATACCACCGGGCTCGGCGGAGTGTCAAGCCGAGGGCCGGGGAGAGACCGGCGGATAAAGACTTGCTGCAGCCTCTGCCAAGCGCCTATCCTGAAGCGGGCGTGATCCATGATCGTCGAGTGCAAAAGCTGTCACACGCGTTTCAAGATCAGCGACGACAAGGTGACGCCGCGCGGCGTCAAGGTGCGCTGCTCGAAGTGCAGGTACACCTTTGTCATCAGGCCCGACGACAACCTCGAGCGCGCGGGGGCCGCGGCGGAGCATCGCGATGCGCCGTTTGGTAACGAGGCGACCGCGGTCGATCGCAAGATGCCTTTCATGGCGCCGGCTCCGCAGACGATGCAGATGTATTCGGTTTCACCGGTGGACCTGCGGACGGCGCAGCGCGCCGCCAACTTCGATCTCGACGCGACCGATATCTCCGGACCTCCCCCCGACGAGCAGCGCGATCCATTTCTTGCGCCCAAGATCGGAGCCGGCGAGCAGTCGCAGTTCACCGACGAAGACGTCCCGCCCACCTCGCCGCTCTCGGCCAGGTCCAGGCTCAGAACAGGCGCCGCTGATGCGCTGTTCTCGCCGCAAGCGGATGTTGTGGAGACCGTGCCCAGGTCGGTGGTCCCAGGTCAGGACCAAGACGTGACCAATTCGGCTGCGAATTGGTCGGCGATAAATGAGCGGGCCATTCATCCGGCAGGATCTGCATCGGGAGCGCTGGCCAGCGCCCCCCAGCGCGCGGCGCCGGACCCGTTTGCCGCGCGTCCGGCCGCCGATCCCTTCGCCAACATCGATCCCACACCCGGTTCGGCCGTGAGCTCGTCGGCGCCAGCGTGGTCGCTGCAGGTGACCGATAAGAAGGCGAAACCTCCGGCTCCAGCTTTCACGCCACAGCACTCGGATATCGATATCGACATCGACGTCGAAATCCCCTCGCCGTTCGAGGGCGTGCCGCCCGCTGCCGGAGCCGTGGTCGACCCGTTTGCCTCTATCGCCGACGCCGCCAAGCCTCCGGCAGGGATGCCGGAGGGTGTGTCGGCCGAGGACCTGTTTTCGGGTCTCGGTATTCCCGCGCAGCACGACATCGTGCCGCCGCCGACGGCAGATTTCGGGCCTGGCCTCGACCACGCGAGCGGTTTTGACCAGGTCGGCGGAGAGCAGAAGACCACGCTGCGCTCCGTGGACGAGGGCGTGCTCAAGCTGCTCGCGGAATACGATGCCCAAGAGAAAGCGGCGGCGGTTGCGCCCGCTGCGCCCGCGGTCGGCAAGACGCTGCAGCCGCCGGCACGGGTGGCGCTGTGGTGGCATCTGCTGCAGGCGGCGGGCGGCCTGGTCGTCATCGCTGGCTTGCTGATCGGGATCTACCAGTTCAGGGGCGGGGTGATCGCCGAGCTCACACCGCAATCGCTGTTCCACGTCGTGCTGTGGGGGCCGCAGGGCTTCAGCGCGGACGACCTGGTCACGCAGCACGTCGCCGTTTCGTACTACCCGGTAGGCCTTGCGCAGCGGCAGATCGTCGTGCTCGGCGAGGTCCGCAACGCCGGTGCTGCGCCGTTGCCCGGTGTGCTGGTCACGGGGCAGTTGGTCGATCGCGACCAGCAGGTCGTCGGGACCGAGGAGGTCTATGCCGGCGCGACGGTGACCCCGTTCGACCTCGGTCCGTCGACAACCAGCTCCCAACTCGCCCGACTGATCAAGCAGCGCGTCGTCGCCGCCAGTACCACGTTGGCTCCCGGAGCGGTGTGGCCATTCTCGATCGTGTTTGCTCAGATTCCCGATGACGCGCACTTCGGCCGGGTGAAGGTGGAGGCTCGCGCGGCTGACCTCCCGCGCGCCGGCGACAGCCCGGTCCCGTCGAGCGCGCCCGACGAGACCGTTCAGCCGTCCAAGGGCTCGGTCAAGGCGCCGCCCAAAGAGCCGGTCAAGGCGCCGCCCAAAGACCCGGTCAAGGCACCGGCCAAAGAGCCCGTCAAAAAAGCAACGTCGCCGGCAGCCGCGTCTCCTGAGCCGCCCGCCGAGTCCCCACCGCCGCCACCACCACCGCCGCCACCGACAGCTCCCTAGGCCTCCCATGGACGAGCCCGGCCGCGAGCTGCAGGCGCTGGTGCTACGCCTCGTGGCGCTCGAGGTGTTCGAGCAACGGGTGAAGGTTCTGGCCGAGCTGTTCAGCGCGATCAGCGCCGAGCGCGCTGTCGAGTTGCTGGACGCCGCGTATGCAGCGGTGGCGGCCGGGCAGGCCAGGCCGCGGGTTGTCATCGACGTCTTTCACGCGGCGGTCGACAGCGGCGAGATACCCGGGACGCTGCGGGACGCGATCTACACCGCAGCGGCCAATGCCGGAGCAATCAGAGTACAGCGCATCATGCTGGCTCCACCGCCGCGCGAGAGCGAGCCCAAGCGTCGAGATGCCGGTGTGCCGACGCTCGGTCAGACCCTCGGTATGCGCAAGTGGATGGCGCGCCGGGTCAGCGGTGACCAGCTCGACCGCATGCTCAAGGATATCGACGTGAGCGTGGTCGCCAATCTGCTCAAGAATCCGCACATCACGGAGCGCGACGTGGTGCGGGTCGTGGCGCAGCGACCCAATTTTTCGGATGTCATCGCCATGGTTGGCCGGTCGCCACGCTGGAACCGGAGCTACGCCGTGCGGCGTGCCATCGCCTTCAATCCGTATTCCCCGGTCGATCTGACCCTGCGCCAGGTGACCTTCTTGACCCGCCAGGATCTCTATGCGGTCGCCGGCGACCCCAAGTTGCACGCCGAGGTGCGCCAGGCCGCGGCCGAGCTGGCGCGGCGGCGACCGCCCGACAGGAGAGAGTCTGGAGTCGATGTCGATGACGCCATCGAGAGCGAAGCAGAGCATTTCGCCGCTGCTATCGAAGGCCGCGACGACGACGACGGCGGCGGTGGCGAGCCCGAGCGCTAGCCCTTCTTGTCCGCCTCCGGCTCTGTTTTCTGGCTCGAGTCGCCGCCGGGGAGCTGGTCTCCCTTGTGCGGGGTGACGTCGATCTCGTCGCCACGGATGCCCCGCTTGAACGCCCGCACGCCCTTGCCAACGGCCTCGGCCAGCGCCGGGATACGGCTGGCCCCAAAAAGGAAGACGACGATCACGAGGATGACGATCAGCTCGGTGGTGCCGATTCCCATGGTCGTGCCTGGCAACCGAGCGCACGCGACGGTCGGTCGCTATCCGAGCGTTAAAAGTCCAGCGCCAGCTTGAATCCGAGCTGGTGCACTGCCTGGGCACCGGCAAAATTGAAGTCGCCCTCGACCGAGAGGTCGAAGATGAAGCTGCCGATCAGCAGTCCGACGAACGCCCGGTGAAAGCCGTTGACCGCGCTGGGGCCGAACATCGGGATCTGGTCGAAGGTGAAATTACCGCCGATGTTGTCGGACGACGATTCGTCCGGGTCGATGACCGCCGACGCCGCGTTGATGACGACGAAGTTGTAGCCGGCATACGGGCAGAGGCGCATCATGCCGAACAGGCCAAAGGTCTTGGAGAGCTCGGCGCCAGCCGCCCCCATCGTGAGATCGATCTGGTCGTTGCCGATCAGGCGATTGACCGAAAACAGCAGCGCCAGGTCGGGGAACCAGATAAAGCCTTCGTTGAGCGACCACTTGGCGTCGGCGCCGACCGCGAACATGTGGCTCTCGAAGAGGTACTGGCCGCCGCCTCCCACCTCCAAGCTGAAGGGCAGGCCCTTGCGAACCCGCACTCCCAGGGTCTGGAACAGGGGAGGCATGGCCCGCCCCTCGAGCGCGCGCTCGGCCGTCCTGGTCCAGTAGCTTTGCTGGCTGTTGATGAAATGGAGCGTGTAGTCGATTCCGATGTCGAAACCGGCGTGGCCCGGCGTCTCGGCTGCCGTTAGAGGCCTTGGCGCGAAGACCTGTCCCAGCTCGGTGGTCAGAGCCTGAAAGGCAACCTGGTCGCCCATGACCAGCCCGGTGTCGGGGTTGGTTTGCGGCGTGCCGTCTGCATTGCGCAGCACCAGGTCATTGAGCACCAAGTCATTGGGCGCGGCCAGTGCGCTGGCCGCGACAACAAGCAACGCGGACGCCACTGCCAACCCCAAGGTCCGCATGGGTCACCTCATCCGGCGGTTCTGGCCGCCGTTGACGTCGAGACAGACCGCGACACGCCCGTAAGGTAGTTGTGGGTCTGCCCTAGTGTCAAGCTCGCAACGCAGATTTTCTCTCTGCAGATATGATTGCCATCTCGACCAAAGTTCGCAGTTATGCGAAATCGTCTTGATCATTACGGTGTGGAGGGCCAGGGCGACACTTTTTTCCGAGCCAGTGACCCTTGGAAATCCCTGACGAGGGACGAGGACAAAAAGGGTCGCCGGTCAAGGCGGGGCCCC
>JAFGSX010000563.1 GCA_016934455.1 Deltaproteobacteria bacterium
CGGTTGCCCGATCGCGACCAGCACCTGCTGATTATGGGCATAGACTGTGACCAGCCGATCGGCGTGGCGCACGATGACCAGGTTGCCAAAAGCCTTGTCCGCGCCGACGTAGATCACCTCGCCGGCGGCAGCGGCGCGCACCGGTGTTCCCTCGGGAGCTCCGAGATCGATCCCGTCGTGACGTACCCCCTGGCGGATACCGAAGCCCGAGTAGAGCACGCCGGCGTCGACGGGCCAAATCAGGCGCGCGCCGCGCGCTGTGGGCGGTGGTGGCGCCGGCAACGGGGGCGGTGAGGCGGCGTCAGCCGCGATCGGCGGCGGCACCGGCGCCATGGGGTCGACGTCGGGAATGAAGATCAACCGGCCGACTCTGAGATCGCGCACATCCGAGATCCCGTTGACCTCGATCAGCTCGTCGACGTCGATGCGGTAGCGGCGGGCCAGACCGTAGAGCGTCTCCCCCCGCCTGAGCTCGTGAAACACTCCGACCGGCTCGGTCTCGCGCAGCGGGCTCGGGGTCGGGGCCGGCCGCGGCACCGGCTCGGGCGGCCTTTTAGGGCAAGCGGTCAAAACCAGCAGCAGCGCCAGGGCGAGCGCCTCGATATCAGGGCGACTTGTCAAAACCCTTGACCTGTCGGTCGCGCAACGCGGCCAGGTGCTGCTCGGCGCACGGTTTGAGGCGCAACGGCGTCACCGAGATGCAGCCCTCGCCGATGGCGACGCAGTCGGACCCAGCGATCGATTCAAAACCTTTCCAATGGCCGCCTATCCAATAGTACGGCCGGCCGCGCGGATCGAGACGCTGCTCGACCACGTCGCCGTAACGGTGTTCGCCCAGCGTCGCCAACCGATAGCGCGCCGGCTCGGTCGCGCGCTTGGGTACATTGACGTTGAGCACGCAGTGCGCCGGCACGCCATTGGCCAGCACCTCCTCGGCCAGAGCGCCCAGGAATCTGGCCGCCAGGGAAAAATCGAGGTCGTGGTAGCCGACCAGTGAGATCGCGATGGCCGGCAGGCCGCGCAGCGCTCCCTCCATGGCGGCGCCCACCGTGCCCGAGTAGATGACGTCGCTGCCCAGGTTGCCCCCGGCGTTGATCCCCGAGACCACCAGGTCGAGCGAGAGGTCGCGCAGCAGGACCTCGCAGGCCAAGAGGACGCAATCTCCGGGCGTGCCATCGACGGCGTGCGTCCGCGGCGCCACCTCGCGCATGCGCAGCGGCCGGTTGAGCGTGATCGAGTGGCTCACAGCCGACTGCTCATGCTCGGGCGCCACCACGAGCAGCTCGCCCAGCGGCTCGAGCGCCGCTCGCGCCGCGGCCAGCCCCGGGGCGGTGATGCCGTCGTCGTTGGTAAGTAAGATGCGCACCACGCGCGTCACACAGAAAGAGAGAAGTGGTCGGGGCGAGAGGAGTTGAACCTCCGACCCCTTGACCCCCAGTCAAGTGCGCTAACCAGACTGCGCCACGCCCCGACCTGCCGCCGCGCCGAACGCGACGGACGATTTCATCATAACGGCGGTGTCCAGGGTGTCAATCGGCAAAATGGGCTGGCTCAACAGCGGGCCCTTTGCGATATACCTTGCGCTCGCGCCGCGATCTGTCAGCGGTCGGGGTAACAGGTTTTTTTGGCGAGGTGTTCATGCTCGGCGTCTGGTCGCTGCTGACCCTCGGGCTGTTGCTCGGACAACCAGAGCCAGCCACCCGGCCCGCTCCGGCCGAGCGTTTCGGCCAGGTCGACAGCGCTCCCTCCTACCCTCTGGTGATGGTGGTGCCCATCGGCAAGGTGGCGCCCGATCTGACCGCGTTCATCGTCGAATCGGTGCGGAGGCGGTTCTATTTCGAGGTCCAGGCGGCACCCGCCGTGTCGCCCGCTGCCGCTGCCTGGTATGCACCGCGCAAGCGCTGGCGCGCCGAAAGGCTGCTCGATCAGCTCGACGGCCTCGAGGCGGGCGACGCGTTTCGCGTCATCGGCCTGACCGAGCTTCCGATCTCGACCACCAAGGGAGAGATCTTCGACTGGGGCATCGCCGGCCTCGGCCGGCTGCCCGGCAAGAGCTGCGTCCTGACCGCCTATCTGTTTCGCGGCCTCAAGAAGAAGGACCGCCCCCACTACCTCCGCTACCTGGAAAACCTGGTGCTTCACGAGCTCGGGCACACCCTGGGTCTGGACCACTGCCCGCTCGATCGCTGCATCATGGCCGACGCCAAGGGCAACGCGCTGCGCGCCGCGCGAGCCTCGAGCAACGAGTTCTGCCCGCGCTGCCACGCCAAGCTGCAGCGGTGGTTGCGAGCCAGCGAGGTGCAGGGCGACTGGAAGTCCCGATGATCGAGCCCGTGACCATCGATCAGCCTGCGGCTCGCGCCGTGATCGAGCAGGAAGCGGCTCTCTACCAGCGCGTGCGCAAGCATCTCACCGCGGCGCTGCTCGCCAACACGCGCCGGCTCGACCTGGACGCGGATCTGATCTCGCTGCGCGACCAGATCGCCGAAGCCCGCGCCGAGGACGTGGCACCGCTGATCGAGCAGATGTACCGGACCGCGGCGGTCGCGGCGCGGCGCGAGCAAGGCCGGGCGGCGCCGCCGCCCGATCCGCTGTCTCCCTACTTCGGCCATCTCGTGCTGCGGGAGGGCGACCGTCAGCGCGAGGTGCTGATCGGCAAGCGTTCGCACATCGACACCACCGCCGGGGTGGTGATCGTCGACTGGCGCCAGGCCCCGGTGAGTCGGCTGTTCTACCGCTACCACGAGGGCGACACCTACGTCGAGGAGCTCGGCGGCCGCGTCGTCGAGGGCGAGATCGTGGCGCGCCGCACGTTGACTATACTGGGGGGCAAGTTGCGCCGGATCTCGGATCCGAGCGGCACCTACTTTCGGCGCAGCGATGGCCAGTGGACCGTGGCCACCGGCGACGGGAATGCGCTGGCGGGCGGACAGCGCACCGCCCTGCGGCCGTCACGCGCCCCCCGCAGCGAGAGGCTCGGCGTCGGAGACGATGCGGTCTTGCGGCCGGACAAGCACCTGCACGAGATCGCGGCGCTGATCGATCCCGAGCAATTCAGGCTCATCACCCAGCAGACGGATCGCATCGCGGTGCTGCGCGGCGGCGCCGGCAGCGGCAAGACCACCGTCGCCCTGCACCGGATGGCCTACCTGCACTTTCAGGATCCACATCGCTTCAGGACCTCGCGCATGCTGGTCGTCGTGCCTCAGCCCGGTCTGGCCGAGTACGTCAACCGCGTCCTGCCGAGCCTCGAGGTGGACCGGATCGAGAGGCGCACCATGGTGGAATGGGCGCGGCGGATCCGGCGCCGCGCGTTGCCCCGGCTGCGCTTCAAGTCGATCGACGAGGTTCCGGACAGCGTGGCGCTGGTCAAGAGCCATCCGGCACTGCTCGGGGTGCTCGACGCGTATGTCGCGGACCAGACGGCCCGGATCGGCGATCAGCTCGAGCAGGCGCTCGCGCGGCAGGGTGTGGCGCGCGACATCGTCGATGCTTTCTGGGCCGGCGCCGCTACCCCCCTCCAC
Organism: Deltaproteobacteria bacterium; assembly: GCA_016934455.1. Lineage (GTDB taxonomy): Bacteria > Myxococcota > JACRCW01 > JAFGSX01 > JAFGSX01 > JAFGSX01. The sequence goes on from JAFGSX010000563.1 coordinate 3,525, forward strand.
ACCCGGCTCGGCCAGGCGCGCGCGGCCGCCAAGCGGGCGGCGGCCCGCCCCCGCGACGCCGTGACCAAGATCCTGGCGCTGGCCCAGCGCCGCATCGACGACGTCCTCACCGACTGGGCCGAGATCCTGACCGATCGCGAGCGACTGTCCCGGGCGCTGGCGCCGACGCTGGGTCCGCAGACCGAGCGCTGCGTCAGCGCCACGCTGCGCCAGGTGGTGGCGCAGCTCGATGATCCGGACGAGCTATCCGACCTGGCCGACGACGATCGGCGGGCGGGCCTGGATGGACGGATAGATGACGACGGCCTCTCCCGGCGTCTCGACCCGTGCGACGAGGCGCTGATCCTGCGGCTGTGGCAGATCAAGCGCGGGGGCCTGACCACCGAGGGCGGCCGGCCGATCGTCTACGACCACATCGCGGTCGACGAGGCGCAGGACTTCTCGGCCATCGAGCTCAAGCTGCTGCTCGACGCCGTGCGCGACTCGGCCATGACCCTGGCCGGGGACATGGCGCAGAAGATCGTCTTTACCAATAGTTTCGAGACGTGGGACGAGCTGCTGCGGCTGCTCGGCGCCGAGGCGCGGGTGGAGACGCTCGGCCTCTCCTACCGCTCGACGCGCGAGGTGATGGCGCTGGCGCGCGCGGTGCTCGGCCCGATCGCGCCCGCTGGCGAGGCCGCCTGCACCCGCAGCGGCGCGCCCATCGAGCTGTTCTGTTTTTCGGACATCGGCGCGGCGGTGGCCTTCTTGGCCGACTCCCTGCGCTCGCTGATGGGCCGCGAGCGCGCCGCCAACGTGGCTGTGCTGTGCCGCTTCTCGCTGCAGGCCGATCTGGTCTTCCAGGGCTTGCAGCGAGCCGAGGTGCCTTTCGTGCGGCGGGTGACCGGTGGCGACTATTCCTTTCGCCCCGGCATCGACGTCGCCGACGTGGCCAGCGCCAAGGGGCTAGAGTTCGATTACGTGCTGCTGGTCGACGCCGACGCCGTCACATATCCCGACACCATCGAGTGCCGCCACCTGCTGCACGTGGCGATCACGCGCACCGTGCACCAACTGTGGTTGACCTGCGCCGGCACCCCCTCGCCGCTGCTGCCGCGCGAGCTCGTGGCGGACGCGCTCTAGGATTTCGTTGCTCGAGGGAACAGCCCGCTGACGACGCGGGTCACCCCCGCGGCGCAACTTCCAGCTCGTCGGAGTAGGCGCGCCGCAGCTCGCGCGCGACCTGCTCGCCGCCGCGCCGCGGCACGCGGATCGAGAGCGTGGCGACCAGGTTGCCGGCGTTCTTGCCGGTGCCGAGCCCCTGCCCCTTGAGCCGCAGGCTCTGGCCGCTCTGCGATCCGGGCGGCACGGTCACCGTCAGCCGCCGCCCATCGGGCGTGACCAGCGGCACCTTGGCGCCCAGCATCGCCTCGTCCACTGCGATCGGCAGCTCGACCCTGAGGTCCTTGCCGTCGCGAGCGAACAGCGGATGCGGTCGGATCTTGATCGCGAGGATCAGGTTGCCCGACTCGCCGCGCGGGCCGGGCTGGCCGCGGCCCCGGATGGTGAGCGTGCTGCCGTCGGGCGTGCGCTCGGGAATGGTGATGGTCAGCGCGTCCTCGATTGCGACCCGACCGCTGCCGTGGCAGGGCAAGCACGGGCTGCGGGTCGAGCGGCCGGTGCGGCCGCTGCCCTGGCACTGGCTGCAGGGTACCTCCCGGGTCAGAGTCACCCGCATCGGCCCGCCGCGCATGGCGGTCTCGAGATCGATCTCGAGCTCGTGCTGCACGTTGGCGCTGCGCTGCACCGGACCTGGTCGGCCGCCGAAGATGTTGCCGAAAAAATCCTCGAAGCCGCCGAAACCGCCTTCGGATTCGAATCCACCAGCGTCGCCGAACGGCGATGCCCCTGTCCTGCCGTGGCGAAAACCTCGACTGCCGGCCTGATCCGCCCATTTCTTGTACTGGCGCGCGCGTCCGGGCTCGAATCCGGTCTTCAGCGAGTCCTCGCCAAACTCGTCGTAGAGCTTGCGCTTTTCGCGATCGCCAAGGACGTCGAAGGCGCCGTTGATCTCCTTGAACTTCTCGGCCGCGCGCGAATCGCCGCCGGTCACGTCGGGGTGGTAGCGCTTGGCCAGCTTGCGGTAGGCGCGCTTGATCTCGGCCTCCGAAGCGCCGCGCGACACTCCGAGCACGCTGTACAGATCACCTGGCATGCCCATCACTCACCGTTCTTCGATCGGCCGACCACTACCCGCGCTGGTACCATTACCTGCTGGCCGCGCGCAATGCCCGGCGCCATCACCCGGGCCACGGTTTCGACCCCGCCCTCTCCTGTCACCATCATCGCCTCGTGGCGCCGCGGATCAAAAGGCTCGCCAGCGCTGGCGAACAAAGAGAATCCGGCGCTTGCCAGCACAGCTTCGACCTTTGCTTGAAGTAGCCGGATGCCCTCGGCTAGCTCTGGCGCGCGCGTCCCGTATTGCTCGCTCGCGCGCAGCAGCGCCTCGACCACGGGCAGCAGCGCCCTGGCTGCCATCTCCTCGCCCTCGAGCCGCGCGGAGAGCTGTTGCTTGACGGCATGTTCGCGCGAGCGTTTGAAGTCTTTCTTCAGCTCGCGAAGAGATGCCTTGAGGGATTCTATCTCCTGTAAAAGCCGGTCTTCTCGTGCGCTCTGACCCGCGTCCTGGGCCCGCGCCTCGTCAACGCCCGCGATCGTCTCCTCGACGCCCGAGGACTGTCCGGTTTCTTCGCCGTTGCTCGGCCGGTGTACGCGCACCGGAACCTCCGCCGCCTTGCCCATTTGCGTCTCCGATCGAGAGACAACATTCACACCCGAACCTAGGCTGGCAAGTCGCCTCCCCGGCCTTGACCGCGATCAGCGCGGTGCTACGTTGCGCGCTTCATCCCGCAAAGGAACTCGCCATGGCGCGCCGTTGCCCCCGATGTAGCTTTGCCCTCACACCGACCATGCAGGGCAACATCGAGCTGGACCACTGTGATCGCTGCGGCGGGAACTTCCTCGACCCGGGCGAGACCAGACAAATCTTCGGCGAAGATGCCGAGCCGAGCGCTTGGGTGGCCAAGAACTTCGCGCGCTCGCTGGGGGCCTCCAAGCTGCGCTGCCCGGCGGCGCACGGCCCGCTGGAGGCGTTTGAGCTCAGATTCGCCGGCCAGCAGGTCGTGGTGGACGTTTGCCCGAAGTGCAAGGGGCTGTGGCTCGATCGCAACGAGGGCAAGGAGCTCGCGATCATCGTCGAGGCCGAGCGCGATGCCGAGCGCCTGGCCGAAAGCTCTGCCGGCGGGGTCAAGACCTACCTGTTCCAGCTCTTCACCGGGTTCCCGCTCGAGGTCTACAACCCGGTCAGGCGCCGGCCGTGGATGCTGTACCTGATGCTGCTGGTGATCCTGGCCGCCTTTGGCGCCGAGCTGACCTTCGGCAGGCAGTTCGTCGAGCACTGGTGGCTCGACCCCGGCAAGCTGGCGCACGGCGACCAGATCTGGGGGATCGTCACTTACGGGCTGCTGCACGCCGGGATCGTGCATCTCATCGGCAACGTCTATTTCATGTGGGTCTTCGGCGACAACGTCGAGGACGCTCTGGGCAAGCTCGGTTTTTCGGCGGTCTTTTTCCTGGCCTCGATCGCGGGCGGCCTGCTGCATGTCTTCACCAGCGTCGGCCACCCGATCCCGGTGCTGGGCGCGTCGGGCGGCATCGCCGGCCTGCTGGCCGCCTACCTGGTCCTGTTCCCGCGCACCAAGCTCTGGATCGTCTTCTTCTTCATCCGCTTCAAGCTGAGCGTGCTGTGGTACTTCGGGATCTGGATCGGGTTGCAGTTCCTCTACGCGTCGCTCGGCATGCCCGGCATCGCCTGGTACGCGCACATCGGCGGTTTCTTTTGCGGCGGGCTCGTGGCCTGGCTGCTGCGGCCCAAGAAGCTGACCAAGCTATACGAATGATCGCGCTGCCCGCGATCGAGCATCAGGCTCCCAGGTAGAGCCCGCACTCGGGGCACTCGTCGCCTTCGACGATGAAAGTGGCTCCACACGCCGGGCAGGTGACCTCCTGGCCGGCGGTCAGCTCGACCGTCCCCTCCCTCACCTCCACGCCGTCGTCCAGCATGGCCAGCCAGCGGCCGGTCATCAGCTCCCGGATCCGCTGCAGATCCTCCTCGGCCGCGATCACGTCGTAGCGCTGGAACACCGACGGCACGTCGGTGGAGCCCGGCTCCTCGTGCTCGGCGATCAGGCACGGCACGCCGCAGGCCAGCAGGTGATCGCGCACCTCGCGGCACGGCTCGAGAGCGCCGGTCGTGATGGCGCCGGAGGTGCGCGCCGCGAGGTACTGCCGGGCGCCCTCGTGCGTGGTCTCCTTGTTCGCCTGCGAAAGCTGCTCGACCAGCGCGACGTCGCAGGTCGGGCAGCGCTCTATGCCGCGGCGATACTCGCTGCGGCATTCGGGGCAATATGGCATGGCCATTTCTCTCCCGCGGGTCTGTCCCAATTTCTTGTCACTCGCGCGCCAGCTTCTTGAGCTCGGCCAGCAGCGTCAACGCCTCGAGCGGCGCGGTCGCCTCGGGATCGATCTTGGCCAGGCGGTCGCGCAGCGCGTCCACCGCCGGCGGCGGGTCGAACAGCCCGAGCTGCTTGACCTGCGCGCGGCGCTGTTTCGACTGGCTGAAGGTCGGCATGTTCTCCGAGTCGAGCTCGGCGCGCTCGAGGTTGACCAGCACCTCCTTGGCCCGGTCGAGCACGCTCTCGGGCAGGTTGGCCAGCCGCGCCACCTGGATGCCGTAGCTGCGCTCGGCTGCTCCATCGAGCAGGCGCCGCAGGAACAGCACCTGGTCATTCCACTCCTTGACCGCGACGTGCACGTTTTTGACCCGCGGCAGCACGCGCGAGAGATCGGTCAGCTCGTGGTAGTGGGTGGCGAAAAGCGTCTTGGCGCCGATCGCGTCGTGCAGGTGCTCGGCCACCGCCCAGGCGATGGCCAGGCCGTCGAAGGTGCTGGTGCCGCGCCCGATCTCGTCCAACAGCACCAGCGACCGGCGCGTCGCACCCGACAGGATGCGGGCGGTCTCGATCATCTCGACCATGAAGGTGCTGCGGCCCCGGCTGACGTCGTCGGAGGCGCCGACGCGGGTAAAGACGCGGTCGCACAGCGGCAGCCGCGCGCTCTGCGCCGGCACAAAGCTGCCGGCCTGGGCCAGGATCTGGATCAGCGCCACCTGCCGCATCACGGTCGACTTGCCGGCCATGTTGGGGCCGGTGACGATCAGGATCTGCCGCTCGCGGCAGTCGAGGCGGATGCTGTTGGGCACGAACGACTCGCCCAGCTCGCGGCTGAACTGCTCGACCACGGGGTGCCGGCCCTCTTCGATCGCGAGCGCCAGGTCGTCGTCCTCGTGAAAGCGCGGCCGCACATAATTTTGGCGTGCCGCGATCTCGGCCAGCCCGGCCAACGCATCCAGCTCGCCGATCGCCGCCGCGGTCGCGCGGAGCTGGCGCCCGGCCGCGTTGACCTGCTCGCACAACTGCTCGAACAGCTCCAGCTCGCGGTCGATGCGGCGGTCGTTGGCGGTGAAGATCTCCTCCTCCAGCCGCTTGAGCTCCTCGGTGACGAAGCGCTCGCCGGTGGCGATGGTCTGCTTGCGGATGTAATCGGCGGGCACCTTGGCCAGGTGGGTCCTGGTGACCTCGATGAAATAGCCGAAGACCTTGTTGTAGCGCACCTTGAGCGAGCCGATGCCGGTGCGCTCGCGCTCGCGCAGCTCGATCGCGGACAGCGTCTCCTTGGCGCCCCCCGAGATCGCCGCCAGCCGGTCGACCTCGGGATCGTAGCCGCGGCGGATGATGCCTCCCTCGCGGCTGGAAACCGGCGGGTCGTCCACCAGCGCCCGGCCCAGCACCGCGGCCAGCCCGGGGAGCGGATCCAACCGGTCTGCGAACGGCGCCAGCCGCGGCTCGCTGGCGACCCTGGCTCGCAGCTCCGGCATCGCGTCCAGCGCGCGGCCGATGGCGCCCAGATCGCGGGGCGAGGCGCGGCCGGCCGAGGCTCGCGCCGACAGGCGCTCGAGGTCGGGCACCTGGCGCAGCAGATCCCGTACCTGGCCGCGGGTCACCGGC
>JAFGSX010000564.1 GCA_016934455.1 Deltaproteobacteria bacterium
CTCCCGGAGCTTGCCGTCGACCCGGATCAGGGGCTTCTTCAGCCGGTCCGGGTGGGTGATGAACTCGTTGGCGGACTGACCCTTGATGCACAGCTTGCCCTGGCTGACCTGGTGCTCCTTGCAAGGCAGGATGCCGATGATCTCCTGGTCGAGCACCTGCAGGTAGAGGTTGCAGCCGGTGCCACAGTAGGGGCAGGTCGACAGGACGTTCTCGTATCTCATGGGGTTCTCCTCGTGCGGCTGGTGTCGGGGCGGCCGGGCGCGCTCCGGGCGCTATCCGCCGTGGCCTGCCCCGTCCCTGAGGGGCATCGCGTCCAGCGTCAGCAGGATCGGGGACTCGTTGTCGACGCTCAACCCGGCCTCGTAGTCGAACAGCTCCTTCATGTCGTGCTTGAGGAGCTTGGTGATCAGGGTCAGCGGGATGTTGCTGGGGCAGGCCTTTTCGCACTCGCCGCAGCCGGTGCACTTGTCGGCGATGTGGATCAACCGGATGAACTGGAACATCGGTACCTCCGGCGGCAGGCGGCCCACCTTGACGAACAGCTCCTGCTCCATCTTGCAGTCGGTGCAGAAGCAGACCGGGCAGGCGTTGCGGCAGCCGTAGCACTTGATGCACTTGCCGAGCTGCTGGCACCAGAACTCGAAGCGCTGCTGGATGTCCTTCTTGAGCAGCTCGTCGATCCCCGGATGGCCGGAGTGCCCGGCCACCTTGTCACCGACCAGCAGGTTGCCGGGGTAGGGCCGCTCGCACTCGCACTCGGCGGCCTCCTCGGCGGTGCAGGCGACGCCGAGGATCTTGATCCGTTCGAGGTCGAGCTGGCTGCGCTTGGCCAGCTCGATCAGCGCCCGCTCGTCGCAGCCCTTGCAGACCACGCCGATGCGCAGCTTGGGGTCCCTGGCCTGCATCAGCGACAGTATGTTTTTCTTGGCAGGCCGACAGGTATGGCAGATGCGATACTGGTTCGAGATCGACAGGTCGGCCAGCTCATCCTCGGTGTTGAACAAGTAGGGAGCCAGGTACCCGCCCTTGTTCCTGAGACCGAAGATGGCGTCGACTTCCTTTTTTTGCAGCCAGCTCCTGGCCAACTCGCGAGTGCGTTCGAGCATGATCTTCTCTCCGCCGAGGGCTCTTGTGGGCGCGCGCCCTTTCAGGACGCGACCGGTTGCTGCTTCGGGCCCAGTTCCTTGATCTGCTTCGTGAACTCCCCGACGACCTCGGCGAACTTGGCGCCCTCGCCAGCCGAGACCCACTCCAGCCTCAATCTTCTGGGATCGATCCCGAGGTAGCCGATCATCCGTTTGAGCACTGCCATCCGCTTCTTGGTCCTGTGGTTGCCATAGACATAGTGGCAGTCGCCGATGTGGCAACCCAGGACGAGCACGCCGTCGGCTCCGCTGGCAAAGGCCTTCATCACCATCTCTGGCCCGACCCTGCCGGAGCACATCACCCGGATGACCCGCACGTTGGGCGGGTACTTGAGCCGGGAGGTTCCTGCCAGGTCTGCGCCGGTGTACGAGCACCAGTTGCAGCAAAACCCCACCAGCTTTGGCTCGAAGTTGTCCATCTCTTAGGCTCCTCTGACGGGCTGGACGGTTGGCGCCGGAGGAGACCCGCGCCAGCTCGGCGGATCTCGCTCCGGCTCCGGGCGGCGCCTGGGACTAAGCCTCCTTGGGGAACTCTTCCCTGAACGTCAGGTAGTAGACGAATCCGATGAACACCATGCCGCCGACGATGTTGCCGATGGTCACCGGCAGCAGATTCCACAGCAGGAACTGGCCCCACGAGACGTTCGCGCCCAGGAAGATGCCGGCCGGAATGAAGTACATGTTGGCCACGCAGTGCTCGAAGCCCGACGACACGAAGGCCATGATCGGGAACCAGATGCCGAAGAACTTGCCGATCATGTTCTTGGACGAGAACGCGAGCAGGATGGCGAGATTGACCAGCAGGTTGCAGCCGATGCCCTTCATGAACGCGGACCACTGACCGACGGCGCCGGCGGCGATGTAGGGCAGCGTCTTGGCCTCGGCGATCGCGATCGCGTTGGTGCCAAAGACGGTGATGTCGGCCGACCCGCCCTTGGAGAACGGCCCCACGGACATCAGGTAGGCCCAGAAGATCGAGCCGACGAAGTTGGCCACGTAGACCCAGATCCAGGCGTTAAGCACCTTGCTCCAGTTGACCTTCTTGTGCAGGGCGGCGACCGGCAGCAGCATCGCGTCGCCGGTGAAGAGCTCCATCCCGGTGAGCACGATCGCGATCAGGCCGACCGGGAACACCGCCCCGCCGATCAGGCTCTTGAAGCCCGGCGCGACTTTTTCCATCCCCGTCCCGCACACCGTGGCCAGCGCGCCGCCGACCGCGATCAGCAGGCCTGCCATGAAGCCCCGGATCAGCCAGTCCCGCAGCTTAAGGTTCGCCTTGTAGGTGCCAGCGGTGCAGCAAGTCATCACGATCTCAACCGGTTTGTTAGCCATGTCCGATGCTCCCTGTTCGAGAAGTAGTCCGTTAAACAACCCGCTTTGGTCAACTCACACCTGCCGGCACCGCCCGGTGCCGGCGCCTCAAATCTACTTGGCCCCCTTCGTCAGCCCGCCACCTTGTCCCTCGAGCAGCCCGGCGATCTGGGCGAAGATCTGACGGTCGCTGAAGTGGCGCGCCTTGATCGCTCCTGCCGGGCAGGTGGCGGCGCAGGTGCCGCAGGCCTTGCACAGGACGCTCACCACCGTGCTCCGTCGGGTCGCGGGATTGTACTCGATCGCCGAGTAGGGGCAAACCTCGCCGCACATCCGGCACCCGCAGCAGCGCTCCTCGTCGATCTCGGCGTAGACCGCGTCGACCCAGATCTTGCCTTGCGCGATCTTGGCCAGGATGCGGGCGCTGGCGGCGCGCGCCTGGGCCACGCTGTCCGGGATGTCCTTGGGCGCCTGGCAGGCGCCGGCGATGAAGATGCCGTCGGTCGTCGTCGCCACCGGGTCGAGCTTGGGGTGGCTCTCGATGAACCAGCCGTCCTTGTCGCGGCTGATGTTGACCAGGTGCGCCACCTCGGCGGCGTCGGCGCGCGGCTCCATGCCGACCATCAGCACCACCAGGTCGGCCGGGATCTCGATGCTCTCGCCCGAAAGCTGCTCCTGCAGAGCGATCAGCATGCCGAACCCATCCTTGGGGTCGGCCAGGCGGACCTGCGGCGGCTGGTTCTTCCGGTACATCAGGAACATGGTGTGCAGCTCGGCGCCGCTCTTGTAGAAGTCCTCGCAGCCCTTCCCGAAGGCGTGCATGTCGATGTACAGGTCGCTGACGTAGGCGTCCGGGAGCATCGACTTGATCTCGTGCGCGTACTTGAGCGCGGTCATGCAGCAGACGCGCGAGCAGTAGGGGTGGTGCTCCTCGCTGCGGCTGCCCACGCAGTGGATGAGCGACACGTAGCGCGGCGCCTTGCCGGCCCGGGTGGCGATCCGGCCCGCCCGGAGCATCCGCTCCAGGTCGAACGAGGTGACGACGTCGGGCAGCGAGCCGTAGCCGAGGTTCTTGACCTTTTTGGCGTCGAACTCCTGGTAGCCGGTGCAGACCACCACCGCGCCGACCTCCAGCTCCTGCTCCTGGCCGCCGACGCGGACCAGGGGCTTGAAGTTGCCGATGTAGCCCGACAGCCCGACCAGCTCGCTCCCGAGCAGGACCTTGATCTTGGGGTGGGTGGTGACGCGCGCGATGCGGTCGCGCAGCAGATCCCGCGCCGAGTCGAGGTGGGGCGCGGTCAGGTCGATGCGGGCGACGTTGCCGCCGAGGTGATCGTCGCGCTCGACCAGGAACACGCTCTGGTTGGCGTCGGCCAGCTCGAGCGCCGCGGTCAGCCCGGTCACGCCGCCGCCCAGCACCAGCACCGAGGTGCACATCGGCACGCTGCGCTTCTCGAGCGGCTCGTGCAGGGCCACCCGCCGGACCGCCGCCCGCGCCAGGTCGATCGCCTTCTGCGTGCAGGCGGCACCGTCCTCGTGCACCCAGCTATTCTGCTCGCGGATGTTGGCCATCTCGAGGTAGTAGGGGTTGAGCCCGGCGCTGTCGAGCGCCTTGCGAAAGGTCGGCTCGTGCATGCGCGGGCTGCAGGCGGCCACCACCACCCGGTTGAGCCCGAGCTCCTTGATGTCCTTGTCGATCATCTCCTGGCCCGGGTTGCTGCACATGTACTTGTACGACTTGGCGACGGCGACCCCCGGCAGCGCTTGCACGGCCTGGACCACCGCGTCGCAGTCGACGGTCTTGGCGATGTTGGTGCCGCAGTTGCAGACGTAGACGCCGATCTTCAGCTCGCTCATGTTCGCCCCCGTCCTCACGCGGCGCGCGCCGTCGCCGGCGCTGATTGCCTGGCCCTGGCCTGGGCCAGCAGCGCCGGGCTCTGCACCTCGGCGAAGTAGATCGCCAGCGGCCGGTAGGCCAGGTGCGACCACTTGCCGAACGGCACCTCGAGCACCAGCATCGGCACCACGCCCATCATGTGGATGATGTAGATGACGTTGGCCAGGGCGGGGAACCCGGTGCGGTGCGCGATGTGCTGGGCGATGCCGGTCACGGCGCAGTAGAAGATCAGCACCGGGAACAGCCAGTCCGATGCGTGCGAGTGCTTGTGGTAGGTGTTGACCTTGTTGGCGCGGCCGTACATCGCGTACACGGTGCCGAACAGCAGGCCGACCGTGGCCAGGTAGCCGAAGGCGTGCGCCTGCCAGACGATCTCGGGGCCGTAGTGCACCGAGTGCAGGAAGAACATGATCAGGATCAGCATGGTCAGGTAGCTGAGCATCATGATCAGGTGCACGAGCCAGGGCGTCTTCTTGTCGCACTCGCTGTAGCGCCGCTGCGAGATGAAGTGCCAGGGCAGCACCCACAGCTTGGAGATGTAGGCGCCGATGCCGACCTTGGGCGCCTGGTCGTTGAACATGGTGAAGTACCACATGCGCAGGCAGTTGATGCCGAGCAGGCCGGCCAGCAGCACGCCCATGGCCCAGTCGAAGGTGTGAACCCCGCCAAAGGAGAAGAAGCTGCCGCCCTTGCCGTAGGCGGGCAAAAAGGCGCGCGGCCCGTCGTAGATGTTGAGGTCGCCGCCGCCCAGGTAGGTGCCCGCCAGGTAGAAGCCGATGCCGGTCAGGAGGCCGAGCACGACCACGGCGCCGACCTCGACCGCGGCCGACCGGTAGAACAGCCTGGAGATGCCGGTGAAGTCGTACTGGGCGGTGAGCCAGCGGCGCAGGCTCATCATGGTCTCGCCCGGCTCGGCGCCGCGCGGACACTGGTCGCTGCACTCGCCGCAGTAGTAGCAGAGCCACGGCTCGAGGTTGCCGCGCAGCCGCTCGTCGGCGCCCATCTGCAGGTAGCGCATCGACTTGCGCGGGATCAAAAACGGCTCCTTGGACATCGGGCAGGTGGCCGAGCAGTTGCCGCAGTGGTAGCACTTGGCGACGTCGTCGGCGCCGAAGCGCTGCACCTCCTCACCCAGGCCGGGATTGACGCGAACGATGTTGGCCATGGCCCCCTCCTATGCCTGCATCTGCGGCGCCAGGTCGCGGGCGCCCTTCTCGATCTCGTCCAGGCTCAGGTCGCCGCGGCTCTCCAGCCCGTGGCCGCCGACGATGCTGCGCAGCACCGAGGCCGCCACCGCGGACGCCTGCGCCACCGTGTCCGGGATGTCGCGCGGCCCCTGGCACACCCCGGCGACGAAGATGCCGCCGCGCTCGGTGCCGGTGGGCTCGATGTTGTAGTTGGCCTCCTCGAACCAGCCGTCGTCGACGCAGCTCAGGCCGAGCATGCGGGCCAGCTCGGGAGTCTCCCGGGTCGGTTGCAGGCCGACCGACAGGATCACCATGTCGACCGGCAGCTCGACGAGCTGGTCGCTCAGGATGTCCTCGCCGCGCAGCACCATGCCGTCGCCGCGCGCCTCGACCTTGGCCGAGCGGCCGCGCACCACGTGCACCCCCTCGTGCTTGATGCGCTCGAAGAACTCCTCGTAGCCCTTGCCGAAGGCGCGCATGTCGATGAAGAACTCGTAGCAGTTGGATTCGGGCAGCTTCTCCTTGACCAGGTGCGCGAACTTGAGCGAGTACATGCAGCAGACGCGCGAGCAGTACTTGTTGTAGTTGGTGTCGCGCGAGCCGACGCAGTGGATGATGGCGACGTTGCGCGGCGCGGCGCCCGCCAGGTCGAAGACCCACTCCTCCGCCTTCTTGCGCTTGTTGTACTTTTTGGTCTTGGTGACGATCTTGCCGCCGGTCGGGCCCGAGGCGTTGGTCAGCCGCTCGAACTCGAGCGCGCTCAGCACGTTGGGCAGCTTGCCGTAGCCGTAGCGCTCGATGCGGCGGGCGTCGAACACGTCGTAGCCGGTGGCGACGACGATGTTGCCGACCTCGATCTCCTCGACCCGGTCCTGCTGGTCGAGGTGGATCGCCCCCTTGGTGCACTTCTTGACGCACACGCCGCACTTCTTGCCGCCGCTCTGCACCCAGGTGCAGGCCTCGCCGTCGATGACGTAGACGTTGGGCACCGCCTGCGGGAACGGCATGTAGGCGGCGCGCCGCTCGGCGATGCCGACGTCGAACTCGCTGGCCACGCGCGGCGGGCAGACCTCGGCGCAGGCGGCGCAGGCGGTGCACTGGCTCGCGTCGATGCGGGTGGCGCGGTGCAGCACTTTGACCTGGTAGGCGCCCGGCGCGCCGGTCACCTGCTGCACCTCGCTGCAGACCATCAGCTTGATGTTTGCGTTTTGGCCGACGGCCACCATCTTGGGCGTCAGGATGCAGGCGGCGCAGTCGAGCGTCGGGAAGGTCTTGTCGAACATGGCCATGTGGCCGCCGATGGTCGGCGAGCGCTCGACCAGGAAGACCGTGAAGCCGGCGTCGGCGATCTCGAGCGCGGTCTGGATGCCGGCCACACCGCCGCCGATCACCAGGGTCGCCGGGTTGACCACCGTGTGCCTGAGCTTGGCGGCCAGGCCGAACGGCACGTTGTGAACGGCGCAGGCGACCACCGCCTTGGCGCGGTCGAGCGATCCGAGCGCGCCGTGCTCGCGGAACGAGGCCAGTCGCACCTGCTCGGGCGATTGCCCGGCCTCGGCCATGGCGCGGGCGAACGCCGGCTTGAAGTGGCCGGGCGACGGGCCCGCCACCACCAGCGCGTCAAAACCCGATCTCCTGATCTGATCGGCGAGCTGCACGGGATCCGGAACCCAGGCTGTCGGCCGGATCTCGACGTGGGACACGCCCGGCAAAGACCTGGCGTATTCGGACACAGCCCTGAGGTCGATGGCGCTCTGCGCGGCGGGCCCCTGCTGACAGAGATAGACCCCGACCTTCGAGTGGTTGCTCATGGGTGTGCCTCTCGCTGGGGAGTTCGCTTGGATCCACGCGATGGCGACAGGTTCCACGGAACCGATTTAGCCACGCCATCTCGTCGAGCGGGCTTGTCCATCGCGCGCTGTATATACCCACCAGGCGAAACCGACCGCAAGAGAAAATCGCCAATGACTACGCACGGTAATGTTGGTTTTTTGTCCCCTTTTCCGGCTCTGGCCAGGAGCGGCTTGGGCTGCTGTTGGGAGAAGATTTTTTCGGATTTGGCCTCTGCAGGGGGCGTCACTGCGGCGCGGCCGGATCCGGTTCGCGTGCCGCGGGTTGGTCGCGGGCGATCCAGCGGATGAGCACCAGGCCGGGGATGGCCGAGAGCGTGCAAAAGAGAAAATAGCCAGCCCATCCGAGCTGCGCCGCGACAAAGCCGGTCATCATCCCGAAGAAGACGCGCGGCACTCCCATCAGGCTCGAGAACAGCGCGTACTGGGTGGCCGTGAACTTCTTGTTGGTCAAGCTCGCCATGTAGGCGGCGTAGGCGCTGGTGCCCATGCCGGCGGTGAACATCTCGAGGCTGATCGCGACCGCGAGCACCGCGTGCACCTTGCCGACCCGAGCCAGCGCCACGTAGGCCAGGATCGCCGCCGCCTGCAGCACGCCGAAGATCAGCAGCGCGCGGCTGATGCGCATGCGCAGCATGAGCGCGCCGCCGACCAGCGCGCCGAGCATGGTCGAGGCCATGCCGAAGACCTTGACGATCGCGGCCAGCTCGGTCTTGCTGAAGCCGAGGTCGAGGATGAACGGCGTGGTCATCGACGACGCCATCTGGTCGCCGATCTTGTAGAGCAGGATGAAGACCAGGATCAGCACCGCGCCGCGGCGCTGGAAGAATTCGACGAAGGGATCGACCACGGCCTCGCGCAGCGAGCGCGGCGGCGGCGCCTCGATCACCGGCTCGACCGCGACAAAGGTCGCCACCACGCCGACCGCCAGGGCGCCGGCCATGATCAAGTAAACCGAGCTCCAGGGGATGCGGTCGGCCAGGAACAGCGCCAGCGCGCCCGACACCAGCAGGGCGAGGCGGTAGCCGTTGATGAAGAGCCCGGAGCCGAAGCCCAGCTCGTGCTCGGCCAGCGACTCGCGGCGATAGGCGTCGAGCACGATGTCCTGGCTGGCGCTGACGAAGGACACGATCAGCGCGGCCAGCGCGACCGGCCACAGCGAGCGGGCCGGATCGGTGCGGCCCAGCAGCGACAGCGCCGCCGCCAGGCAGAGCTGTATCACCAGCATCCAGCCGCGGCGGCGGCCGAGGAACGGCAGCACGAAGCGATCGAAGACCGGCGACCAGAGAAACTTGAGGGTGTAGGGCAGGCCGACCACCGCGAACAGTCCGATCGACTTGATGTCGACGTGCTCGTCGACCAGCCAGGCCTGCAGGGTGCCGCCGGTGAGCAGCAGCGGCAGCCCGGACGAGAAGCCGGTGAGCAACGCCACCAGCATGCGGCGGCTGAAGATGGAGCGCAGCGTCGTCGACGGCATGGGCGCCAGGTTAGCACGCCTGGAGCGCGCGGTTGCCAGCGAATTACGGCTGTTGCCGCTGCGGTCCGGGGTGCTAGTTTGGGTGCCGTCGATCAGGCGTGGAGAAGAGGATGCGCGCGTGTGCTTGCGGTCTGCTCGCGATCGTCGCCGGCGCGGCGGCGTGTGTCACCACGGGGAAGGAGGCGCCGCCGCCCAAAGAGGACCCGTTTGCCGGTTGCCAGGCGCATCCGGCGGGCGTGGGCGGCTGGCAGCTTCGCTGCGGCGGCGTCCTGGCCAGCAGCAACTTCGCCCTCAACTACACCCCCGATCAACTGCTGGAGTCCTTCAGCGCCGGCATGACGGCGTCGGGCGAGGCCGCCGGCAACAGGGTCGAATGGGAGGAGAGCGCGCTCAAGATCGGAGGCAAGGATCAGCCGGTGCGCGCCTTCCGCATCTCCCGGCCCGCCGACGACAAGACGCTGTTCCGCGGCCACGCCATCGCCGTCGCCACCAGCAACGAGGGAGCGCGCGTGGTCACCTGCGGCGCCCCGACCGAGGTGCCGATGGCGCGCGAGCGCTGCCGGGCCATGCTCGAGGTGCTGTGTCAGAGCGGTGTGCCCGAGAGCGTGCCGCGGGCCGCGCTGCGCGTGCAGGGGCCGCCCACCATCCTCGGCCGAGCCCTGATCGTGCCCGAGGGCTGTCGCACGCTGGAGAGCACCGGGGAGCGCGCCTCGCTGACCTGCGGCAACAAGAGCGAGGACGCCAGCTTCACCTGGTTCCTGCTCGATCAGGGTGGCGGGCTGCAGTTTCTCGACCTCATGGTGCAGCAGATCGTGACCGGGCTGGGCAGCGAGGCAGAGGCCAGGGTCGAGAGCACCGCCTGCCAGGTCGAGGGCACGAGCGCCGAATGCCGCCGCGTCGAGGGCCGCGACGCGCTGGGTGACTTCAGGTTGCTGGCGGCCTCGGCCACGGTGCGGGGCGACAACATCGTGGTCATGTGCAGCTATCACGGCGAGCAGCCGCACCCGGTCTGCAACGACGTGTTCGGCGCGGCGGCGCCGGCCAGCGCGCCGGCCAGCGCGCCGGAGAGCGGACCGGAGAGTGGGCCTGCCAGCGCACCGGTGGCCGGCGGCGATCCGCAGACCTGATCCGGCGCAAGCTTTTCTCTCGCCTATTGCCGGTAACTCATCTATTGGCTGTGGCCTTGCCGGGGAGCGCCGGCGTGCGAGCCGGGAGCGCCAGGCGAGTGCGGAGGGACCCGTGACAAAGCTATTGGCGTCGCAGTCGGCTCTGGTCTGTGTGCTGGCTCTGTGCCTGGTCGGCTGTGCCGAGGAGCGGCCGCCGATCAACCGCGTGCAACCAGACGCCCTGCCCAAGTCGTTCTTCGTCGGCGACGACCTGCAGGGGATCGGCGACGATCCCGAGTTCTACATGCGCGGCACGCTGATCGACGTCGGTTTCGGCGCCTCGCAGGACGGCCTGTTCACGTCGACCTACGGCCAGCCGGTGAGCCGCGTGAAGTGGGAGATCACCGAGAAGTTCCTCAACGCCCGGCTCGCCTACGAGCGGGTGGTGGGCACCGACAACAAGGGCAACCCGATCGAGGGGCTGCAGCAGAAGACCAGCAACGACGGCCAGGTGGTGGCCAGCTACGCCATCGAGAAGCACTTCGACATCGCGCGCCAGTACAACTCGACCACCGGCGAGCAGCTCAACATCATCGAGGAGAACGATGTCGATCGGCCCTGGTACGAGCGCGCCTACATCCGGGTCGACTGGTCGCTCAACCACGCCGGCGACGTCTACGACTTCGATACCCTGTCGCAGACCGGCATCTGGGGCGCGGTCGAGTACGAGCCGATCGCCTTCACCGTCTCGGATCCCAACGACGCCAACGCGCCGCGCTGGGAGCCCGCCGAGGGTTACCTCGACGTCACCAACAAGGTCTTCGCCAAGCCCCTGATGGTCGATCTGTCGATGTACGACTGGGGCATCGACGAGTTCCCGGCCTGCTGGCTCGAGGCCGAATTCGCCGGCGGCACCTATCCCGAGGGCAGTTGCAACCCGGTCGAGCTGACCGTGCGCTATGCCTGGCGCAAGGTGGTCGACACCGACTACGAGCCGTTCGACTACGACGGCGTGCGGTTCCTGGCGGCCGGCATCTTCAATTTCAACTACCGCATGGGCTACGAGCGGAACTACGGCATGGTGGACGAGCGCTGGTACCGTTTCGCCTCGCGTTACAATCTGTGGCAGCGCAGCCATTACTACCGGGACCCCACGGGGATGACCGACTGGGTGCCGTGCGCCACCGTCGCCACCACCGAGGAGGCGACCGGCGATCCCGGCGCCGATCCCAACCGCGACGACGACTTCAACGGCACCGCCGACGAGTGCGAGGCGGTGACCGCGGCGATCGGCGTCGGCGGCTCGCAGTGCGACCGCTTCAAGCAGCGCTGCACGCTGCCCTTCGCCCGGCGCGTGCAGCGCACCATCCCGTGGTACATCGGCGGCGTCAGCGACGACGATCTGTTCGAGGCGACCAACTGGGCCACCCTCGAATGGAACCTGGCGCTGCAGACCTCGATCCAGACCGCGCGCCTGGTCGAGTGCCGGCGCAGCGGCGGCAGCGACTGCGACCAGGTGTACCCGATGTGGAGCGGCCAGCAGGAGGACTACGAGGACGCCTTGCGCATCTCGCGCGACCTCGACCACTGCCGCCGCAGCCGCGGCTGGGACGACGCCGAGTGCGGCGCGCTGCTCGACCGGCAGGCCGCGGCGCTGGCTCAGGAGCGCGGCGATCCGGGCGATCCAGACGCGCGGGCGATCGCCGCCGTGCTCGAGCTGCCGTCGGTGCTGGTGCTGTGCCACAACCCGGTGATCGAGGGCGACCATCCGGTCTGCGGCAACCGCGGACTGGCGCCGCGGCTGGGCGACATTCGCTACAACAGCGTGCTGATCGTCAAGACCCCGCAGATCCAGGAACCGTGGGGCATAATGGCCGACGGCGACGACCCGGTCAGCGGCGAGAAGGTGGTGGCCAGCATCAACATCTGGGCCGACGTCACCGATTACGCCGCCCAGGCGCTGACCGATCTCGTCCGTTACGCGAACGGCGAGCTGACCACGGCCGAGATCACCGACGGCCAGTACGTGCGCGCCTGGGTCGCCGCCAACCGGCTGTCCGGCGGCGGCTCGCTGCCGATGCTGTCCCGGCGCCAGGTCGACGAGAGGCTGGCGGCGGTGGGCAGGGTGCCCCCCGAGCGCTTTGCCGATTACGCCGGCCGGCGCATGCCGGCGGAGCTGCGCGCCCGGATGGCGTCGGCGCGGCGGGAGGCCCGCGACGCCGCGATGCGCGCCGATGCGCCGTCGACGGTGCGGGCGCAGGCGAGGGCGCGGCTCGACGCCGCCCGCGGCAGCCCGGTCGAGGCCGAGCTGATGAACCCGGCGCTGCAGCAGCTCGCCGGACTCAGCGGGGCGCTGCCGCTCTCCGGCGTCAGCGCGGATCTGGTGTCGCCGCTGGGCTACAACAGCTCGATCGTGCGCCACGAGATCCAGAAGCTGCACGATCGCGCGCTGACCCGGCGCGGCGCCGATATCCTGCGCGCGGCGCCCGAGCCGAGCGGGCTGACCGGCATCGCGGACATCGTGGCGCGCAAGTTTCCGCCGCTGGCCGACGAGACCGCCAGCGAGCGCAAGGCGCGGCACGAGCGGATCTGGCGCTACCTGCGCAAGCAGTACCAGTACGGCGTGGTGATCCACGAGATGGGACATTCGGTCGGCCACCGCCACAACTTCGTCGCCTCCGGCGCGCCGCTCTCCTACCGTCCGCAGTACTGGCAACTGCGCACCAAGAACGGCACCGTCACCACCCCTTGTACCGACGTGGTCAGCGACGGCGCCACCTGCGTCGGTCCGCGCTACTTCGATCCGATCACGCCCGAGGAGCAGTCGCAGCTCATCTGGATGTTCTCGTCCTCGTCGGTGATGGACTACGCGGGCGACGTCTCGCAGGACATGATGGGCATCGGCATCTGGGACTACGCGGCGACCCGGCTCTTCTACGGCGACACCAGCGCGGTCTACGCCGAGGACGAGGTCAAGGGCGGCACCCGGATCGGAGTCGGCGTCACCAACGCCACCGACACCTTCGGCGGCCTGGTCGGAATCCAGTACGGCGTCGGCGGGCCGGAGGGCTGGGAGCCGATCCACTACTCGCAGTTGCAAAAGGAGTACCGGCTGATCCGCGACTGCTACCCGGTCGCGCCGCAGGCGCCCGGCTGGTGGAACGCCGAGGCCGACGGCGAGTGGGACCCGGTGCTCGACGGCAAGCTGGTCAGCGTCGACGGCCAGTACAGCAAGTGCCGCTCGATGCCGGTCGATTACGTGGCGTACCGCGACCTGCGCTATCCCAACGCCGCCGAGATCGGCGGCGGCTGGTACGACGGCGGCCCCAGCGTCGACGGCCAGCGCCGGCTGCGCGTGCCCTATGCCTGCGCCTCGGACGACTGGGTCGACCTGGGCAACGTCTCGGTCTACACCAGCGACAGCGGCGGCGATCCCTACGAGATCGCCAACTTCCTGATCACGGTGCAGGAGAACCGCGCCATCCTGGACAACTTCAGGCGCAACCGCTCCAGCTTCAGCGTGCGCGGCCCGGTCGACCGCTGGCTGTGGCGCTACAACGACAAGCTGCTGGGGCTGGCCAACGGCATCGGTTTTTACGCCAACATCTACCGCATGTACTCGGCCGCCGACGGCTGGAACTTCGAGTCGCTGTGGCCGTGGATCGTCGAGGAGGAGATCAAGGAGAACGCGCTGGCGGCCGCCGTGGTGTTCGATCACTTCGCGCGCCAGCTCTCGCGGCCCGAGGACGGTGAGCACTTCTGGACCTGGGACGAGTACCACGACGACGTGCTGCGCTCGTCCAGGGATCCGGACGGCAACGCCCAGGATACGGTGGTCGTGATCCCGACCGGCTCGACCGGCTACCTGCGCGACGTCGGCTTCGGCGGCCTGCCGCTGGAGAACGCGATGGCCACCGACCGGGGGGACTTCAACACCGAGTTCATCATGAACTCCGGCAGCTACTACCAGAAGATCTACACCGCCTATCTGCTGTCGCTGTCGGAGGACCGATTCATCAGCCAGAGCCGCAGCGATTTTTACGATGCGCGCTACCGCGCCGCGGGCGTGCCCGACATCTTTCCCGAGGGCTTTAGGCGTGTCATCGCCAACGCCCTCACCGGCGACCGCTCGCTGCTGGCGCCGCGCCTGGCCGCCGACCTCGGGGGCGCCCCGCTGGTCGACGAGCTCAGCCTGTACCCGCTGCAGCCGATGGGCTGGGTGAGCTGGTGGCCGACCGGCGGACCGCAGCTCTGCTTCGCGACGGGAGGCCGCAACGCCTGCTATCGCTACGACGGCAGCGATCTCGATCCCAATCTGCCCCGGCAGATCGCATACGTCGATCCC
>JAFGSX010000565.1 GCA_016934455.1 Deltaproteobacteria bacterium
AGATCACCGAGCCGCAGAGCGCCGCGCCGACGGCAACAGACCATCTGCCGCCGCCGCCGATCGTGACCGTGCCACCGGATGCGGGGCGCTTTTCGCTCCAGGCCGGTGCGTTTCCCGACGAGGCGGTCGCCAAGGCGCTGGCCGCGAGGCTCGACAGCCGGGGGTATCAGGTGCACATCGTGCCGGCGCAGGTCGAGGGCAAGGGCTCCTGGTATCGCGTCCGCGTCGGCTCGTACGGTGATCGCAGCGCCGCCGAAAGCGAGCGCAGCAAGTTGAGCGGTGAGGGCGTGTTTGCGATCGTCGTGACCGAGAACTGAGCGCGTCAGCCGCCGGTCGTTTCCTCTGCCTTCATGCTCTTCCAGTCATCGACGTTGCCGTCGCCGTCGCGATCGATGCCGATCCGGTCGACCTGGCCTTTTTCAAAATACTGCCAGAGGTCGATCTTGCCGTCGTTGTTGGTGTCGGCCTCGATGCGCGACGCGACGCCCTTCTCGTAGTACTTGTGCAGATCCGGGTGGCCGTCGAAGTTGAGATCCTTTTCCTGCCGCACGAGCTGGCCGCCCTCGAAATAGTTCTCGAGGTCGATCCGGCCATCGAAGTCGAGATCGAGCGCCTCCTTTGCCAACTCTGCCTTGTCGTTGTAGTTGCGCCAGACATCGGTCTTGCCGTCGAAGTTGAGGTCGTACTCCTTGCGCACGACCAGCTCCTCGTCGCCGATCACCCGCACGTACTTGATGAGGTCGGGTTTTCTGTCGTGGTTGAGGTCGAAGCGCTGTACCTCGAGCCCCTCGGCGGTCTTGGTCGGCTGCTCGTCGATCGCCATCTCGCCCGACATCCGGTCGTCCGGCTTGACCTCGTTGTTGCCGCCGCAACCGAGCGCGACGATGACGGCGAGCGCGATCGATCCCGCCAAACCGCTGCGCTTCATTGCGACCTCCACGTCGTCACCTCCCCTACATGTCACCCAATATCCCGAAACACACGGTAAAAGTAAAGCGTACGGTCCTTGACCATACGTGCATGGTCAAGTACCGTTTGGTCACCAAATCAGGGTGCGACCCCCTGCCGCACCATGGGATAGCGACGATGCCGCGTAAGAAGATATCGACCACCATCTACATCACGCCCGAACAGAACGACCTGCTCAAACAGCTCAATCTCAAGACCAAGGTGCCGGTGGCCGAGTACATCCGGCAGGGTATCGATCTGGTGCTCAGCAAGTATAAGAGCCAGCTCCCTGGCCAGCTCACATTCGACGACCACGAGCGTTGAGATTGGCGATCGGGCGCGCCGCGACCGCGCACCCGGCGCGGTTGCCTCGCGGTTGCGCAGCTCGAGTCCACGAGACACGCAGCCTGGAGCGCACGCAATGAAAATTCTCGTGACGGGCGGTGCCGGCTTTATCGGTTCGCACCTCGCAGATCGCCTGTTGAGCCTGGGCCATCAGGTGGCCGTGATCGACAACCTGTCGAGCGGCCACCGGTCGAACGTGCCGGTGGCGGCGACGTGGACCGAGCTCGACATCAGATCGGAAGAAGCCGCGCGCCACATCCAGGCGCAGCGGTTCGAGGCGGTCTTTCACCTGGCGGCGCAGATCGACGTGCGCAAGTCGGTGGCCGATCCGCGCTTCGATTCCGAGGTCAACGTCGGAGGTCTGGTCAACGTGGTCGAAGCAGCGCGGCGCGGCGGTGCGCTGCAGCAAGTCGTGTTCGCCTCGACCGGCGGCGCGCTGTACGGCGAGCAGGAGGTCTTCCCGGCGCCCGAGAGCCACCCGATCCGGCCGCTGTCGCCCTACGGCGTGGCCAAGGCGTGCGGCGAGCAATACCTGGGCTGGTTCGAGCGCGCCTACGGTTTACGCTACACCGCTCTGCGCTTCGCCAATGTCTACGGGCCGCGTCAGGATCCGTTGGGCGAGGCCGGCGTGGTCGCCATCTTCGCCCGCAAGCTGCTGCGCGGCGAGACCGCTGTCATCTACGGCGACGGCGAGCAGACGCGCGACTTTGTCTTTGTGCAGGATGTGGTCGAGGCCAACGTGCGAGCGCTCGAGCGGCGCACCACGGGCGCCATCAACGTCGGCACCGGCGTCGAGACCTCGGTCAACGACATCTACCGTCGCCTGGCACGTCTGGCCGGCTTTGACCGCCCCGCCAGGCGCGAGCCGGCGCGGCCGGGCGAACAGCTTCGCAGCGTGATCGCCGCCGACCGTTGCCAGCAACTGCTAGGCTTTCGGCCGAGCACCGACCTCGACGTCGGGCTCGGCCTCACGCTCGATCACTTTCGCGCAGCCGGTGCCGGGGCGGCGCCCTAGATGGACCAATCGCGGATCCGCAACTTCTCGATCATCGCCCACATCGACCACGGCAAGTCGACGCTGGCCGACCGCATCCTCGAGCTGTGCGGTGCCATCGACACCCGCAACAAGGTCGAGCAGGTGCTCGACTCGATGGACCTCGAGCGCGAGCGCGGCATCACCATCAAGTCGCAGAGCGTGCGCCTCGACTACCGGGCGCGCGACGGCCAGCTCTACGAGCTCAACCTGATCGACACCCCCGGTCACGTCGATTTCAATTACGAGGTCTCGCGCTCGCTGGCCGCCTGCGAGGGGGCGGTGCTGGTGGTCGACGCCACCCAGGGCGTCGAGGCGCAGACCCTGGCCAATGTCTATCTCGCCCTCGACAACAACCTCGAGATCGTACCGGTGCTCAACAAGATCGATCTGCCCAGCGCCAACCCCGACGGCGTGCGCGAGCAGATCGAGGACATCATCGGGCTCGACGCCCAGGCCGCGATTTTGACCAGCGCCAAGGATGGCACCGGTGTGCCGGAGCTGCTGGAGGCGATCGTGCAGCGCGTGCCGGCGCCCCGGGGCGACCGCGCAGCTCCGCTGCAGGCGCTGATGTTCGACTCCTGGTTCGACCCGTACCGCGGCGTGATCTGTCTGGTGCGGGTGTTCGAGGGCACCATGCGCAAGGGCCAGAAGCTGCGCATGATGCACAACCGCAGGGTCTACGAGGTGCAGGACGTGGGCGCCTTTGTGCCCGGCGGCTCGCCGCTGCCCGAGCTGGGGGCGGGCGAGGTCGGATACGTCGTTGCCAACATCAAGGAGGTGCGAGACGCGCGCGTCGGCGACACCTTCACCGACGATTCCCGGCCGGCGGCCGCACCGCTGCCGGGATTCCGCGACGTCAAGCCGATGGTCTTTGCCGGCATCTTCCCGGTGCAGAGCGCCGATTACGACGACGTGCGCGACGGGCTGCTCAAGTTCAGGCTCAACGACGCCGCCTTCACCTTCGAGCCCGAGACCAGCCAGGCGCTTGGATTTGGTTTTCGCTGCGGCTTTCTCGGCCTGCTGCACATGGAGATCGTGCAGGAGCGGCTCGAGCGCGAATTCGACCTCAGCATCGTCACCACCGCCCCGACCGTGGTCTACCGCGTGCAGACCAAGAAGGGCGAGACCATCATGCTCGACAATCCCTCCAAGCTGCCGGACCTGAGCCTGGTCGAGACGATCGAGGAACCGTTCATCACCGCCACCATCCACGTGCCCGCCGAGCACGTCGGCGGCGTTCTCACGCTGTGCGAGGAGAGGCGCGGCACGCAGAAGGACATCCGCTACGCGGCGCAGAATCGCGTCGTCATCACCTACGAGCTGCCGTTTGCCGAGGTGGTGTTCGATTTCTACGACAAGCTCAAGACCATCTCGCGCGGCTACGCCAGCCTCGACTACGAGCTGACGGGGTACCGGGCCGGTGATCTGGTGCGGCTGGACCTGCTGGTCAGCGGCGAGCTGGTCGATGCCCTGACCAGCATCGTGCACCGCGACTCGGCCTACGTCCGGGGGCGCCAGCTCTGCCAGAAGATGATGGGCATCATCCCGCGCCAGCAATACCAGGTGGCGATCCAGGCGGCGATCGGATCGCGCATCATCGCCCGCGAGAGCAAGCCGGCGCTGCGCAAGGACGTCACCGCCAAGTGCTACGGCGGCGACGTGACCCGCAAGCGCAAGCTGCTCGAGAAGCAGAAGGAGGGCAAGCGGCGGATGAAAAAGGTGGGTCACATCGAGATTCCGCAAGAAGCCTTTCTCGCCGTGCTCAAGGTGGAGTAGCCTGCGACTGCGAGGACGGTCGAGCGCGTGGACCGGAGGGGCTGGCAGGAGAGCGATGCACTGGTACGAGCGATACAGCCCTGGACGGCTGACCGTCACCGGTGGCGCGGTCCTGCTGGGCCTCTATCTGTTTGGCGTGTTCGGCAAGCCGCCGTGCGGGCCGGTGGCCGCCTTTTTCATCGCCATCACCGCCATCTACTTTGCCTGGTCCTGGCTCGGCCCGCTGGTCGACGAGCAGGTGCTGTTTCGCAAACAGCGGCGCCTGTTGCGGGGTCTGCGGGAGGCCGCGGATTTCGCGGACGAGATACGCCGCGTCGGCCACAAGCGAGGCAGACGGCTCGACGACGAGGCGCGCGGCGCGATCGAGGAGACGGTGGCGGCGCTCGACCGCGCGGTGGCGGCGCGCGACGAGGGGCAGTTGCTGGCCGCGCTCAAGAAGGCGGATGGCGTCGCCGAGCGCCACCTGCGGTTGGCCAAGAAGGGGGTGCTGCGCGATTTTGTCGAGTCGATCGGAGGCGCGCTGTTCATCGCGCTGCTCCTTCGGATCTTCGTCATCGAGGCGTTCAAGATCCCATCCGGTTCTATGATCCCGACGCTCGAGATCGGCGACCACATCTTTGTCAACAAGTTCAGCTACGGCGTCGCCGTGCCGCGCGTGATCCGGCCGGGCCAGATTAG
>JAFGSX010000566.1 GCA_016934455.1 Deltaproteobacteria bacterium
ACAACGCGGCGCGCGCTTGACGGGAGCGAGATGAAGGGTCGTCGGCAGCTATCCTGGGCCAGCCTGGCGCTGCTGCCGCTGCTGACGGGCGGGCTGGCCTGCGGCTATGGCGAGGGGGCCGTGCCGCCGTTGCCGGACGGCCTGGCCGTCGTCGATCAGGTCGACAACGCCGCGGCGCTGCGCCTCACCGCGAGCGGGCTCGCTTTTATGCAGGAGCAGCAGACGGCGCTGGCGGACATCCTGCTCGACAGCCAGAGCGCTAGCCACCGCGGCGTGCTCGAGCTGCCGGTCGGTCCGACCACGCTCTCCGGCCTCGGCTACGATCTCGAGGTGTGCCCGGACGGCCCGGATCTCGCGCAGGGGAAATGCGCGGCCGCGATCGATCTCGGCCACATGCAGTTGGCCATCCGCTCGGCGCAACCCCGTCACCTGGTGCTCGCGGGGTCAGTCCCGGTCCGGGTCTCCCGGCTGCGCACCGTCGGCAGCGTGCTGTTTCTGGTGCCGCTCGATCTGGAGGTGGCGGTCTCGGCCGGCGGCAACGCCGATTGCGATCCCGCGACCATGGCGCTGCAGGATCTCGGCCTCGAGGTGCAGATCGCGATCGAGGTCGAGACCGACCCGGCGCATGCCGCCCGGCTCGGCTATTCGAGGCTGGTGGTCAGCGATCTGCGTCTCGCCAGCGACGACCTGACCTCCGGCTTTCACGCCTGCGGCGGCGGGCTCGACGACGCCGCGCTCAACGCGCTCAAGGGGATTTTGATCCCGCTGCTGATCCAGACCATCGACAGCGGTCTGCGCGGGGCGGTCAACGAGCAGGTCTGCCAGCGCGCCGATCCCGAGGCCGTGCCGCCGTGCCCGACCGGCAGCCGCGCCATCGATGAGATCTGCCGCTACGACGACGACGCCTGCGTCTCGAGCGCGCTCGGTGTCGAGGGCCACCTGAGGCTGGCCGAGCTGGCGCCGCTGCTGTTGATCGACGGCGACGCCGCCATCGACGTGGCGCTGGCGCTGGGCGGGCTGCCACCGCGCGCCGACGATCCGGCCCGCCGTCTCGGCGATCTCGACCCGGCCGCGGGTGGCGTCACGCTGGCGGCGTTTGGCGGCGCCGTGCCGCGGCCCGCGTCGTCGTGCGTGACGCCGGTGCCGCTGCCGCCGCTGGAGCCGGTCGCGCTCCCCGGCGAGCTGTACGGCAACGCGCTGGCCGGCTGGACCGGAGACGGGCCGCACCTCGCGCTGGCGCTGTCGGAGCAATTCGTCAACCGGGCGCTGGCCGCCGCCTATAACAGCGGTCTGTTCTGCATCACCGTCTCTGGCCAGCAGATCCCGGAGCTGTCGACCGAGCTGCTGGGCCTGCTGCTGCCCAGTCTCAAGTGCCTCTCCTTTCCGCGGGCCGCGGCGCCGGCGCTGATCGCGCTCCGGCCGCAGGCGCCGCCGCAGGTGGCTTTCGAGAACGACGTCGCCGCGGACGGGCCGCTGCTGAGGCTGCGGCTCGAGCGTGCGACGTTCGACCTGTACGTGTGGGTCAACGAGCGCTACCTGCGCGCGCTGACCGCGCGCTTCGATCTCGAGATCGCGCTGGCGCTCGAATCCTCGGCCGCCGGCCTGAGCGTCGCGGCCCGCGCGATCGCTGTGCGCGGGACCGAGGTCGACAATGCCAGCCTGTTGCGCGAGCAGCCCGAGAGCGTCGCCGCGGCGTTGACCTACTTGATCGAGTACGGGGTCGAGCGCGGTTTGCGCGACCTGGATCCGATCGATCCGCGGCAGTTGACCGCGGCGTTCGGCGCCAGCGTCTCCATCGGGCACTATCGCCTGGCGACGCTGACCGGGGGCGGCCAGGCCTTTGTCGCGCTGTTCGCGAGCCTGCGCACGGGCGAGCCGGAACCGGTCCCGGAGCCGGAGCCCGCGCCCGCCGCCACCGGCTGCCGCGCGCCGGACAGCGCGCCGACGTCGACGGCGGGAGCGCTGCTCGCGCTGGCGTTGGTCGCTCTCTTGACCGCGCGCCCCGGTGTCCGGCCGCGGCGACGGCGCTGGCCGTGGCCGTGGTGCGGCGTGCCGCTGCTGCTGGCGCTCGGCACTGGTCAGGGCTGCAACTGCCTGGACCGGGTCAGCCTCGTCGAGACGCCGTACCAGCCGCGGCCGCACGACCGGCCGCGCGTCTGCGGCATCGGCGCCGCGCTGCCGTGCATCGCCCTGAAGCCGGGTGTGATCGGCTCCTATCCCTCGGCCGCGACCGACGGCAGCGGTGCGCTCTGGGTCGCCGGCTACAACGAGGCCGACTGGCAGCAGACGCGACCGTTCGGCGATCTGGTGGTCGGCCGTTACGACGGCGCGACCGCTCGCGTCGACTGGAGGTCGGTCGACGGCGTGCCGACCGAGCCCGCCGCCGACGCCTCGGTCTACGATCTGGGATCCTGGCGCGGCGGCCAGGATCGGCCGGGCGACGACGTCGGCCGCTGGAGCAGCCTGACAATCGATGCCCGGGGCCAGCCCGCGGTCGCCTACTACGACGCCACGCACCGGGCGCTAAAGTACGCCGCGTACGATGGCGCGAGCTGGAGCGTGCATCATCTGTTCGCGCAGCCCGATTGCGACGCGGGCCGCTACGGCCGGATGCTGCTGGTCGCCGGCAAGCCGGTCGTCGCCTTTCAGGCGATCGACTTTGGCGATCGCGGCTTCCCGCGATCGCGCGTGGTGCTCGGCCGCGCCAGCGTGGCGGCGCCGGCCAGCGCCGAAGACTGGCAATTCGAGGATGTCGCCGTCGACGCCGAGACACCGTGCCGACCCTGGTTGTGCGCGGCCGGCCAGCGCTGTCTGCAGCGCACGCTGCAGTGCGCCGCGGTGTCGACGTCGTGCGCTCCGGCGTGCACGGGCGGCGACGCCTGCGTCGATGGCGGCTGCGAGCCGACGCTGCCGGCGAGCCTGCGCGAGACCCATCCGACGGCCATCGGCGTCGACCTGGCCCTGGCGCCGAGCGGGAGCGGGGAGCCCGCGATCGTGTTCTTCGACGCCATCCACGGCAGCCTGGTGCAGGCTCGCAGCGCGGGCGGGGCATGGCAGAACCGCGTTCTCGACGACGGCGCGCGCCGGGCCGAGCAGTTCGCCGGCGCCGGCGCCTCGCTGTTGGTCGACGCCGACGGTTCCTGGCACGTCGCCTACCTCGCCGGCGGCCTGCTGCCGCGCGTGCAGTACCTGCTGGTGCTGCTCGGCGAGGATCCGCAGCCGGGCGAGGTGATCGACGACGGCGTCGGCATCGGCGGGCAGAGCTTCGCCGACGGGCGGCACCTGCTGGCCGGCGCCACCGACATCGCCCTCACGGCGCAGCGGGTTGTGCTCGTCGTCTACCAGGATGCCACGGTCGGCGCGCTGCGGCTGGCTCGCGGCACGCCGCCGGCGAGCGGTCTCGACCACGACTGGCAGATCCGCGCCGTGCAACAGCCCGGCAGCGGAGGTTTCTTTCCCCGCTTTTTGGCGATCGAGCCCGAGCTGCGGGTGCTCAATTTCTGGCGCAGCGGTGGACCGGTGCTGAGCGGCGACGTGCGCCTCTTGAGCATCTCGCCGTGACCTGCCCGCAACTTTTTAGACCCCATCGGTCAAACCGATGAGCCGTCTAATCGCCTTGTTTTATAGCTGATTGCCAACGATCGCCGACCCATCGGTCGATTGCCCGAGCCCAACCGGGCACTGCTCGGGGTAGTGAAGTTGTCATGTGCGCAAAGCTCCCACTGGCCGCGGTCTCGTTGCTTCTGGCCTCGGCCGCCTGCGAATTCGGTGGTGCCAGCATCGTCTGCGAGAAGGGCTGTGAGGAACCCGCGGCTTATGGTTATGAACACCCCGACCAGTTGACGGCAATGCAGATCGAGGTCGAGGGCCTGATCACGCCGCCGCTGCTGCCGGGCCAGCAGCCCGGTTCCAACGCCGATGCCGGGAATGACAGCGCGGGAGATGCCGCGCAGCCGCCGCCCGAGGAGCCGCCACCCGAGGAGCCGCCGCCCGAGGAGCCGCCACCAGAGGAGCCGCCACCCGAGGAGCCGCCACCAGAGGAGCCGCCCGGCGGGCCGCCGGCCGACTGCCCGCGCGTGCGGGTGGTCAACACCGGCGGTGACACGCTCAACATCCGGCCCGATCCGTCGACCAGCAACTCGCCCATCGGCTCGCTCACGGCCGGCTCGGTAGTCGACGTGTTGGCGCGCGTGGATGGCCAGTCGATCAACGGCGTCACCACCTGGTACCAGATCCGGACCAGCAGCCTCACCGGCTACATCGCGGGCGCCTATGCCGCGTGCGTCGATCCCAATGCCACCGCGCCCGCCGGCTTTCTGCTCCCGTTCGAGTGCGGCCGCACCGTGCCGGTGACTCAGGGCAACAACTCCGACTTCAGCCACACCGGCTCGTCGGCCTGGGCCTTCGACTTCGGGGTGCCGGTCAACACCCCGATCGTCGCCTCGGCGGCCGGCGTCGTGATCTCGGTGCGGCTGCCGACCGGCCCGGGTGATCCCTGCTACAACGGCGGCGGCTCGAGCTGTATCAACGCCGCCAACAGCGTCACCATCGACCACGGAGACGGCAGCAACACGGTCTACGTGCACATCAACACGGCGGCGGTCTCGGTCGGCCAGAGCGTGGCGCAAGGGGAGCGGATCGCGCTGTCGGGAAGCACCGGCTGGTCGACCGGCCC
>JAFGSX010000567.1 GCA_016934455.1 Deltaproteobacteria bacterium
AGCCGCCCGAGATGTTGGAGCCGTCGAGCACGAGCACCACCTTGACCGGCAGGTCGCGCTGGATCGGGCTGTCGGTGCAGGCCTGGCCCCAGAGCGTGATTTTGTTGGGGACCGACTTGGTGATGTCGACGCCGTAGAGGTCGGCGTTGGTGCAGGCGCTCGCCGCCAGCAGGATGATGGCAGCCAGCGCGGAGAGGGAGCGACGACCGGACCACATCCACGCCTGCCGTGTAAGAATCTTCATCTTCATCACCGGAGCGCCGATCAGGACCGACGCCTGTGGACAATTATCCCCGGCCGAGGGCGGTGATTCAACTCTGCCATTCTCGTGCCAGAGTTTTTCCGTTAGCCAGGGCGCGCGGCGATCTGGGCGCTGCCACGAATTGCCCCGCTGCGGCCCTTTTTTTGCTAGATTTATAGACAGCCTTTCGCGCCAGATGGAGGGGCGGCCTCATGTTGCGTTTATGGACCATTGTCTCGTGCGGCGCGGTGCTCGCGCTCGGCGGCTGTCAGAACTGCATCAATATCGTGGTCCCAAATCCCGATGCGTCCACCACACCGGTCGAGCCGCTGTGGACGATGGATCAGCCGTTCCCCGAGATCGCGCACCTCAACGGGGTCTGGGGTTACACCCACGACGACGTGTGGGCTGTCGGAGCCAAGGGCGCCATCGTGCATTACGATGGCACGGCCTGGACCAAGGTGCCGGCGCCGACCGACGCCGACCTGTACGACATCGACGGCAGCGAGGACATGCAGGACGGGGACAAGGACATCTACGCCGTCGGCGCCAGCGGCACCATCATCCACTGGGACGGCACGGTGTGGATGCTCGAGTCAAACTCGCCACCGGTCTATCCGCCGATCCTCGACCCGCGCGACCTGAGCGGCGGCACCGTGCACTCGACGCTGATGGGGGTCTGGCACGGGCGCCGCGATGGCATCTATGTGGTGGGGGAACGCGGCACCATCCTGGTCAAGCGCTGGATCGCGGGCGACCCGATAACCGCCCCCGGCACCTGGAGCTACATGACCGACGAGCTGGTGCAGGACCGGATCCCGGTCTGCGAGACCCGGTTCGCATATGACACCAGCACCGGCTTCCCCGCCGTCGGCAGCGGAGGGCTGTGCGCGCCCGCGTCGGGCGTGAGCTACTGCAATGGACCCGATTTCAACCCACCTGTCGACTGCGAGCTGCCTTACATCCAGCGCACCGGCTACGATCCAGAGGACAATCCGACACCCCCCAACGCGCAGTGCTCCTATGGCCAGCGCTGCACCGAAAACAACCAGCCGGCATACACCACGACGTTTTTCCCCATCGACCTGAAAAAAGTGGTCGGCTACGGCTCGGGCGCGGACCTGCGCGTGATCGCGGTCGGCGAGAGCGGCACCGTGATGGAGCTGCGCCCGACCGGCTTGACGTCGTCCGGCAACCTGGCGACGTGGAACTGCGAGGGCACCAATGCGAACGCGCCGCCCGACTTCTGCTGGCGGCCGGTGGCGCGCGTGGGCAGCGAGGACGCTGGCAACCCGGCGGTGCGCGACTCGCTGGCCGGCGTCTGGGGCCGCTGGGGCAGCGACATCTACGCCGTGGGCGAGGACGGCCGCTTGCTCTGGCGCGACGGGGACGACGCCTGGGTTCGCGGCACCGACGTGACCCAGGCCCAGTGGTTGCGCGACTTTCTATCGCCGCCGACGCCCGTGTTCCTGCGCGACCTGTGGCACCAGGGCCGCGGCGATTTCTTCATCGTCGGTTTCTCCGGCGTCGTGCTGCGGCACGGCAGCGATGGCTGGGTGCGGGAGGAGGTGCCGACCAGCGCGCACCTGCGCTCGGTCTGGGGCAAGACCCGCGACGATCTGGACGCCAGCCTGCGCGACGCCGAGGCGCCGCGGTTGCGCACGGTCATCGCGGTCGGATCCGAGGGCGTGATCCTGCGGCGTTCGATAAGCCAATGACGCAGGTCGCGCGTTGTCTGGTATAATGGCTGACGGCCGGTCCGGGAGGTGGCGATGCGCACGCCCTTTTTGTTGTATTTCGCTGTGGTCTTTTTGGCGCTGGGGTTGACGGTGCCTGCGCTGGCCGCACCGTCGCTGGGCACCAGCCATTCGATAATGAGCCCCAAGAGCCAGCGCGACGGGCTGCTGGTCGCCAAGAAGGGCAAAAAAAGCAGGAGCAAGAAGAAAAAGGCCGAGCCTCCACCGCCCCCGGTCGAGGAGACCCCGCCCCCGGCATCGCCCGCGGCCGACACCGCCGGAGGCGGGGGCGAGGGTGGCGGCGGCGAGTTGATGGGCACCCGCCGCGGCCCGGCGCGCGTCGACTTCGACGATCGCCTGATCCAGGGCCAGACCAACAAGTCGGGCGCGATCTACATCTTCGAGCGCAAGAATTCCGAGATCCACAGCATGGTTAGGCGCCGCACCTCCTTCCGCGAAGAGATCCTCCGCTCGATCGAGTAGCCGCGGTTTGTGCTGGAATTTTTTTGGGTTATGAAAAAAAATCCCGCTGTCGGATGGTATGAGACGACCGCGTTCGCGCGGCCGATCCCGACAACAGGAGGCCGGGTGTTCGAGCATAGAGTATCATGGCTCGGCCGCAGCGCGCTGCTCGGCGCCTTGCTCGGCGGAGCGCTCGCGGTCGGGGCACCCCAGGTCGCTCACGCGGTCTACGACGACGAGGAGGTCGGCGGCTACGCCGTGGTGATCCAGCAGCGGCGGTTCAAGCTGGCCCACGAGTTCGCGCTGTCGGGCGCGGTGCTGCCGATGAACGCCTACTACAAGGGGTGGGCCGGAACCTTCCGCTACACGCTGCATTTTGGTGACTTTCAGGGGTGGGAGATCGTCGGTCTGACCTACTCGCAAAACGTCGAGACCGGGCTGCGCGAAGAGATCTTTCGCTGGCGCGCCGAGCCCGAGAGCGCCGAGTTCGATGCCCTGCAGGTGTTGATGGAATCCAACTACGTGCTCAAGCCGGCGTATGCCAAGCTGGCGCTGTTCAACAGCACCATCGTCTACTCCGAGCTCTTCTTCAACGCGGGCGGGGGCGTGGCCAAGTACGTCTCGTCGTGGCGCCCCGGCGTCGACTACGGCGTGGGCCTGCGCTTCTTTATCGTCGAGTGGTTCTCGGTGCGGTTCGACATCAGGCACTACGTCTTCATCAACGGCATCCCGTTCGTGACGCCCAACTCGGGCATCGACAATATCCTCTTCTTTGCGGCAGGCGGGTCGTTCAATGTGGGCTACCAATAGACCGCGGAGGCGCGGGCTGGCGGCGTCGATCGCGCTGGCTGCGGCGCTCGTTCCGGGCGCGACATCGGCCATGAGCGCGCTGGCGCTCGAGGAGAGCGACGATCGCTCGCACGTGGTGATCCAGAACCGCGCCTTCAAGATGGCGCACGAGTTCACGCTCGAGTCCGGGCTGTTGCCGCTGGATGCCTACTACAAGGGCGTCACGGGCACCCTGCGCTACACCTGGCACTTCAGCGAGTTCCAGGCGCTGGAGCTGATCAACGTCACCTATTCGTACAACTGGAACACCCGTCTCAAGGACAGCCTCATCAACGAGTTCGGCGCGATGAGCGACGACTACGCTTTTCGCGAGGCGGTCATCATCGCCGACCTCGACTACGTGCTCAAGCCGTTCTACGGCAAGATGGCGTTCTTCAACCGGATGATCGTGCGCAGCGAGTTCTATCTCAACGTCGGTCCGGCCTACATGCTCTACCTGCCGTCTTCGATCATGTTCAGCGGCATGAGCCACCGGCCAGGCCTCAACTACGGTGCCGGCATCCGCCTGTTCGCCGCCGAATGGTTCTCGCTGCGCGTCGATCTGCGCCACTACATCGTGGTTTCCGTCGACGGGCTGGCGCAGGATCCACCCCTGTTCGAGATCGACAACGTGCTCTATCTCGGTCTCGGCGGCTCCTTCAACCTGGGGTACGACTGATGCGCAAGCGTGCACTGCAACTGGGAGGTCTGGTCTGGCTCGCGCTCCTGGTGCCGACATCGGCCCGCAACCAGGACGCGCCGCCGCCGCCGTCGGAGGCGGAGCCGGTGCCCGACCTCGTGGCGCCGGCCGAGGAGGCGGCCCCGGCCGAGGAGGCGCCGCCGGTGGCCGAGACGGCGCCGATCGAGCAGTTGCCGAGCGTGGGCGAGGAGGTGTTCAAGGAGGGGGTGGCCAAGTTCAACGGCAAGAGCTACCAGGCGGCGGCGACAAAATTCTACGATTACATCGCCGGCAATGAGCCCGCCGCGGACTTCTACGAATGGGCCGAATACTACCTGGCGCGCACGCTCAAGGAGCTGGGCTACGTGCACGCGGCCGCCGAGTACTACTACAACGTGGCCAAGACCCGCAGCCGGCCCGAGCTGCTGCCCGACACCCTGCGCGCGATCGAGAACATCGTCCGTTTCAGCCCGCATGACGAGGAGCTGCTGGTCTACGATCTCATCGCCGGCAGCGAGTTTGGCGAGCTGCCCGAGGACGTGCGCGCCTTCGTCGAATACAGTCAGGGGCTGGTCGACCTGCGCGACGGGCAGTACGCCTGGGCGGCCAACCACTTCGCCAGCATCTGCCCCAACTGCAGCAACCGCCTCGGCCGCATCGAGCGCAGCACCGAGAACCTGTGCGAGGGCGACGCGCGGCCGATCGAATGCTACAACAAGACCCTCAACCAGAAACTCGACGTCGAGAAGATCTGCGAGTCGACCGACGTCGGCGACGTGCAGCAGGGCCAGATCTCGGGCTGTTATTACTTCTATCGCGGCCGCTACGCCGAGGGCGTCGATGTCCTCAAGCGCGGGCGCGAGACCGCGGCGCGGCGCATTTTCATGGAGGTGGCGGCGGCCAAGCTGAGCGACATCGACGCCGAGGTGGCCAACGACGCGCGCAAGGCGCTGGCGCGGCTCTACTTCGAGGAGGGCGCGCGGGCGTCGCAGGAGGACGAGGTGGCGCGCGCCAACCGCCAGGAGATGTTCGAGACCGCCCTCAAGTTCTACGAGAAGGTCACGGTGCCTTTTCTCAGCCACGAGGAGGCGCTGATCTTTCTCGAGAAGGCATGGGTGCGCTTCTACGCCGGCGACTACCGCGGCGCCATGGGCATCCTGGTGTCGCTCGATGCGCCGAGCTACCGCGACAACTTCAAGCCCGAGCGCTTCATTCTGCAGGCGCTCATCTACAAGGGGCTGTGCCACTACGCAGCGGCCAAGGGCGCCGCGCGCGAGTACCGCCGCCGCTACGGCGACGCCCTCGATGCGCTGCGGCAGAAGCGCGATCCGCTGGCGCACCCGGTGCTGCGCAGCGCCGCCCTGCAGGGGCCGCAGGCCAAGCGGCGGCTGGATTTCCTGCGCGCGCTGCAGCGCGAGCGCGACATGATCGAGCGCTTTGGCTCCGAGACCCCGATCGCGGTGCAGCTCGCCCGCGTCTACGACCTCAAGGTCAAGGAGACCGTGCGCGAGCTCGAGGTCGATCTCAACGAGGAGGGCAAGCGCGTCGCCGACGTGCTGCTCGACTACGAGGAGCAGGCGCGTCTGGTCGACTACGAGGTGGCGCTCGAGGTCTTCAAGCGGCTGCGGGCCGGCGAGGGCAAGACCGCGCTGCCGCCGCCGGAGAAGTCGGTGCCGCTCGGGTCGCGCGACGTCTACTACGTCTTCGACGGCGAGTACTGGAACGACGAGCTGCACGACTACCGGTTCCGTATCGAGAGCCGCTGCTTCGGCGAGGAGCTGGTCCAATGAGCTGGCGCGCACAACCCGTCGTGGCGAGGCGTGATCTGCGGCTGCTGGCGGCCGCGCTGCTGGCGACCGCGCTGGCGGCGCCGGTGCACGCGGCCGAGTTCTCGACGCAGAAGGACGTCAAGGAAGCCTTCATCCGCAAGCTCGACAGCGACATCAAGAAGATCGACAAGTCGATCTCGGTGACCAAGGATCTCATCGCGCGCTCCAAGGCCGAGAAGTACCTGCCCGACCTGATCTTCCGGCTGGCCGAGCTGTACGTCGAGAAGTCGCGCCTGGTCTACTTCAAGATCCTCGAGGAGGCCGGACTCGAGGACAAACGCTCGATTACGGCGCCCGAGGCGCGCCTGCTCAAGGACGCGGCGATCCGCGAGTACAACCGCATTCTCAACGACTTTCCGGCGTACCAGGACAACGACAAGATCACGTTCTTCATCGCCCACGAGCAGCGCGAGCTGGGCGATTACGAGAACATGCTCAAGAGCTACCTCAAGCTGGTCGAGAAATACCCGAAGAGCGATTTTCGCTACGAGTCTTGGCTGATCGTCGGCGACCACTACTTCGAGAAGAGCGACCTCGACACCGCCGAGGGCTACTACAAAAAAATCCTGGCCGAGAAGGAGAGCTACGTCCACCCGATGGCGCGCTTCAAGCTCGGTTGGTGCTACCTCAACCGCGAGAAGTGGAAAGAGGCCCTCAACCTGTTCGAGACGGTCGCCCGGGCAGACATCGTCGACAAGGAGAAGTCCAAGCAGATCGACAGCCACAGCAAGGTCAACGTCAAGCGCGAGGCGCTGACGTCGCTGGTGTACGCCTACCCCGAGGTCAAGAAGCCCGAGGACGCCAACAAGTACTTCCGCGAGCTGGTGTCGAGCCGGGCTGAGTACCTGATGGTGCTGGAGAAGCTGGCGCGCCGCTACTCGGTCAAGCAGAACTACCTGGCGGCGGGCGATCTCTACCGCGAGCTGCTCAAGCTCTCGCACGACGTCGACCGCAACATCGAGTACGCGCAGCGCGTCTACGACGCGGTGCAGGCCAGCAAGAAGCTCGAGAAGGCCGATCGCGACGTGCGGCTGCTGGTTCAGTCGGCGGCGCGCTACCGCTTCTCGTGGCGCGCCAAGGACGACGAGAAGGACGCCATTTTTTCGGACTTCGAGCAGCTCACACGCGACCTGGCGACCAAGCTGCACGTCGAGGCACAGCGCACCAACAGCGATGAGCTGTTTCGCCGCGCTGGCCGCGCCTACAAGCGCTACCTGTCGCTGTTTATCGACTCGCCGTCGCGCATCGAGATGCGCTGGAACTACGCCGACTCGCTCTACCAGTCCAAGCAGTACGTCGAGTCCGGTCGCGAGTTCGAGGCGCTGGCGCGCGACACCGACAAGGACGACGAGCGCAAGAAGGCGATGACCAGCGCCATCAACTCCTACTTCGCCGCGATCAAGGAGATCAAGGAACTCAACCGCTACCAGTCGGCGATGGCGCGCGAGGGGCTCAAGACGCTGGGCGCGGCCTTTGTCTCGGCCTTTCCCGAAGACCCGCAGGTGCCGGCGGTCAAGTTCAACGTCGCCCGCGCCTACTACGAGCAGGGCGAGTTCGACAAGGCGATCGAGCTGTTTGTCGCCTTCGCCCGCGAGTACCCGATGCACAAGGACGGTCTGGCTGCGGCCAACCTGGCTCTCGACGCCTACAACAACAAGGAGGACTACGCTGGCCTGGCCGCGGCCGCGCGCGAGCTGGCGCAGATCCCGCGCCTGGGCGACGAGAACTTCAAGAAGGATCTGCTCGCCACCGCCGACAAGGCCGAGCAGCAGATGATCGACACCAAGGTGATCCAGGAGGGCCAGACCGCGGTGGCCAAGATCGCCAGGTCCGAGGAATACAAGGGCACCAACGTCGCCGCCAAGGCTGCCTACCAGGCGTTCGCCATCGCCAAGGACCGGCGCGACGTCAAGACCATGATGGAGACCGGGCAGCAGATCCTGGATGAGTTTGGCAACAGCGATTACGCCAAGGACGTGCTGTCGAGCCTGGGCGAGATGGCGATCCGCAACACCGAATTCGCCCAGGGCGCCACCTACTACGAGCGTTTTGCGCAGCAGTTCCCGCGCGACGAGGCGGCGCCCGACATGCTGGCGGCGGCGGCCAAGATCCGCCTGCTGCTGGGCGATTTTTCGGGCGCCATGACCGACTACGAGCGCGTGGCCAACATCGGCGGCGCCAATGCCATGCGCTATTTCATCGAGATGGCCGCGGCGGCGGAGCAGGCGGGCGAGTGGCGCCGGGTGATCCTGGCGGCGACGCCGGTGATGAGCGACGCCAGCTTCGGCCTCGAGGCGCGCGCCCGCGCCGGCGTGGCCATGCTGCGCGCCGGCCAG
>JAFGSX010000568.1 GCA_016934455.1 Deltaproteobacteria bacterium
ACGCGCTGGGTTACGACGACCAGCGGCGGCTGACCCGGATCGACCAGGACGACGACCACTGGACGCTCAGCTACGACGACAGCGGCCGGCTCGAGCGCATCGAGAGCGAGAGCGGCGGCGTGCAGGGGAGCGTGGCGTACCAGTACACCGACGGCGACATCCAGGGTGTGCGCATCGCGCCGCGCATCCCGCTGTTCGTCAACTTCATCTTTGGCCTCGACGGCCACCCGCTGCCGGATCCGGATCTGCTGGCCCTGCCCGACTATTTCTGAGGGGGCGCCGGCGCGGAGCCGGACACCACGTGCAGCACCAGCCCGTCGATCGCGGTGACGACGACATCGGCGCCGACCTCGAGCGGCGCGCTCCCGGTCGTCAGCCTCGCCTCCCAGATCTCACCCCTCACCACGACGTGGCCCGCCGGGGCCAGGCGCGTCTTGACCGTGCCGCGCAGGCCGACCGGCGAGTGCAGCGACAATGGCTGGTCGTCGGCGTAGCTGCGCCAGACCCAGGGGAAGAGCAGCACGTCGATGCCGACCCAGATCGCGACCGCCAGCGCGATGAACCAGCTCGCCAGCGGCATCAACCGCTGCGCGGCGATCAGGATCAGAGCGAACAGCACCCCGCCCGGCAACTGCAGCAGGGCGTACTTGACCAGCGCCCGTCTGGGAAAAGGTCGGCGATTCACGATGGGGCGGGTATATGTGATACTTCGGGTGGGCGCAATGTGGCCAAGGGGTCACCGTGAAAAAAGAACTGTGGGTCTCGTACCTGCTGGCTGTTCTGGGGTTCTTCGGAATTGGCGGCGTGCATCGCTTTTACCTGGGCAAGCCGATCTCGGGGCTGCTCTATCTGTTCACCGGTGGCCTGTTCGGCATCGGCACCGTCGTCGACCTGGTGCGCATGCCCGACCTGGTCGCCACCGAGAACCTCCGGCTGCTCGCGGCCAGCGCCGATCCGGCGCTCGGGTTGCACGGCGACGCCGAGACCAGCGCCAAGCTGGCGCAGTTGATGGGGCGACAGCGGCCGCCCGCGCTGCTCCCTCCATCCGCCGCTCCAGCGACGCCGCCGGCCGAGGATCTATCGGTCAAGGCAGAGCATCAGATCCTGCAACTGGCGAAGCAGCGCGGTGGCACGGTCACCATCGCGATGGTGGCGCTCGAGACCGGGTTGCCGATGGCTCAGGCCAAGACCGAGCTCGAACGCTTGACGCAGTCAGGATTCTGCCGCGTCGATGTCGCCGAGGACGGTGCCGAGGTCTATCTCTTCCCGGGTCTGGCGAGCACGCGGCCGATCATGACGAGCTGAGACGGCAAGCTGCGGATCGCGAGGCGCTTCGCGGCTGTCGGTATCAGAGGGGCGGGCGCTACATGTCGTCGTCGCCGCGCCGACCGCGGCCACCGCCGCCGCCGCGGCTCTTCTCCTGCGCCTCGTTGACGCGGATGTTGCGGCCGTCGAGGGCGACGCCGTTCATCTTGTTCATGGCCTCGGAGGCTGCCGCCTCCTGCTCGAAGGTGACGAACCCGAAGCCTCGCGACCGGCCGGTCTCGCGATCCGTGATCACGGTGGCGTCGGAGATCGCCCCGAACCGCTCGAACGCCTGACGCAGTCCCTCGTTGGTGGTGTTCCAGCTCAGATTGCCGACATACAGTTTCTTTCCCATACGACGCTCGCTCCTTGATCGTCGCTGCCCCGCGGCAGCGCCCGTGCTCGTGTCATGGCGGCGTGGAAATCAGGTGGCGTGTTCCGCGGAGACCCGCTCCCAGAGACAACGGCCGAACGACCCCCCTCAGCCAATGACCTCAATCGGATAAAAACATACGCCAGCGGCCCGGTCGCCACAACAACATTTTGGCGGCCGGTCGCGGTGTGCTTGACCCGGCTGGGTCCTTCTGAGACGCTGCCGCCCGGTCAGTTGGCGGACTGCTCTCGATCACCGCGCCGAGCGCGCATGGGGTTGTCGATGTCAACAGGTCTGCGTCTTCTGGTGGTGGCGGCGATGGTCGCGGTCGCGCTGTCAGGCTGCAAGCGGGGCGACAAGGCGCCCGCCTCTCAACCCGCCAGCGCTCTGGCGGGGATCCCAGGGGCGCCCTTCAGTCCCGACGATCCGGCGCTGGCCAAGCCCGCGATCACCGTCAACGGCACGGAGATCAGCGAGGGCAAGGTGCAGCAGGCGATGCTGGGCATGGCGCGGGCGGGCGGCGCGCCGCTCGAGATGCTGCCGCCGCAGATCAAGGCCCAGATTCGCGCCAAGGCCGAGGAGCACGCCATCGCACGCACGCTGCTCAAGCAGTACGCGGTCAAGAACGGCATCGCGGTCGAGCCGGACAAGGTCGCGCAGCGCTACCAGTCCTTCCTCGGCACGCTGCCTCCGGGGGCCACGGACCAGGACCTGCCCAAGTTGCTGGGCGCGACCCCGGAGCAGATGAAAAAGGAGCTCGAGATCGACGTGGCCATCGACGCCATCATCGACCGCCTGCGCACCGAGCTCAAGCCGGACGAGGAGACGATCAAGCAGTACTACGAAACCAACAAGGCGCGCTACACGACGCCCGACCAGGCCAGCGTCAGCCACATCCTGCTGCGCGTGGCGTCCGACGCGAAGCCGGAGCAGGTGGCCGAGATCAAGAAGAAGGCCGAGGCGCTGGCCGCCGAGGCGCGTCGCGGCGACGCCAAGGCATTTGCGGCGCTGGCCGACAAGAACTCGCAGGATCCATCGGCGATCCGAAATCACGGCGACATGGGCTGGTTTGCCAAGGAGACCATGGTGCCCGAGTTCGCCGAGGTCGCGTTCAAGCTCAAGGTGGGCGAGGTCAGCGACCCGGTCAAGACGCAATTCGGCTTTCACGTGATCCGCGGCCAGGGGCAGCGCAAGGCCGGCGACCGCACGATCGACGAGGTTCGCCAGGAGATAGAGCAGCAGCTTACCGAGCAGAAGCTCGGCGTCAGGATCGACGGGATCGTCGAGGTGCTGCGCCAGGAGGCCAAGATCGAGCGCTTCGGTGCCTCGGCGGTGCCGCCGCCGGCCGCGCCGGCTGTGCCGACCCCACCGCCGGCCGCGGCCAAAGCGCCGCTGATGTCCACGCCTGAGCCGGCGTCGATTCCCGCCTCCAAGTGACCGCTCTCGACGTCGCACGAGAGCGTCTACCGTCGCGGCTGCCGGCTCATCTGACGACAAAAGAGCTCACCTCGGTCTCGACCACCTGCGCGTCAGAGGCGAGCCAGACGCGCGCCCGCGCCCATGCGAGATGGTCGTCGCCAGCTTGAAGGGCACGTCGCTGGGCGGGTGCCGGCGCTCGTGGGCGAGCAACGCGCTCAGCACGGCGCAATTCGTGCGCAGCTACGAGTCGTGGATCTGCCGGTAGGCGAAGTCGAGCACCTCGCCGAAGACCAGCTTACCGCCGGTCTCGTTGCCGTGGCTCCTGATCAGATCGCGCGCCTCCGCCTGCACCGGCTCGGGCGCCTGCACCAGGATCAGCGCCATCAGGTAGTGCGCCTTGCCAAACAGGCTCATCTCCATGCGGTGGCCGCTGGCGCGCAGCCAGTTGAAGGCGATGGCGGTGTAGGCGCTGAGGTAGGGGCTGACATACGGGTCGGCGGGGAGGTAGTAGACCATGCCGCCGCTGGGCGCGTCGTCACCCGAAACGGCGCGGGCGTGAAGTCGCTGACCAGCACGGTCAGCGGTTCCCACACGTCGTCGATGGTCTCCGATCGCAGCGCGAAGCGGTACCAGCCGACGGCGCTCTGTTCGGGGGCTCTGAACTCTCCATCGTGGGCTCCAAACTCCGACAGGTCGAAGCTCTCCTCGTGCACGACGGTGCCGCGCGGGTCGTAGACCGCG
Source organism: Deltaproteobacteria bacterium (assembly GCA_016934455.1). GTDB lineage: Bacteria > Myxococcota > JACRCW01 > JAFGSX01 > JAFGSX01 > JAFGSX01. The sequence continues at coordinate 3,839 of JAFGSX010000568.1, forward strand.
AGCCGGTAGCCCTTGTTCGGCGTCGCCACGAACCGCAGGTTGTCCTGGTCGCGCACGTAGATCTTGTACTGAATCAGGTCCCCCGCCCGGTAGACGCCCTGCGGCGTAAAACCCCAGGTGTGGATGTGGCCGTGCCTGGCCTTGAGGTCGGTCGCGATCCAGGCGCCGTTGCCCTCCGCGGCAGGAGCCCGGAACGCGTAGTTGGTCGGCAGCAGCGCCATGTCGCTGCCCTTGGCGACGTGGATGAGCATGCTGGTCTCGCCGTAGCCCAGCATTTCCAGCGCTCCATCGACACCGATCGTCCCCGGCAATGTGGCGAGCCCGTTCTCGTCGGTCGCGGCGCTGGCCAGGGTCGGTGCGTCGGCGACGAACTGGAGGGTGAAATTTTCAAAGCCGCGGGACAGCTTGACCGTGGCGCCGACCCCGCCCGGGATCAGCTCGCGGATCTCGATCGGGAAGTGGTAGGCGATGTCCGGCGCCGGGTCGACCTTGAGCGCGGTCTCGACCTCCGGTCCCGCGCCGCGCGCGGACCACGTCTGGTACTTCAGTTCGATGCTGTCGAGATCGGTGACGACGACTGGGATGTGGGTGTCGACGGTTTGCTCGAGCACGGCCACACCGCGCTCGACGTGTAGCTGGGATCTGCGGTGCGACGTGGCAAAGGTCATCTCGAATGCGCCCGGCAGCGCACGGCCGAACGCATCGACGAAGTCGGTCGAGTCGATGCCGAGGCGGTAGCGGGTGACGGCCTTGAGCGCGCGCGCCGGCAGACAGCCGACCGCGATCGCGATCCGCAGCCGGCAGGGAACGCCGGGGAGCTCGATCGTGGTCATGGCATCTCCCAGCCGGCGCTGCAGGCGAGGGGTCCGGAGGGCGGGATCGCGGTCGCCAGCAGGCCTCCTTCGGTGCCGATCCAGAGCCGATCGCCGACCGCCGTGACGACGTGCGCGCAGGGCTGTGGCAGCGGTGCGATCGGCGACATCTGCTGGCCGCGGATCACGGCCGCGCCGTTCTGGGTCCCGATCCAGAGAGCGCCGTCGGCCGCGTCGACGAACAGCGCCCACGGGTCCAACCGCTGCGGCAGCCGGGTGGCGCCGCCCCGCCCGATGCTCACGATGCCGTGGCGCAGGGTGGCGACGTAGGCGGTGCCGTCGTCGGCGAGCGCCACGTCGACCGCCCAGCTCGTCGGCAACCCGGCTGCCCGGTCGTGGACCCGGAACCGGCCGCGCACCAGGTGCAGCGCGCCGCGGTCCTCGCTGGCGAGCCAGATGTTTCCGCGATGCGCGGCCACCGCCTGCAGCGAGCGCGAGCCGCCCGGCATCCACCACTGGCGCGGCTGGACGCGGCTCCTCGACAGCGGCAGCCGATACAGCACGCCCGGGTTGGTGGCGTAGAGCACACGCTGCGCGCGGTCGTAGGCCAGGTCGTTGATGGCGTGGGCCATGCCGGTCAGGCGTTCGAAGGTCTCGCCGTTGCGGGTCCGGAACAGGCCGTCGGAGGTGGCGACGAACAGCCCGTCCGGAGTGGCTGCCAGATCGTTGACCAGCAGCGACGGCAGCGCGGCGTCCTCAAAGCGCACGCCGTCGTGTGAGCAGAGGCCGTTGTCGAAGCTGCCGAACCAGGTGCGGCCGCGCCACGCGGCGATGGCGACGATGTGGTTGCTGCAGATCTGGTTGCGCGGCGTGAGCGGTGTGTGGCCGTCGAGCCAGATGCCGCGGCCGGCGGTGCCGGCGATGGTGTGGCCAGCGGCCTCGATCATCCGGGTCGCGCGCCGGCCCTCGACCTGTGGCGCACCCGGGATGTCGGCGGCGGTCGCGGTGGGCTGGGAGTTGCACAGGAAGCTGCCGTCGAGCAGCGAGCAGCGGGCTCCGTCGACCCCGACCTCGATGCGGCCGGCGACCAGGCGCAGCTCGCGCGCCGCCAGCGACGGCAACCCATCCTCGGTAGTGTAGACGCGCTGCCGCAGCAGGCGTCGCAGGTCGTACTGCTCGACCCCGCCGCGCGTCGCCGCCCACAGCGTGTCGCCGACGACCAGCAGATCCTCGACGTGGCGCGTGTTGGTGAAGAGCTGCCGCTCGGGCACTTGCGCCGTGGCGAGGGCGACGGCCAGCAGAGAGACGGCGTGGATCGGCATGTCACTCCTCCACCAGACAGACGACGACGTCATCGGCCTCGTTGCGCGCGGCGTCGGCGACCACCACCCGCAGCTCGTGCACGCCCGCCGGCAGCGGTAAAAAACCCGTGAAGCGCATGCCGCGCGCGTCGGGCTCGAGCTGGACCCGCTGCGCGGGGTCGGCCACCAGCGCCACCTGAGCCTCGCGCACCACCTCGCCGGCATAGACCATGACGGCGACGCCGCCCGGCACCGGCACCACCTCGAGGTCGAAGTCGGGCTCGTCGCTGTCGATGCGGTACTCGGCCATCGACCAGCGGGTCGTGCCGTCTGCCAGCACCACCAGCACCCGCACCGGGTAGACGCCGTCGGCGACGTCGACCGGCACCAGGAACCGCACCTGCCACATGCCGCGGTAGGGGTTGAAGTGCAGGTCCTCGATCGC
>JAFGSX010000569.1 GCA_016934455.1 Deltaproteobacteria bacterium
CGTCTGCGGACCCTGCAGCGAGGCCAGCCATTGCACCGGCGGCCTCTGCTCCACGAGTCAAACCTGCGCCGCCTGCACCCCCGGCGTCGACGACCAGGCGTGCCGCGACGCCTACGCCGATCCCGACATGGCGTGCCAGAGCGACGGCACGTGCGCGCCCAGCACCTGCACCGCCGGCACCGACTGTCAGCTCGTCGGACTGGTCTGCGCGACCAACGGGCGCTGCGCTGCCTGCTCAGACACTCAGGACTGCCTGGATGCCCTGCACGGAGGCTACCCGGCGGGCACGCTGTGCGTCAGCGGGCGCTGCGTCGAGGCCAACTGCATCACGTCGAGCGATTGCCCGATCGATCGGCCGATCTGCGGCAGCGATTCGCGCTGCCGCGCGTGCCAGGACACGCCCGAGTGTCTGGCCCGCGCCGGAGTCTCCAGCGGCCACGTCTGCGACACCGATACCGGGCGCTGCCACGCCGGCGACTGCTTCCCCAATGCTGCGCCCTGCAGCGCGCCGGGCAACGGGATCTGCGACAACTACACCTGTCGCGCCTGTCACAACGAGGTGAGCGCCGCGGTCGACGACTGCCAGCTCAACGGCTATCCGTCGAGCGTGCTGTGCGTCGCCGGAGCCTGCGTCTCGGCCGAGTGCAACGACGTCGTGCCGTGCGCGCACGACCGCATCTGCGACCAGAGCGTGTGCGTGGACTGCACGGCCAGCGACAACAGCTATTGCCTAGCCAACGGCATGACCTGCGACACTGGCTCCAAGACGTGTGTCGGCTGCACCAACAATTCGCAGTGCGCGGGTGGTCAGCGCATCTGCGACAACACCGTGTGCCGCGACTGTCTGCCCGGCGAGTGCGCCACCGGCCGGGTCTGCGCCGGCGGCGCTTGCCTCGAGGGCGACTGCTGGATCGACGGCCAGGTGTGGGTCAACGGCGGCACCAAGGTCAACGACGTCTGCTCGCGCTGCACGCGCACCAACTCCCAGTTCGCATGGAGTGCCAATCCCAACTTCGCCTGCGATGACAACAACCCCTGCTCGCAGGGCGACATCTGCCACGCCACGGTGCCCGGCGTGTGCAACGGCGCCGTCTACAGCTGCCCCGACCTAGCGTGCGCCGACGGCGTGTGCCACGGCACCGGCCCGACGGACTGTACGCTCGAGAAAAAACCGAGCTGGACCGGCTGCTTCCTCGACGACGCCTGCTTCTTTCACGGCGACCCCAACCCCGCCAATCCCTGCCAGCTCTGCGACGGGACGCAGAACGCCTGGGTCGACAAGCCCGAGGGAACACGCTGTGGGTTCTGCAAGATCTGCCAGCGTCCGGCGAGCAGCATCGTCTGCGACTTTGTCCCGTCTGGCCAGGATCCCCACAACGACTGCACCGCCAACTGCCAGGTCTGTGACAACTATGGCAGTTGCCGCTGGGCCGACGCCGGGAGCGACCCCGAGGGCAACTGTCCGGCCGAGCTGGCCACCACCTGCACCACCACCGGCCAATGCGCCGGTGGCAGCGACCGCTGCGCCTTCTGGAGCAATGTCAGCGGAGTGGACGACGAGAACGAGTGTACCGACAACGACCGCTGCGACGGTCTCGGCAAGAAGATCGGCGATCCACTCACCGGCACCTGGTGCCGGCAACAGACCAAGGTCTGCCATGCCGGCGTCTGCGAGGACTGCCTGACCGGCGAATGCCCGACCGATCGCGTCTGCGACAGCGGCACCTGCCTGGTCGGGGTCTGCAACGACCCGGCCGACTGCGGCCAGCCGCCGCAGTGCAAGGGCTGGGCCTGCAACGACCATCAGTGCGAGGAGCTGCAACTGTCGACGGGCTGGTGCGACGACGGCAACCCCTGCACCCTCAGCGACTTCTGCCAGATCGGTGAATGTCAGGCCGGCACCGGCGAGCCCAACTGCAGCGCCGAGGACGATAGCTGCAACGTCGGCGTCTGCGTGATGGTCGACACCGACAACTACCGCTGCGAGAAATCGCCGCTGGCCGCCGGCACCTCGTGCAACGACGACAACCTGGCCTGCACCGTCGACCAGTGCGCTGGTCCGGAGGGTGCGCCGCGAAGCTGCGCGCTGCACCATTACCTGGCCGGTACCTGCTTCATCGACGGTGTCTGCTATGCCCAGAACGACCACTCGCCCAACGGCTGCGGTTACTGCAACAGCCTCGCCAGCCAGACGAGCTGGCAACCGGTCGCCGCGAAAACCCCCTGCGGCACCAGCGCGTGCGACGAGGTCTGCTCGGGCATCAACTGCGTGGCGCGCTGGTACGTCCCGATCCGCCCCTGCATCGGCGGCAGCAACTGCATCATCGACCGGGACACCGAAAAGAGCTGGTACTACTACGACGACAGCGACGCCGACACCTGCCCGGAGAAGGCCACCTGGGCCGACGCCACAACAATTTGCGCCGGAGACTTGGCGCGGCTACCGACGCGCGCCGAGCTGATCGCGATCGTGCCGCACGTCGACTGCACGACGACCACCTGCAACGGCGGCACCATCAACCTGCCGCCGGCCTTTGCCGGTAAGGCCATGACCCGCGCCTACTGGACCAGCGAGGACTTGAACGGCGACGGCAAAAAGAACCTGATAGGATTTCAGAGCAGCGGCTACGCAGAGTACGACGCGAGCCCGGACTATTCCTATTGGTACCTCTGCGTGGACGACTGAGCAGCGAGTCCGCACCACCCACCGCACTGCGCCCAGCTCCACCGGCCGTCCGCAGCGGCGGTCGATCAGCGCGGTCGATCGCTGCGCAGCGGATAGCCGAGAAAGACGAAGAATCCGATCAGACAGGCCAGCCCGGCCAGGCCGGCGACGATACGCAGGCCGAGCGCGCTGCCGTCGGCGGCACCGACGTGCACCAGCAGCCCGAACACCACGATCGAGAGCGCGATCGCGCTCTTCTGGAAGATCGCCTGCACGCCGAAGAAGATCGCCTCGCGCCGCAGGCCGGTGCGCTGCTCGTCGTGGTCGACCACGTCGGCCAGGATGGCGTAGGGCAGCACCAGGAACCCGGCCACCGGCACGCCCGCCAGCCCGAACACCAGCGCCGACTGTGCGAACGGCGTGCCCCACGGCAGGTGGCCGACCAGCGTCACCAGCGGGATCACCAGCGCCGACCCGAGCAGCGTGATCAGGAACAGCAGGTACTTGCCAAAGCGCTTGGCCAGCACGTTGACGACGAAGAAGAAGACCACGTTGGAGGCCAAAAACGGCGCCATCAGCAGCGTCACCGCGTCCTTCTTGAGCCCGAGGTAGTCGGTGACCCAGAACGGCACCAGCATCAGCACCAGGTTGAGCGCGATCCAGTAGAGCGACGTCGCGACGACGACGTAGAGAAACGGCCGGTTGGTCAGGGTCAGCTTGAGCCAGGTGACCAGCCCGGCCGGCGCGCCGGCCGGCGGCCGGGCGGGCGGCCGCTCGCGGATGACCAGCACCGTCGGCACAAAGGAGATCAGCGTCAGCGCCGCGACGACGAGGCCGATCGCGAGCCAGCCCCAGCGCTCGAGGATGATGCCGATGCCGCCGAAGACGACGGTGCCGACCATGATGAAGATCGCCTGCATGGTCGAGATGTTGATCCTCTCGGCCGCGTCCGGCGAGATCTCGGGCAGCAGCGAGAGGTAGGGCGTGCAGACCGCGGTGTAGAGCAGAAAGTAGAGCTGGATCAGCGCGCATGCGTACAGCGCGTTGAACCAGTGCTGGTGGCCCACCGGCGGCGTCCAGAGCAGGCAGAAGACCAGCGCCAGCGGGACCGCGCCGAACAGGATGTACGGGATGCGGCGCCCCCAGCGCGTGCGCGTGTTGTCGCTGAGGTAGCCGATGAGCGGATCGGTGACGGCATCGGTCAAACGCCCCAGCATCAGAAAAGCGCCGAACCAGGCGGCCGGCACCAGCGCGGCCTGCTCGCTCGGCACGTAGCGCACGAACAGCCATTGCGAGATGACCAGGTTGGCCAGGTTGAGCGCGATGCCTCCCATCGCGTAGGCGAGCTTGCGGCCAAATCCGAGCGATCCCACGACGCGCAGCATATAATGCGGCCGCGCGTTGGCCACGCGCTAATACTGGCGGGGGACCAATGCCTGGCATGCTGACCGCGATCTCGATGGTGGGCGCGCTGGCCGCGGCTGGCGCCGATGTCAGCGCCGGGCGAGCTGGTTTTGGCTGGGGCGCGGTGCCGTTTGTCGCCTACAGCTCGGACGACGGCGTCGCCTACGGCGCGGTCGGCACTCTCTACTGGTACCAGCCGCCGGTCGAGCCCTACCGCTACGCGCTCACGCTGCAGTTCTTCATGACGACCAAGTGGGTGCAGTATCACCGCGTCAAGTTCGACGCGGTCGAGGTGGCCGACCTGCCGCTGCGGCTGTGGGGCGACATCGGCTTCTACGCGACCATCAGCCAGGCCTTCTGCGGCTTCGGCAACGCCGTGAGCTGCGATCCGGCGCTGGCACGACGGACCGCGGCGGCGCAGCAGCTCACCGGAGCCGCGGCCGACGGCTTCGTCGACCGCTACTACCAGAACCGCTTCATGCAGCCCTACGCGCTGGTCAACGGGCGCTGGCGCTTCACGCCGCTGCCGCACAAGATCGAGGCGTTTGCCGGCTGGCGCGGCTCCTACTACCTGACCGGCGACTTCGGCGAGCTGGCGCCCTATCCGGGCAGCCTGTACGCCCGGTACTTCCCCGACGGCGAGAACGGCCTGGCCAGCGTGCTGCAGGCCGGGATCATGCTGGACAGCCGCGACAACGAGGCGGCGCCCAGACGCGGCTACTGGATCGAGGGCTCGCTGCGCGGCGCCGCGCCGTTCATCGGCAGCCGCTGGACCTACGGCGGCGCCAACGCCACGCTGCGCGGCTTCGTGCCGCTGGACCGGCGGCGCCAGATCGTGCTGGCCGGCCGCCTGGTGCTCGACGGCGCGGTCGGCGAGCTGCCGGTGCAGGAGATGGCGCGGGTCGGCGGCGCCACCGACTACGTCGCCTTTGGCGGCGAGTACATGGGCCGCGGCCTGCGCTCGCAGCGCGTGCTCGGCCGCATCAAGCTGCTCGAGCAGACCGAGCTGCGCTGGCGCGTCTGGGGCTTTCGCCTGCTCGACCAGTTCTTCGACCTGAGCTGGCTCGGGTTCGTCGACGCGGCGCTGGTCGGCTACGACTGGACCGACTGGCGCGGCGACCCGCTGGGCGCGGTGTGGGGGGGCGGTGGCGGCCTGCGGTTGGCCTGGAACCGCGACTTCGTGATCCGCTGCGACCTGGCGGTCAGCCCGGTCGAGAGCCGCGCGCCCGCGCTCTACCTCAATCTCGGGCACGTGTTCTAGCGCGGCAGCTCGCTCTCGATCGCGCGCGCGTCGCCGTCGCGGCCGAGCGCCCGGTACAGCCCCTGCAGCTCGAGCTGCAGGTAGATGCGCAGCCGCGCCGGTACCCGGCCCCGATCGCGCGCCCGCTCGAGCGCCGCGAGCAGCGCGGGATAGCGGTCGGCCTGCTGGTTGGCGCGCGCCCAGGCCGAGTCGGCGAGCAGGCAGAACAGGTCGTCGGGTTGAGCGGCGCGACAGCGCTGCAGCTCGGCGCCGAAGCGCCGGTCGTGCTCGACGCTGCGCGGCAGGCCGTGCAGGTAATGGTTGGGCGGCAGGTTGGGGCGCAGCAACCGGAACTCGTGGCCGGCGATCAGCGCCGCGTGCTCCGGGATCCGACGCACGACCACCACCGAGATGTCGTCGAAGTGGACCAGCGCCCACTCGGCCGGCGGCAGGTACTCGGAGATCAGGTCGCGAAAACCGACGCCCGGGACAAACGCGGTGCCCGGGATAGGCACCAGCGAGACATTGACGCCGTAGCGCTGATAGAGCGCGCGCGTGGTCTCGGCCGAATAGAAGGCGTCGATCACGGTGGCCTCGAGCTTCCAGTAGGGGATCTCGCGGGTGTCGCCGAAGACCTGGTAATCGGGCAGGTGCCACAGCAGGTAGTTGCCGTAGGCGAAGGTGTTGTAGAGCCGGGGTTGCGGTCGGTGCGCGCGGATGAACTCGACGCTGCCGATGGGAAAGGTGGCCCGGCTGACCGAGCAGCCCCAGGCCAGCGGAAAGCGCCACCAGTTGTGACCGGTCACCGCGATGCTGGCGACGACCAGCAATCCCGCCAGCGCCGGGCGCGGACGCTGCTTGACGAGGTCGAGCAGCGCTTCGAGACCGATCGCCAGCAGCGGCAGCACCAGCATGACCAGGTAGGGGAACGACCGGATGCGGTTGCAGCAGAGCGCGCTGAACAGCGCCAGCACCGGCACCACCAGCCACGGCCGGCGATACGGCGCCGGCAGCAGCTCCGGACGGCGCCAGCGCAGCAGCGCCAGCGCCAGCCAGCCGGCGATCGCGAGCAGCGCCCAGACGATCGCCGTCCAGCCGAACTCGGAGACCGAGAAATGGCGCAGCGCCAGCGGCTGGTGGTCGGGGTTGCTCATCACCTTGTGAGAAAAATAAAAGAGGTGCCGGTATAAAAAGGGCAGCACCTTGACGTGATAGGGGGTGGCGAACAGCAGCGCCCCGGCGACGGCCGACGTCAGCAGCCGCTGCCGCGGCGCCAGCTCGGACGACAGCAGGACGAGCCACGCCGCGACGACGACAAAGGGCGCCGCGCCGGCGTGCAGGTTGGCGCTGATCGCGACCAGCGCCCAGGTCCACAGCACGCGCTGCCGCAGCGGCGCTGTCCCGTGCCAGAGCCAGAGCAGGAGCGCGAAGCAGACAAAGACGAAGGTCTCGGAGCGAAGCTGCAGCCGGTGGATCATCGCACCGTAGGCGAGCGGCAGCAGCACCAGCGCCAGCAGCGGCCAGCGCGTCGAGCCGCTGGCGCGCCGGATCAGCAGCGCCAGCGCGGTGAACAGCAGCGCCACCGCGACGCCGCGCCAGGCCGCCAGCCCGGGCTCGCCGCCCGCGGCCAGCAGGCCGCGCAGCAGCACGGTCGACAGCCACTGCAGGTTGAACCAGGGATCGCCGGCCGCGGTGTACGACCAGCCGTCGACCTGGGGCCAGCGCCAGGTGCGCAGCAGCTCGTCTCCGGCGCGCAGTTGCCAGTAGATGTCCTGCTCCCAGAGCTGCCAGCACGAGGCGAGGCCGAGCAGGGCGACCCCCAGGGCGACGCCCGGGGCCGCGAAGTCGGGGAGGACTCGACGCAGGGTCGCCATCGCGCTCGGCCACCGTCGCCAGCTTTTCGCAGGCGCATCGTATTTTGTCTGCTACAGTTGTCCACAGCGCGCTGAACGCGAGGTGGCGGTCCATTGTACGAGCGGGGCACAGCGCCGCGATCGCCGGCCGATGCCGCCGCGGTCGAGGACGAGAGCGCCAGCGACGAGAGAACTGACCGCACCGTGCTGTGCCGCCAGTGCCGCGCCGCGATCACGTCGCAACGCCATGTCATGGAGGTCAACGACCAGCACCAGCATACCTTCTTCAATCCCGCCGGCATCATCTTCGAGATCGGCTGCTTTGCCCGCGCCGACGGCTGCCGCGTGGTCGGCACGCCCACGACCGAGTTCTCCTGGTTTGCCGGCCACGCCTGGAGCTATGCGCTGTGCGGATCGTGCCAGCGCCACCTCGGCTGGTTCTTCCAGGGCGCGATCGCTCCCTCCGGTTTTTTCGGGCTGGTCCTCAACAAGCTGGTCGTCGACGAAAGCTGAACGGCTTTCTATAATGGAGGCCATGTACGCGCAGCGTGCGCCGCCGGCCCACACCATGGCCTGGTTCTGGCTGTTGTCGAGCGCCACCTCGACCGCGGCGATCGGCTGCCAGGCAAACCTGCCAGACAATCCGCAGATCTCCTTTTACTGCGAGCGCTCGGGACAATGCCCGCGCGGGCAGATATGCCGCGATCAGCAGTGCGTGACCTATGCCGCAGCCAGCGACGGCAGCGCGCCCGTGCCCGACGCCGCGCCGCGCGACGCGAGCGCCGGCGACCTGGTGCGCGATGCACAGCCGGTCGACCGCGGCGCCGCCGATCGCGGCGCCGACGCCGCTGGCCGGGACCGGACCGGCGCCGAGGCGGCGACCCCCGATGCCGGAGTTATCGACAGCTCGACCCCCGATGGCTGCGTCGCGCCCAGCGGACCCGGCTGGTGGGATCCGGCCTACGCGACGCGCTTTCCGCTGGCGATCAGCGCCACCGACGGACACTACACGCTCGAGCTGGTGCTGGCGCAGCAGCAGGCCGCTGCTGTCCACGGCGCCTCGCAGGCCAACGGCAGGGACCTGCGGATCGTGCGCCACGGAGCCCAAGCGACCGAGATCGATCGCGAGATCAGCACCTATCGCGCAGACTCCGTCGTGCTGCGGTTCAGGATCCAGGAGAGCGGCGGTTATCCCGGCGGCGACCAGATCTACTTTGTCTACGCCGGCAACCCAGATCCCGGCGCCCCTCCGACCGACAGCCGCAACATCTACCTGCTGTTCGAGAATTTCGAGCTGATGACCGTCGGCAGCGACGGGACAGCGGTCTTTTCGCCCGCCACCGCGGACTGGAGCGTGGTAGACGATGGCGGCAACCTGGTCTACCGCGTCGACGCCAGCGGCCGCACGCCAGCGGCGCTCACCGGACTCTCCGTCGACGGGGCGGTGTTCGCCGGGCGGGTCAAGTACAATGCCGTCGGCGACGGCAATGCGGGTTTGGCCGGCCTCGCCTTTCGCTGCTCGGACGTCAGCTCGGGCGCCACGACCTGCACCGGAGGAGCGGTCCTCGACCAGAACGACCGGGCCGGCATCATGAGCTGGAGCAACGGCACCTTCGATCAGTTCGGCTCCGGCTACTCTGATTTCGCCCCCGCCTCAGGTCACTGGTACCACTTTCAGGTCGCGTTTGCGGGCAACGCGGCCGGCTTCTGGATCGACGGCGCACCGCAGGAGACCGCGTCCGCGATCTCGACCTCGGGCTTCTCGATCGCGCTGGTAGGTGTCGGCGTCGACGCCTGTTTCGACGACATCGTGGTGCGCAAGCTGACCATTCCGGAGCCGAGAGCGACGCTGGGCGAGGCGCAGCCGCGCTGCCAGTAGCCGCGCCCGTGCCAATCGCGCAACCTCCCCGATCCCACTCCGCTACGAGACCGTCTCGACGTCTGGTCTCGCCGGCGCCGGCTCGGCTGGCCGCGGTGTGGACTTGAAGGTGAGCTGGTCGTCCGCGGCGTCGACCTCGACGCTGCCGCCCTGCTCGAGCACGCCGAACAGGATCTCGTCGGCCAACCGGCGCCGGATCTCCTTGTCGATCAGGCGGCCCATGGGCCGCGCGCCGAACTTGCGGTTGTAGCCGTGGCTGGCCAGCCACTTGCGCGCGGCGTCGGTCAGCGCCAGCGTTACGCGCTTGGCGATGAGCTGGCTCTCCAGCTCGGCCACCATCTTGTCGACCACCTGATCGATCACCGGCGCGCTCAGGTGCTGAAAGCTGATCCAGGCGTCGAGCCGGTTGCGAAACTCGGGTGGGAAGGTCTTCTCGATGGCCGCCTTGCCGTCCTCGGTGCCGGGGCCGCCGCCGAAGCCGATGCTGCCGCGCTCCATCATGTAGGCGCCGGCATTGGTGGTCAGGATCATCACCACGTTGCGGAAGTCGGCCTTGCGGCCGTTGTTGTCGGTCAGCGTGGCGTGGTCCATGATCTGGAGCAGAATGTTGTACAGGTCGGGGTGCGCCTTCTCGATCTCGTCGAGCAGCAGCACCGCGTGCGGGTGCTTGATGATCGAGTCGGTCAGCAGGCCGCCCTGGTCGAAGCCGACGTAGCCGGGCGGCGCGCCGATCAG
>JAFGSX010000570.1 GCA_016934455.1 Deltaproteobacteria bacterium
GACGTGGGGGAGGGCCACTCGACGATCCAGGTCAACCTGGGGCCGGACCAGGGCTACCGCCTGGAGTGGCAGCTCGATCGCATCGCCTGGGCCTATCCCCAGTCGAGCCACCGCGGCGACTACGCCGCCATGTGGTGGGACCTGGACAACGACGGCTGGCAGGACCTGGTGATGGCGCAGGGCTCGTACGAGGATGCCAGGGACAAGCTGTTCGTGCTGCGGCAGAACGAGGACGCATATTTCGACGACATCACCGCCGCGCTCGGCCTGGCCGGCACCGACCGCATCCCGAGCCCTGGCGCGACGACCGTGCTCGACTACGATCGCGACGGCGACGACGACGTGATCGCCAACCTCGCCAAGGAGGACAACCGGCTGCTGCTGCTGCGCAACGACGTGGGCAACGCCCAGTACCATCTCGGCGTCAAGCTGGTGCCTCCGCCGGGCGTCAACGGCAGCGCCATCGGCGCGCGCGTCGTCGTCACCGCCGGCGACCTGGTGCAGACGCGCGAGCTCTTCAGCGGCCAGGGCCACTTTGCCAACCAGCAGCCGCTGGTCCTCAACTTCGGCCTGGGCGGCCACCACCGCGTTGACCGCATCGAGGTGCGCTGGCCGTCGCTGGCCGGCGAGACCTGGGTGCTCGACGACGTGGCCGCGGATCAGTTGCTGGTGATCGGGCCGGATCCGCCAGCACCGCCGCCGACGGACGAGCCGGCGCTGGAGACCGGCTGCGGTTGCGCGGCCGGGGCCGCGACCGGCGCGCCGTTTTTCCTGGCGTCGCTGCTGGCGCTGCGCCGCCGCACCCGCGGCTGATCGCGATCGGTGCTACTCGGCCGATGCCGCTGTGGTCAAAAGAGAAAAACCGGTGACCGAGCCGCCGACGGCGGTCAGGGTCCCTCCCACCGCGCTCAGCGCGGTGGCGACCCAGAACAGGCACCGGCTCAGATCGAGCAACTTCCGGTAGGCATGATCGTCGGTGACGACCACGATCGAGCGGCCGTCGTCGTCTCTGGTCGCGACGACGAGTTGCTGCATCGAGGGCTGCACGACAAACGCCTGGTAGGCGAACCCGGCCAGCCCGACCGCCAGCACCGCCAGCCCCGCGGCACCGGTGGCGAGACCGCCGGAGACGAGGGGCGAGGCGGCCTCCGTCTCGGCTGGCTCGGCCGCGATCGGGGGCGCAGGTATCTGCAGCGAAAAGAGGTGGCAGGCGCAGGCGACGACTGCTGCCGCGATGGTCATCGACGGTCCTCGCCCCGGTCTCGGCGATCGATAGCGCGCGCGGGCCCTGCTGACAACCTGGACGCGGCAGGTGCAGATGCGAGGCACGCCGCCGCTGGTGTGATATGTTAAAAAGACGATGACGGACGATCGTCGTCGCAGGGCACCGGGAGAAGCGCTTGGACTGGGAGAACATTCGCCGCGATCCGCGCCAGCCGATCCAGCTCCCGCTGCGGCTGATCACGCCGAGCGGCGAGACCGCCGGCTTTACCGAGGGTATCTCGCGCAACGGCTTCAGCTTTCAGCTCTCGCAGCCGATGGCCGTCGGCCAGCAGGTGCAGGTCCGGTTCTATCTGCCCAGCGGCAGCGAGGTGCGCGGCAGCGCTGTCTGTCGCAACCAGCGGCCCGGCGGGATCGCCGGTTTCTCCCTGAGCATCGACGCCGCCGGTGCGCAGGTGTGGAACGATTTCGTCGACCAGGAGGAGGCCACCGGCAACCTGTGGCGCATGCTCAACCGCTACCTCGAGGCCGGCGAGGACGAGTCGGCGGATCTGCGCAGCGTGACGACGCGCGGGCGCTACGGGGCTCTGCTGCAGGCGGGCGGCGTCGAGTTCGGCGGCTGGCTGTCGGGCGCCACCGCCCAGCAGTTGGTGTCGCTGCGGTTGCACACCGTGGGCGAGAACGGCGAGGCCTATCGCATCATCTTCGAGAAGCATCCGAGCGACGAGCCGGCGGCCAGCGACCTGTGCCACAAGATGCCCGGATTCCTGGAGCTGGCCGAGCGCTCGGTGCGGCGCGTGCTGCGCGAGAACGTGCTGATCCGGCTCAACGATCGGACGCCGGTGAAACCGGTGCGGATCGCGGAGCTCGCGCGCGGCAACTTCGCGTTCGTGCAGCGCGGCGACGCCGCCACCGGCGATTGCGGGCTGGTCAGCCTCGGGTTCGGCGAGCTGATCCTGGTCGAGATCGACGGCCGCCCGATCTTTCCCAACTTCACGGTCGACGAACTAGAGCGGATCGCCTGCGACAACGTCCGGCTCGACCTCGACCGGCCGATGTTTCGCTCGGTCGAGGCGTCGGCCACCAATACCGAGCTGCAGCGGCAGCCCAAGTCGGACAATCCATTCGACGACGGTGTCGACACCCAGCCCGACGCGATCGACCGGCAGGCCGTCTCGACCGCGGGGATCGAGGCGGTGCGTTTTGCCCAGGCGCGCGCCGATCAGGTGCAGACCCGGATCTACGGCGAGCGCTCGATCAAGCTGTTCCCGGAGATCTGGGCCCGCGCCAGGGACCGCGAGGGCAACCAGGTGATGGGGCCGACCATGGAGGACGGTCCGCGCGTCTGTGTGCTGGCCCTGGTCGGTCCCAACACGCCGCGCGTGGTCAAGCTCGACGACGACAGCCAGGTCGAGCTGCTCAAATCCGCCCCTCGCGGGCGCGCCGCCTGATCGTCTCGAGCCGTCGCACCAATCGCGTTTTCGCAGATCAGCGGGTCCCGCCGGACATCGGCCCAATCGACGTGAGCAGCGCAACGAGCGGTGCGATCAGGCCAGGGCCGCCTGCTGCTCGAGCTCGCGGCCGAGCCAGTCGCAGACCGCGCGGTGCGGGGCAAAGGCAGCGGTGTCGGTCAGGCCGTCGAGCGCGTCGAGCGCGGCGGCGAGGTGCCGGCGGCCGAGGGCGGTGGCGCTGCGCACCGCCTGCGGCGATCGGGTGCGCTCGGCGATGCCGGCGATCTCCGCGGCGGTCGGCGCGCATTCCGGGGTGCGCCGGAGGAACTCGCGGACCTCCGCGTCGTCGGCCGCCGCCATCCGGATCGGCAGATTGGCGATGCCGTCCGCGAGGTCGAGCGTGGTCGGCTTGCTCGGGTCGAGCTGCAGCACGTCCCGCACGTCGTCGGCGATCTGAAACGCGACGCCCATCTCGCGGCCGAAGCGATCGAGCGACGCAGCACCGCCGGCGGCGCCCGCGCACAGCAGCGGCGCGCCGCAGGCAAAGCCAAACTGGGTACCGGTCTTGCCGACGGCGATGCGGATGTAGCTCTCGACGCTGAGATCGCCCGAACGCTTGGCCAGGTGCTGCTCGGCCTCGGCGCCCAGCATCTGCTCCATGGCGTCGAGGTAGAGCTGCATCACCGCAGGGGCCTGCAGGCCGTTGAGCAGCCTCAGCGATCGGACCAGCAGGTGGTCGCTGCTCAGGATCGCCAGCGTGTTGGACCAGCGCCGGCGCGCGGCGATCTGCCCGCGCCTGGTGTCGGCCTCGTCGATGACGTCGTCCTGCAGCAGCGCCGCCGCGTGCGTCAGCTCGGTCACCTCGGCGAGATCGATCGCGGTGGCGGTCGGCAAGCCGATCGCGTTGGCCGAGACCAGCGCCATCATCGGCCGCAGGCGCTTGCCGCCGGCGCGCAGCAGCTCGGCGCAGATCTCGCCCAGCAACTGCGGCCCCCCTCCTCGACGCAGGCGCTGCTCGAGCCGTTCGAGCGCTGCTCGCACCGTCTCGTCGAGCGCGCTCTCGAACCGGGAATCGCCCCGGGCCAGCTCGAACAGCGCCGAAGGTCGCAGCATGCTCACCCCAGCCCCAGCACGCGCTCGGCATCGCTCTCGCTCACGGTGAGGCCGAGCTCGCGGCGCAGCGCGAAGTAATCGGCGCTGACGCTGAACAGCACCAGCTCCCGGATGGCGAGACGCGCCGGATAGAGATGCTCCTGGCCGGCCGCCGCCTTGAGCGCGGCCACGGCGGGCGCCAGCTCGCCGGCGAAGACGAAGCCGACGCGGTCGGCCGAGAAGCCGAGGGCGGCGATCAGCTCCTGGATCGAGAACGCGGCGCGGATGCGGTAGTACTCGCGCCCCAGCTCGATCAGCCGATCGGCCTGGGGCGGCTTGACCCGGCGCTCGATCAGGCTGCCGAGCCTGGCGAACTCGCGCGTGGCGGCGTCCATCTCGACCTTGGGCATGGCGATCAGCAGCACCGATTCGATCAGCCCGCGCAGCTCGTTGGGCGAGAGCGACGCGGCGACCAGGTTCTCGGGCTGCAGGTAGGCGATGGCCCGGCCAAAGGCGAAGGCGCGCTCCGGCGTCATGCCGCCGCGCAATACGTCGGCGCCGATCATCAGCGCCGGCGGGTTGACCGGCAGCAGCGAGACGCCGACCGAGTCGGCGGCTCCGCGGAACAGCTCGGGCTCGGCCAGGTTGAGCATGCGCGCGGCCTGCCGCACCGCCAGCAGCACCGACTTGGGAACCTCGGCCGCGGCCAGCAGATCGCGTCGCCGCAGGCCAAAATCCCTGAGCTCGCGCGCGAAGTCCGACCACACCACCGGCGCGGTGATGGCCAGCAATTCGCGCACCGGCCCCCGCGTCAACGGGTGCAGCAGCGCGGACCGGACCTTCTTGGGCTCGGCCGGCGCCCGTGGCCAGTTGGGAAACGGGGCGCGCAGTTGCTTGACGATGGTGCGGACCTCGTCGTCGGCTTTCTCGAGCGCCACCATGGTGGCGGCGATGGCGTAGGCCTGATCGTGGGCGCGTTGCCGGCGCACGATGTTGAACATGGCGCGGTAGGCGTCGAGCGCCAGCGGGTCGCGGGTCAACACCTCACGCCAGGTCGCCAGCGCCTTGTCGTAGGCGCCCACGTCGACCAGCAACCGACCCAGATCCTCGCGCGCCTTGGTGTTCTCGTCGTCGAGTTGCAGCAGCTCCTCGAGCGCGGCGATGGCGCCCGGCAGGTCGCGCAGCTCGTAACGCCGGATCTGAACCAGGCGTTCGAGCAGGCCGCGGCGCTCTTCGGGATGCTCGCGCGGTGTGCGGACGAGCGCCTGGCCCAGGATCTGGTTGAGACCGGCGTGGTCGCCGAGCTTCTCGAACAGGTGCTCGGCGGCGGCGATCGCAACCGCGTTCTCGGCGTCGTGCTCGATCGCCCGTTTGAGGTAGGTCGCCGCCCGCTGCGGATCGTTCAGGTGGGAGAGGCAGATCGCCGCCACCGCCGCCTCCAGGCGCGACAGCCGCTGCAGGTTGACCTCGTGCTCCAGCAGCGCCTCGGCCGCCTGCAGGGCGCCGGCGGCATTGCCGCGCGCCGCCTCGACCCGCAGTTGGTTCTCGAATGCGTCGAGGCGGTTCGGATCGAGGCGGCAGGCCTCGGCGTAAGCATGGGCGGCGCGGTCCTGACCGTCGGCGCGGCTCTCGGCGAGCTGCCCCACCACCATCCAGCGCGCCGCCGCCTGGGCGCCCTGCAGCAACTGCGCCAGCCGTTCATTCTCGACCAGCGCCTCGTCGAGGTTGTTCTCGTCGATCAACAGCTCGGCGTGCGCGGTCAGCACGTCGGTATCGGGCGCGTCCGGATCCATGAGATTGAGCGCGTGCCGCAGGGCCTTGCGCGCGCCGACCATGTCGCCGCTACCGCGCCGCAGGATACCGATCTGGCCGTGCACCCGCGCCGTCTCACGGCTGTCGAGCTTGGGGCCGTGGTGCAGCAGCCGCTGCTCGAGCACGGCGATGGTCTCCTCGGCGTCGGCGTCGCCGTCGCCGAGCAGCAGATCGCCGAGGGCGCGCAGCGCTTCGAGGTGAGAGGGAGCGCGCTGCAGCAGCAGGCGCAGGTGGCCCTGCGCAGCCGCCGTCTGGCCCTGCGCCGCGCACGCCCCGGCCAGGGCCAGCAACTGTTCGATGCTCAGCCCGCCGCCGCCGCGCCGCCGCCGCAGCTCCTCGAGCACGGCCTGCGCTGCGGCGTGGTCGCCGCGTGCGGTCAACACCTCGGCGAGACGATCGCATGCGCCATCGGTCTGCGGCGCCAGCTCGAGCGCGCGGCGAAGCAATTGCTCGGCGCGCTCGGTCCCGCCGGGAGCGCCCTGGTCGAGCACCAGAGAGGCGGCCTCGAGCAACGCGCCCGCCTGCTCCTCGCGGCGGTCGAGGTGCTCGGCCAGTCCCTCGAGCAGCGAGGTCAGCTCGGCCCAGCGCTGTCCTCGCTGGTAGAGCGACCTGAGCGCAGAGGCGGCGCCGCGGCTGGTGGCGTCGGCTTCCAGCGCCCGGCGATAGCACCGGATCGCCGGTTCGGTGCGGCCGAGCTTCTCGTCGTACAGGCGGCCGAGCGCGCACAGGGTCTGGACCAGCGGAGCGCCGGTCAATCGCGCGACCGCCCGCTCGTACAGGTTGGCCGCGGTATCGTTCTCGCCCTCCTCGGAGCACAGGGCCGCCAGCTCGGTCAGCGTCTCGGTGTGATCGCGGTCGAGCGCGAGCGCTTGCTGGTAAGCCCGTCGCGCCTCGCCGCGCTGTCCGAGGTCGCCCGCGAGCAGCCGTGCCGCGCGCAGCCAGAGCGCGATCTGAGATGAAGTGTCGGTGCGGCGTGCGGCCAGCTCTTGCATCAAAGCCGCCAGCTCGGGGCGGGCGGCGCGTGCGGTCAGCCGTTGCTCCACGAACTCGAAGGCCGCCTCGTCGTCGGGATCGACCTCGAGGGCGCGCTTGAGCATCGCCTCTTGTTCGCCGAGCTGGGCGCTCGCGCCGTGGAGATCGGCCAGCCGGTGCAGCAGCAGAAGCTGCTGGGCGTCGTCGTCGTTGCTGTGCGCCAGCTCGAGCCGGCGCCGCAGGACTTCGATCAGCTCGTCGCGCAGCGCCTCGTCCGACGCGAGCGATTCGCCCAGGGCGCGCAGCGCCTCGCCGTCGTCCGGCCGCCTCCTGAGCGCCTCGCGCCAGGCCAAACGCACGGTGGCGACGTCCCTGGACTCCGCCGCGAGATCGGCCAGCTCGCGGGCGGCTGCCGCAACGTCCTCGTCGGGAGCCGTGCGCAGCACGCCCAGCAGCGCCTCTTTGCGCGTCTGCGCGTCGCCCATCCTGGCGGCCAGCTCGGCGAGGCGCCGCGCCAGGTCGCGGTCGTTCGGCCGGGCGGCCTGCAGCGCGCGCGCGGCCTCGATCGCCGCCTCGTGCTGGTGCGCCTCGACCAGCAACTCGACCCGCTCGGTCAGCAGCGCCGTGCGCGTGGCCGCGTCGCCGAAGGTGGCGCGCGAACGCACCTCGGCCCGCTTGGCGGGCTGTCCGAGGTCGCGGTACAGCCGGTCGAGCTGGCGAAACAACCCCTC
>JAFGSX010000571.1 GCA_016934455.1 Deltaproteobacteria bacterium
ACCGACAAGGACGGCATCATCCTCGACCTGCTGGCGGCCGAGATCACAGCGGTGACAAAGAAGGATCCGGGCGCGATCTACCGCGAATTGACGCAGCGCTTCGGCGATCCCATCTACGAGCGCATCGACGCGCCGGCCACGGCGGCGCAGAAGGCGGCTTTCAAGAAACTGACGCCCGAGCAGGTCAGGGCCGAGACGCTGGCCGGCGAGAAGATCGTGGCCAAGTTGACCCGGGCGCCAGGCAATGGCGCAGCGATCGGCGGCCTCAAGGTGGTGACCGAGAACGGCTGGTTCGCGGCCCGGCCGTCGGGCACCGAGGACGTGTACAAGATCTACGCCGAGAGCTTTGTCGGCAGGGAGCACCTGGCGCGCATCCAGGAGGAGGCGCGCGCCATGGTCAGCGCGGCGTTTGCGGCGGCTGGCGCCTGAGCGGTCTTCGGCGCTCGATCCTACTCGCCGGCGCCGGGCTGGACGGCCATGGCCCCGCGCGCACCGCCGGCCAGGGCTTTGCGCGCGCCGCCGGCAACTGCGAGCGGCAGCGGCACTGCGGCCACTGCCAGCGCCCGGTCGTCCCAGGAGGCGCCGCGCCGCACGTCGTAGGCGCGAAAGTTCTTCTGGTCGAGCCTGAGATTGCGGCGATAGATGAGGTTGGTGATCGCCAGGATGATGAGCGAAGAGAAGCGCTTCGGCCGCAGCAGCACGGCCAGCAGCCGGCGCAAGATGCGGGGGTACGAATAGAATCTCCGAAAACAGGTGCCAAACTCGCCGAACAGCTCGACCCACGACAGGTGCTGGTGGCTGGCCACGGGCAGGTTGAGCGTGTAGTGCCGCCAGTCGTGCGGGAACTCGTTGGCCGCAATGCGACCGTTGGCCTCCATGCTGTCCCACAGGCGCGTGCCGGGCAGCGGCGTCATGAACAGCAGGTTGAGGATGTCCACGCCGTAGCTGCTGGCCACGTCCGCGATCTGGTGGCCGACACCGGCGCGGTCGACGTCGAGCCCGATGATGAACGAGCCCAGCACGCCGATGCCGTAGCGCTGGATGCGATGGCACGAGGCGGCGAAATTGCGGTCGTGGCGAAAGTTGAACTTCTTGTTCAGCTCGAGCAGTCCCGCGGTGGTCGGCGACTCGAAGCCGATAAAGACGCCAAAACAGCCCGATCTGGCCGCCAGCTCGAGCAGCTCGTCGTCGTCGGCGAAGTTGATGGTCAGCTGCGCCATCCAGCGCTTGCGGATCTTGGCGTCGATCATGGCCCGGAACAGCGCCTTGGCGCGCGCCACGTGCTCGCGGCTGGTGCCCAGCAGGTTGTCGTCCACGATCAGCAGGAACTTCTCCTTGATCTGCTGGATCTCGGCGACGACGTCGGCGATGGGCCGCAGCCGGTAGTGCTTACCGTTGAAGGCGCTGACGCTGCAAAAGCTGCAGTCGAGCGGGCAGCCGCGCGTGGTCTGCACCGAGCCAAAGGCGTAGCCCGTGGGCAGCAGATCGTGGCGCGCGATCGGCACCCGCTGCAGGTCTACCGGGCCGCCGCGGTAGATCCGCTGCAGCCCGCGACCGCGGGCGTCGGCCAGCATCTGCGGCCAGATCTCCTCTGCCTCTTCGGTGACGATGGCGTCGACGTGCGCCAGCGCCTCGTCGGGCCGCATGGTGGCGTGGATGCCGCCCATCACCACCGGCACCCCGGCGGCCCGGAACTGGCTTGCCAGATGGTAGGCGCGGTCGGCCTGAGAGGTGAACGCGGTCAACCCGACCAGGTCCGGCGCGGGCAACGCACCGTAGTCGGGTATGCCGGTGTTTTCGTCGAGGACCCGGATCTCCCAGTCGGGCGGCGTCAGCGCGGCCAAGTGCAGCAGTCCCAGCGGCTTCCAGACGCGCCACTTGTTGAGCGCGTTGGCCTTGAGGTTGACCAGCGAGACGCCGCTGTTGCATGGGTTGATCAGATAGAGTCGAGGCATTGGGTCCCCTTGCCGGCGAAGGTCGGCGTGTCTTGCCCGTCGCAGTGCACCAGGTGGTCGCACCGTGTAGCCAGATCCTGGTTCGCCAGCGACCTGACCCCAGGGAGCGCAGCGCGACCGCTCGAACCCCCCGCACCTCTTCGACCTTAGCACGAAGGCGCGCGCCGGGCCTAGCGCGCATCGCGAACGCGCTTGATCGCGGCTCCCGGATGCCTTATCGGTCAGCGGCACGCTCGGCCGGGCGAGCGACCGGTACCGGCGCCTCAACGAACGAGCCAAGGGGAGGGAACCGATGGGCGAGCAGCAGCAGACCGCCACCAGTTGGTGGATGACGACCCGCGAGGTGGCGCCGGGGCCGTCGCTGGCCGGCGATCTCGACGTGGACGTGGCGATCGTGGGCGGCGGTTTCACCGGCCTGGCCACCGCCTATTTTCTTCGCCGCGACGAAGCGGCCATGCGCATCGCCGTACTCGAGAGCGAGCGCATCGGCTTTGGCGCCAGCGGCCGCAACGGCGGCTTCAACATGACCCTGTTCGGCCTGACGCTGGGCATCACGGCGCTGCGCTTTGGCAAGGCCAACGCGGCCGCCGCCCACCACTACATGGAGCGCGCGGTCGACACCCTGCGCGATCTGGTGCATGACCTGCGCCTCGACTGCGACTACGAGCACCCGGGCTTCCTGCGCGTCGCCACCTCGGAGTCCTATCGCAGCCGCATCCAGCGCGAGATCGAGCTGGCGCACAAAATCGGGCTCCTGGGCATCGAATGGATCGACGCCGACCGGCTGGCTCAGGAGGTCCGCAGCCAGACCTACCTGGGCGCCTGGTGGGAGCCGCGCTGCGGCCTGCTCAACCCGGCCAAGCTCTGCTGGAGCTGGCAGGAGCGCCTGTCGGAAATGGGGGTATCGATCTACGAGCGCACGCCGGTGCAGGAGCTGGCGCGCGACGGCCAGCGGCTCAGGCTGCTGACCGCCAACGGCGTGGTGCACGCCGACAAGGTGGTGCTGGCTACCAATGCCTGGTCGCACTTCTTCCCTCAGCTCAGGCGCAAGCAGCTCCCGGTCTGGACGCACATCGTGCTGACCGAGCCGCTCGAGGCAAAGCATCTGGCCGAGATCGGCTGGCAGCACCGGCAGGGCATCGAGGACGCGCGCGACTTCGTGCACTACTACCGGCTGACCGCCGACAACCGATTGCTGATGGGCGGCCGCGACGTCACCACAGCGCGCGGCATGGAGATGGACCACGACCTCAACGACGAGATCTTTGCCGGGCTCAGGCGCGACGTGGTAGAGACCTTTCCCTGTCTCGACGGCATCCGCTTTGCCGACCAGTGGGGCGGGCCGGTCTCGGTGCCGGTCGACATGGCACCGGCCATGGGCTACGCCGGCGACCACAATCTGGTCTATAGCCTGGGCTGCGTCGGCCACGGCGTCAGCCTGACCCATCTCAATGGCCGCACCGCGGCCGACTTGGTGCTGGGCAAGAAGAGCGACCTGACCGACATCTTCTTCGTCAACCGGCGCACCATCCCGTGGCCGCCCAACCCGTTGCGCGCGATCGCGGTGAAGGCGATCCTGGGCTACATGCACTACGAGGACCGCAAGATGGATGCGCGGCCTGGCTCCAGGTGACCAGACCGTCAACTCGTGTTTCCAATGCGCCTTCCGTGGTACAACCGGTCACGCCCGGTCGGTGAGGCACTGTCCGATGTCGTCAGGAGGACCGCCATGAGGCTTCGATCCACACTCGTCACCCTCGCGCTCGCCATCGCTGTCACGGCCACCGCGCGCGCCGAGATCCCCAACCTGTCGCTGGACCTCGGCCTGTCCGGCGGTGGTCACTTCGCGCTCGACGGTTGGGACATCCGCGAGGTGCAGGGCGGCGAGTGGGTCTCGCCCGGCCACACCGGTGTCCTCAAGGGGCGGGTCGGCTTCACGCCCTGGCGCTGGCTGTCGCTAGAGCTCGGGCTGGGCCTGGTCCCGGCGCCAGCCGACGACATCAACGTCATCACCCAGTACCAGCTCGACGTGCTGGCGCAGCCCTTCGACTTTGACAAGTTCACGCCGTTTGTCGACGTCGGAGTCGGCTACTATCACAACTGGACCGCCGACGCCTACGGCATGGACGCCGACCCCGAGTTTCACTGGGGCCTGGGCGTCCGCTACCTGCTGCTCGACTGGCTGGCGCTGCGGGCCGAGGCGCGCCACATCGTGACCGACGGCCTCAACACGAGCCTGATACCGGGTCTGGCCAGCAACCTCGAGGTGACGGTGGGTGCCGACTTCTTCGTCTGGATGCAGCCCAAGGAGCAGGACCGGGACAACGACGGTATACTTGACGCCGACGACAGGTGTCCGGACGAGGCCGGCCTGGCCACCCGCCAGGGCTGCCCGGTGCGCGACCGGGACGGCGACGGCGTCGAGGACGACGCCGACAAGTGCCCGGACACGGCCGGCCTGGCCGACAAGGAGGGCTGCCCCGAGGGCGACCAGGACGGCGACGGCGTCCAGGACGACGCCGACAAGTGCCCGGAGCAGGCCGGCCCGGCCGAGCTCGAGGGCTGCCCGCCGCCCGACCAGGACGGCGATGGCATCCCCGACGCCGACGACCGATGCTCCGGCGTGGCGGGTCCCAAGGAGCTGGCCGGCTGCCCGGATCGCGACGGCGACGGGGTCGCCGACATCGACGACGATTGCCCGGATGCGGCCGGTGCGGCGGACAAGAAGGGCTGCCCCGACAGCGACGGCGACGGCGTCTCCGACAACGAGGACAAGTGCCCCAAGGAGGCCGGCGAGACGGCGTGGCAGGGCTGCCCGCCGCCACCCGAGGAGGTGGTCAAGAAGTTCAGCGGCGCGCTGCAGGGCATCAAGTTCAAGACCGGCTCGGCCGTGATCGACCCCAGCTCGGCGCCGGTGCTCGACGACGCCGCCAAGACGCTCAAGGAATTCCCGGGCGTGCGGGTGGCGATCGAGGGCCACACCGACAACCAGGGCCCGGCCGCCTTCAACCGCAAGCTGTCCGAGGACCGGGCCAACTCAGTGCGGCAGTACCTGATCGACAAGGGGGTGCCGGCCGAGCAGATGGAGGCCAGCGGCTATGGCCCGGACAAGCCGGTGGCGGACAACAAGACCTCGGCTGGCCGCGCCCAGAACCGGCGCATCGAGTTCAATATTCTAAGCCGATAGCCCGGTCGATGATGAACGGGAAGCGCTGGCCCTGCCGCGAAGTCATCGCTAAACATCGATCAGCCAGCGATTGCTGCTCGATGCAAGTCATCACCGCCGTCAGTCGCAGGCGCACCCGATCGTGACCTCGTGGGTATGGCCGTCCGTCTCGGACGAAGTGGATTTGGCCGTGCCGCCGTTGGACAGCACCTGGAACTGCTGGGCCGTGAAGTTGACCACGTGGTCGTGGTCGGCGCTGCCCCTGATCTGGTAGTTGCGGCTGGCAAACGCATCGAAGTCCGACGCCGGCACGGTCAGAGCGTGGCCGTGGTTGCCGCTGATGGCCGTGGCCTCGGCGCCGTTGGTAGCGCACGTGCAGTCGTCTCGCCCCGGGCCGCACCCAGCGCCGAGCAGGGCGATGGCGACGACCTCGCACGCCAGCGCGCCCGCCATTTTCGCTGCGACCGATCCTCTGCC
>JAFGSX010000572.1 GCA_016934455.1 Deltaproteobacteria bacterium
ACACAATCCGAGTCAACCGGATTTCGTATTACAAATCTCGCTACAGCCGCGGCGCACCTTTCGTCTGCCACACCGCCGGTTTGCGTTGTGTTTGGTCTCTGTGTTGCTAAAAGGACAGAGAGCTCGACAGCGCGCGGTTGGAGGGTGCGCAGATCGCTTCCTTGACGGCGCCGTTCATTGTCTTCGCTTGGGAGCCGACATGACACAGCATAACGCCCTTTGCTCCTTTGTCCTGGCCACCGCGCTGGCGGTGATCGGCCTGGGGTGCCCTCCCGCGACCCCGGCGCAGAACGACGCCGCCGGATCCGGGACCGATGCCGCCGCGGTCGACGACGGTGCGGTGGTGACCGATGCCGCATGTCAGCCGGGCGAGTTCAATTGCACGTGTGCCGCGGGTGACCAGTGCAGCGGCGCGCTGGTCTGCGTCGGCGGCACCTGCATCGACTGCGTGCGCGGCGAGCAGGGTTGCGCCTGCATCTCGGGGCAACACTGCAGCCTGGGCCTGGCGTGCGGCGCGGATGGTGTGTGCGAGCCGTGCCAACCGGGTACGGCGGGCTGCATCTGCGACGACTCGGACCAGTGCGAGAGCGGCTACACCTGCGATCAGGATGTCTGCGTGCCGGAGACCTGCGCGGTCGGCGACGAGGGCTGTCCCTGCGACAGCGGCGCTTGCGACTTCGGCCTGGTCTGCGGCCCGGCCAATCTCTGCATCGGGTGCAACGGCGATTTCGTCGACTGCCCGTGTGTCGACGGCAACTGCGGCAACAACCTGGTCTGCGACGCTGCATCTCAGCTCTGCCGTGACCACCTGAGCTGCGCCGAGATGGTCTGCGGCAGCCATCAGCTATGCCAGAACCATGCCCTGAGCGACGCCACCTGTCTCTCCGAATGCGAGGACGGCTTTCGCTGGAATCCAGAGAGCGGCGAGTGCGATCCGCTGATCGTCAATTGCCAGCCGGACGCCGCCAACAGCATCGCCGCCGACTGCGCGGATCGGAACATGAACTGCGTGGAGTACGGCGCAGCGGCGGCCTGCGTCGGCTGCCTCGAAGACTTCTTGTACGTCGATCCGGCCCGGCCCGAGCTCGGCTGCCGGCCGGTCGCGACCTGCGAAAGCCTGGACTGCGCCGCGGACCATCGGGGCTGCATCGAGCACACGGCGCTGGCCGACGCGAGCTGCACCGGCTGCCAGTGGCCGTACGTGGCAATCGACGCCGGCAACTGCCTCTGGGATCCGCTCGCCAACTGCGCGAGCGGTGCCGATCCGCATTCGATCCTGAGCTTCTGCACGCAGCAGCACCGCACGTGCGAGCCGCAGGCCGGAGGTGCACGGTGCGGCGCCTGCGTCTCGCCCTACTTCGAGGACGCCTTCACCGGTACCTGCGAGCTGCCCACCGACTGCGCCGGCCGCAACTGCGGCGCGCAACACCGCGCCTGCAGCGACATGCCGTATGCGCACTGCACGGCCTGCCTGCCCGGCTACGTCGATGAGGGCGGCAATTGCCGGCAGGTCGTGACGCTGGCCCAACTGAGCTGCGGGGCGACCGACTTTGCAGTGCCCGAGACCGCGACCGCCGATGCCTACTGTCTGGTGACGCGCTGCCCGGCCGGCGAGGCCTTCAACGCGACGAGCAGCACCTGCGTCGGGACCGACTCGGGGCTCTTCTCCTGCCCCACGGCCTGCGACGGCGAGGGGCAGACCGGCCGCGTCTGGCCCTACACGCTCTCCAGCGGTCGCTGCATCTGCGAGAGCAGCGACGGTTATTATTACGATGCCGGCTCCAACCGCCAGGAGCAGTGCGACTCGGACCAGGACGGCTGGGTGCGGGTCACCGCCAAGCCCGCGCTCGACAGCAGCGACCAGGTGCTGCGCGCCAACGCGCGCTGCACGGTGCGCGAGATCGACCGCTATCAGCTCGTCAACGAGATCGGCCAGACCCTGGTGGTCAAATCGTGCGACTCGGCGGCGCAGCAGTACCGCGCGCCGTGGGACGCACCGTGCGACGACAGCGCCAAGCCGATCCCGCTGTTCGAGGAGGACTACCTCGACAGCGATGCCCAGCTAGCGCTGTTCGGGCCGGGCGCCTATGGCCGGGGCGACCGCAGCTTCTTTGCCGCCGAGCTCAACAGCCTGACCAAGGCCTGCTCGAGCTCGACCCAGGACTTCAACGGCAACCGCGTGCCCGACGTCGAGGAGTGGTCGGGCTCGACCATCGTCATCGGCGAGAGCTACAAGGAGGAGGCGCTGCGGCCGTTTCTCAGGTTCGGCTATCTGCTCGAGCTGCACAGCGGCCGCTTCGAGCCGTCGCCCTACGGCCCGATCGGCGGCTACCGCATCGCCGAGCGCTCGCGCTGCGACGCCGGCTTCCCGGTCCGCTACCAGAGCAGCGACGGCGACTACTGGCGCTCCTGCACGCGCAGCCGCGCCGCCCGGTACGACGCGGTCAACAACGCGGTGCTGACCGGGCTCGATTTTGCCGAGTACTGCTGCGACAGCGACATCGGCAGTTGCCCGGTCCTGGCGCCGTTCACGGCCAGCGCACCTCCCGGCCAGACGCCGGAGCACGGGCTGTGCGACGTCACCGTCCCGAGCGGAGCGGCGTGGCGCGGCATGAGCCACCACAGCCAGTTCCAGTGCGTGCTGATCACTCCGCAGCCGCCGGCCAGCCCGGCCGAGACGCCCTATCAGCACGGGCGCGACGAGCTGTTCGACGGCAGCAACGGCGAGCTGCTGCAGCTCAACCTCTGCGACGCCAGCGCCAGTACCGTGCACAGCGGCATCGACAACCCGGACCAGCCGGGGTTTGCCTGCGCGCTGACCGAGCCCGCCCAGATCTCGGGCGAGGCGGTCGGCATCGCCGCCTTCCGCTACCAGCCCTACGACGCGGTGGCCGACTACCGGCAGGGCTGCATCAACGAGTGCGCGAGCTGGCTCGGCATCTGCCCCGGCTACAACGCCAGCCCGTCGCTCAACGACGCCGACTGCGACGCCAACGACGCCAACTTCGGCGAGCTGATGTGCAACCACTGCGAGCAGTTCCACGACGCCTGCACGCTCACCGCCAACCGCGGCATCTGCCGGCCGGGCCGCTACGAATGCGTCAACGACGTCGACGTCTGCACCGCCAACGTCGATCCGGCCTCGGTCGCCACTGCCGCCGACGCCATGGACGACGGCGTGGACAGCAACTGCGACGGTTTCGACGGCATCCTGAACCGGACCGTCTTCGTCTCCAGCAGCGGCAACGATCAGTGGAACGGAGACTGGGTGACGCCGGTCAAGACCCTCAACCGCGCCCTGACCCTGGCCACCGGCGCGAAGAACACAATCGCCATCCAGTCGCCCGCGTCCTACACCGACAGCACCATCCTTATGAAGGACGGGGTCTCGATCTATGGCAACTACCACCTAAACCCGGCGCCGCAGAACGACCAGTACTGGGGCCGTGACAACAACCATGCGAATATCAGTGTCCTGTCCTCGATCCCGGCCGTGTACGGCACCAGCATCACGCACCGCACGGTCATCAAAAACATGTCGTTCTTCGCTCCCAATATCAACGCCGGCAACAGCTCGAGCACCTGTCTTCAGTTGAGCGGCTGCAACTCGCAGCTCGAGTTCAACGGCTGCACCTTCTCGGCCGGCAATGGCGGCAATGGCGCGGCCGGCTACGGCTGGAACTCCAATCTCGAGACCGCGCCGAACGGCCGGAGCGGCAGCAATGGCCAGGTCGGCTGCGAGAACTCGAGCGGCTCCTGCGGCGACTGCACACAGCCGCAGGGCGGCAGCGGCGGGACCGCCGTCACCTGCCCGGTCGGCGGCCACTCGGGAGCAGGCGGCGCCGGCGGTGCGGCCGGCCTAGGCGGCAATGGCGGGACCGGCGGCAACACGGGCAGCCCGTCGCAGAACGCGGGCAATCCACCAACGACCATGGGCGGCAGCGGCGGGAGCGGCCGCGCCTGCTGCTTCGGCAACACGGTGGCGCCCACCATCAACCGCGGGAGTAACGGCCAAGTCGGGATCAACGGCATGCCCGGCCTCAAGCAGTCCGGTCAATTCGGCACCAGCGGCTACAGCCCGAGATGGGGCCTGGCTGGTGGGCCGGGCGCACACGGCGGCGGCGGCGGCGGCGGTGGTGGCGGCGGCGGCGGCGACAACGGCTGCGACTCGTACGGCTCGGGCGGCGGCGGCGGTGGCTCGCGCGGCTGCGGTGGCGGGGGCGGCGGGGGCGGCAGCGG
>JAFGSX010000573.1 GCA_016934455.1 Deltaproteobacteria bacterium
AGATCCTCGGGCAAGGCCCCGCAGTCGACGATGACCATGGGAGCGCGCTGGCGCGCGCTGTGGTCGTGGATCTCCTGCGCGACCAGCTCCTTGCCCGTGCCGCTCTCTCCCAGCAGCAGCACGGTCGCATCGCTCCGGGCGGCGCGCTCGATCTGCGCATAGAGGATGCGCATGGGAAGCGAGCCGCCCACCAGCGCGCCCAGCCGCGCCTGGGGATGCGCGTCGACGCGCCTCGGCTCCCGCTCGGTCTCGACGATGAACTCGGCGCGGCCCACGCGGATCCGCTGTCCCGGCGAGATCTTCGCCTCGTGCACGAAGACGCCCTCGACCAGCGTGCCGTTGGTGCTGCCGAGATCGCGGATGAGCAACCCATCGGCCCGGCGCACCAGCTCGAAGTGAAACCGCGAGACCGAGGGGTCGCGCACGCGGATGTCATTGGCCTCGCTCTGGCCGACGCTCAGGCTGCCGGGACCCACCTCGGCGACGCGGGGTTCGGCATCCGAACCGACGCTGCGCAGCGCGTACTTGCGCAACGTCGCCGTCCCGTCGCAGAAGAGCACCTCGGTCTGACGATCGCGTTGCTGGTTACCCAATGGCGTTCCGCCCTGGTTTCTCTAGATGCGGCAAGCATACCCGCTCCCGGCGACCGACCCCAGCCCCTTTCGCAATCACGAGAAATGTGGTCTCTTGCGCTGAATGACGGAACACGGAACCTATCCGAGATGAGCGACGCGCCCCCGCCCCGGCCGACCCAGCGCAGCAGCGGCGACTACGTCAAGGCGCTGTTCCACAACGTCTACAACTACACCCTGCTCGGCGGCGTGGCGACGGTGGCGGTGCTGACCGGCCAGTGGTGGCTGCTGCCGGTCGGTCTGGCGGCCGAGGGGCTGTACATGCTGTGGGCGCCCAGCAGCAAGTTCATGCGGCGCCAGATCGACAAGCAGTTCGAAGAGGAGGACCGCAAGCTCTCGGCCAATCGGCGCGAGCAGATGCTCAGCGCGCTCAACCCGCGCGACTTCAACCGCTGCCAGACGCTGCTGCTGAAGGAGGCCGAGATCCGGCGGCTGGCCGAGGAGAACCAGAGCTTCGAGCGATCGATGCTGGAGAGGGAGCTCGACAAGCTGTCGCGGCTGGCGGACGACTTTGTCTCCCTGGCCGACTCGAGTACCCGGCTGCGCGCCTACCTGGACAAGCAACGCCTCGATGAGGTCGAGCGGCAGCAGCGCAACTACCAGAAGCAGGCCGAGAGCGCGTCCGACCCGGCGCAGCGCGATCTGGCCAAAAAGAACCTCGACATCCTGATGCGCCGCCTGGAGCGGCTCCGGGACATCAAGGAGTTCGTCAGCCGCGCCAGCGGGGAGCTCGACCTGATCGAGAACTCGTTCGCGCTGCTGGCCGACCAGATCGTATCGATGCGCGGCGCCGGCGAGTTCGGCGGCCAGCTCGACGATCTCATCGACGGCGTCGATGCGGTGCGGCAGGCGGCGGGGGTGGCCGAGCGGTTGAGCGAGGAGATCCGATGACCGAGAAACCGGCGCCGACCACCGGCTACCCGGCCTGGGCCGACGACCTGAGGCGCCGCTACCTGCGCGGCGAGGTCTTTCAGTTCATCCTGCACGGCAACGTGCACGACCTGGTGCTGCACGGCGGCAAGTCGATGATGGTCGACGAGTTTCTGTGCAACGTGCTGCTGGCACCGACCCGCGATCTGATCGCGCTCTACAACTCCTCGACCGGCGTTCGCTTTGCCAAGCGCCGTGACAAGCTGGACGGGCTCGAGGAGCTGCTGCTCAATCGCGGCCGCGAGCGCGTGATGCCGGCGCTGGAGCGGCTGCTATTGAGCGAGGACCGCTGCGCGCTGCTGCTCGAGTACGCCGAGACGCTGGCGCCGGCCGGCGACATGGCGCTCTACTCGGACGCCGACCGCACCAGCCTGATCACGCTGCACCGCTGGTCCAACCTGCCGGCGCTCGAGAAGAGCGACAACCTGATCGTCCTGCTGACCGAGAACCTGACCGAGCTGCACCAGCGGCTGGTGCACAACCCGCGCATCGCGTCGATCCGCATTCCGCTCCCGGACGGCGCCGAGCGCCGCGCCTTTGTGCAGCACCTGGCGCCCGACCTCGACGCCAAGGCGGTCGACAAGCTGACCGAGATCACGGCCGGCCTCAAGATGGTGCACATCCGCAACATCATCAAACCGCAGGACGCCGAGCCCGACGTCGAGGCGCGCAAGCAGTTCATCGAGAAGCTGATCGGCCCGCAGGCCACGGCCGAGCGCATCGAGGGGCTGGCGCGCATCACCAAGGGCATGCCTCACGACGAGATCCGCGCGCTCGTGGCGCCCGACCGGCCGCCGCCGACGGCCGACCAGAGCGCGATCGCCGAGATGGAGCAGGTGGTGCTGCGCCACAAGCGCGAGATCATCGAGCGCGAGTGCGCCGGCCTGTTGCAGTTTGTCGAGAGCAAGCACGGCTTCGAGGCGGTCGGCGGCATGGACGAGGTCAAGCGCGAGCTGGGGCGCGTCGCCAAGGCGATCCGCGACGGCGACACCGCGCACGTGCCGATGGGCTTTCTGTTCGTCGGGCCGATGGGCACCGGCAAGACCTTCGTCGCCGAGGCGTTCGCCCGGGAGTCGGGGCTGACCGCGGTCAAGTTTGGCAGCTTCAGGTCCAAGTGGGTCGGCGCCACCGAGAGCAACCTGCAGAAGATCCTCGACGTGCTGCCGGCGATGGGCCAGGTCATCGTCTACATCGACGAGGTCGACCGCGCGCTGGCCGGCTCCGGCGGCGCCTCGGACGGCGGCACCGAGAGCCGCGTCATCGCCCGGCTCAAGGAGTTCATGAGCGACCCGGACAACCGCGGCCGCATCCTGTTCGTGCTGATGACCAACCGGCCCGATCTGCTCGACACCGACATCAAGCGCACCGGGCGGCTCGACCGCAAGATCCCGTTCTTCTACCCGCAGACCGCCGACGAGGTGGAGCCGGTGCTGGAGGCGCTGCTGCGTCGCCACCGGGTCGCAGTCGATTTCGATCTGACGGCGCAGCGCGACGCGATCAGCCGCAAGCTGACCGGTTACTCCAACGCCGACATCGAGGGCGTGGTGATGCTGGCGACCTCGCTGGCCGACAGCGACGGCCGCCGCGACCGGCCGACGCTGGAGGACTTCTCGCGCGCGGTCGGCGACTACCTGCCGTCGCGCGACGTCGCGATGCTCGAGTTCATGGAGCTGCTGGCAGTATTCGAGGCATCCAACCGCAGCATGCTGCCGCCCAAGTACCGAGCGCTGACGCCCGACGCGCTGAGCGAGCGGCTGCAGGCCGCCCGGCTGCGCATCGGCGGGCGGCGCTGAGACGAGACAACCAACCGGAGGCGACTCATGGATTACGAGAACGTGGAGATCAACGGGGACCAGGCGGGTCTGTTCGCGCGCGGCCTGTACGCGCTGTCGCGCGTCGACGGCCACGACGAGCGCGAGGGCATGCTGATCAAGTCGTTCTGGCTGGAGGTCAGCGGCGAGGCCGACCTGCGCGCGCTCAAGCAGCTCGAGGCGGCGCCCGACATCGACTTCAGGCAACTGGCGGACGGCCTGCCGCGAACCGAGATGCGCGAGCTGTTCCTGCGCACCGCGTTGCTGCTGGCGTACGCCGACGGCACCTACAGCGCGCCCGAGAAGCAGTGGATCGAGCAGGCGGCCGCAGCGATGCAGATGCAGCCGCAGCTCCAGCGGCTGGACGAGCTGGTGCGCACCATGATGCTGAGCCAGCTCTCGCACCTGCACAACACGGACGCGACCAAGCAAGTCGCCCGCAAGCTCGGGTTCTAGCGACGGCGCAAGGAGCAGAGCGAGATGAGCGAAAAGCAGGGATTCGGAAGCAAGCTGGTCAGCCTGTTCGTCACCACCGAGGAGGAAGAGGCCGCCAAGGCCGCGAGCGATCCGGCCGCCAAGGGTGCCGGGTCGGTCGACGATCTGCTCAAGCGCTACGGTGCCGATGGATCCGCAGCCGCGCCCGCTGGCCCCGCGCCCGCCGCCGCGGCCGCCATCGCGTCGGCCAAGATCGCGCCCTCGGCCGCCGGCGAGCTTCCGCTCGACCGCATCTTCAGCGCCGCGGGCATCGGCGCCGAGGCGCAGGGCCACGTCAGCAAGGCGATGGAGCTGCTCAAGAGCCTGCCGGCCGAGACGCCGCTCAACGTCAAGAGGCAGATCGTCGAGACCAGCCTCAAGGCGTTTGGCTTT
The DNA here is from genome assembly GCA_016934455.1 of Deltaproteobacteria bacterium. Lineage (GTDB taxonomy): Bacteria > Myxococcota > JACRCW01 > JAFGSX01 > JAFGSX01 > JAFGSX01. The sequence goes on from JAFGSX010000573.1 coordinate 4,241, forward strand.
CCGATCGCGCAGTTGGTCGAGGCCGCCGGCAAGGAGAGCGAGGCGCTGGACGCCTACCTGCAGATCCAGGCGGGCGACACCAGCAAGGTGCTGGCCGACTCGGATCAGCGCATCGGCCAGTTGCAGGCCGAGATCGCCCAGCTCGAGCAGAAGAAGAAGACGGCCGTCGAGCAGCAGAACCAGGCGACCGCGCAGACCGTGCAGGCCAAGGGCAAGATCAAGGAGGTGCTCGACTTCTTCGGCGCGGCGGCACCGGCGGCAGCGCCACCCGCGCCCGCCGCGCCCGCCGGAAAATGACGGTTCAGTAGGCTACCGCCGGGACCGCCGGGGGCGCCGCGATCGCGCGCGCTCCGGTGTCCGGGAGCTCGTCCCGCGCGCTGGCTGCCGGCGCCGTTGCGGGATCTTCCGCCTCGGCCTCGCCCTCGTTGAACAGGTGATAGGTGAGGGTCGGCACGATCGGGCTCAGGATGCCGGCGACGAGCTGGCCGCCGACCACGCTGGTTATCAAGATGAGGCCGCCCGCGAGATAGCCGGCGAGGCCGACGAGCGCGCCGGTAGACGTCTGGGTTGTCAATCCGCGGACGAACATCGCCAGGCCGGGCAAGAGCGCCACCAGCCCGATCCCGGCGCAGGTCGCGCCGCAGAGGCTGGTGATGCAGTAGTCGCCGATATAGGCGCCGACGATGGGCGCGACGACCGAGCTCTGGCGGTCGCCGAGCTGGTCGCCGATGAAGCTCACCACCAGGCCGGCGACCGCAGGGCGGACCAGCGGCAGGATGCAGGCGCACGGCCCGAGGAACATGCCGAGCAACTGCCCGACGACGAAGTTGCTGAGACAGGCGCCGCCGTACTGCGCCAGGTGCACCAGCAGGTCCGAAGTCGGCTCCTTGGCCGGCGCCGCCGCTGGCGGTGGCGCCGCCGTCGGCGGTGGCGCGGTCGTCGGCGGTGGCGCGGTCGGTGGCTCGGGCGTGGCCGGTGGCTCCGCGGACGGCTGGCTGGTCGCGCCATACGGCAGCCAGTCATCGCCGGTCGGCGCGCTCGCGCGCGCCAGCGACAGCGACAGCGGGACGGTCAACGCACCGACGAGCAACGACGCCAACGCGCTCCGACCTGCGAACATGGCAAACTCCTCCGCGACCCGGCACCAGCGCAATCGGTGTCACTCGGCGGTGGCGATCCCCAGCCGTCTGATCCCGGCCGCGGCGGCCAGGTCGAGCACGCGCACCACCCGCCAGTGAGGCACCATGCGATCGGCCTGGATCACCACCTGCGTGCGCGGGTTCTGCTCGCGCAGCCGAGCGAGCTGCTGCCGCAGCTCCTCGTCGCTGAGCGCCGCGCCGGCCAGCACGGTGCGGCCGTCCTCGAGCAGCGCCACCACGACCTGGGCCTCGGGCAGCGCCTTCTGACCGGCGGCGGCCCGCGGCAGATCGACGTCGAACTCGCCCTCGCGGCCGGGCGCCGACCGCGGCTCCCGGTCGGGCGCCATCGCATCCTGGTCCGAGCCACAGCGCTGATCCGATTCGGTCTGCACCAGGATCGGCGTCGTGGTCATGAAGATGATCAGCAGCACCAGCACCACGTCGGTGAAGGGCGTGATGTTGATCTCAGACCGCAGCCGGCCGCGACGTTCGATCGTCTTCACGGTTTTTTACCCGTCAGCAACGCCAGGGTCTGCGACGCGCAGTACTGCATGTCCACCACGAAGCGATCTACCCGGCGCATGAAGTAATTGTGCGCCACCACGGCCGGCACCGCCACGAACAGGCCGGTGGCGGTGCAGA
>JAFGSX010000574.1 GCA_016934455.1 Deltaproteobacteria bacterium
ACGCTGCCGACCGCGGGCGCCAGGAGCGGCGCGCCGTCGAGGCCGGGCGCCTCGCTGTCGCGCTGCTCGGCCGGCAGGCAGCGGCCCAGGTTGGGGTTGCACAGCCAGCCGCTCGGGCAGTCCGAGTCCTGGTCGCAGACGATCTCGGGCAGCCGGTCGCCGTCGACGGGAACGGCGCTATCGAAGAGACAGCTCGCGCTGCTGATGGCGAGAGCCAGGGCGAGGGGCAGCACGAGTCGAGAGTTGTACACGACATTCCCCGGGGGCGGTGGTGGTTGCGACAGCTCGACAATACTACTGTGCCGGAGTCATGAGCGGCCACCGATCGAGCGCGGGTCGTGGGGTCAGGGGCCCGGATGGTAGCGCAGCTTGAGCTCGGCGTAGTCCAGCAGCACTTTCTGCTCGTCGCTCTCGTCGAGCGGCCCCGGGTGCACGTAGCCGAGCAGGCGCGAGCCGTCGATCAGGTCGGACGGGACCGGCTGCGCCACCTCGATCAGCTCGCCGCTCGCCGCGCTGACGCTCGGACCCGGAACCCACTGGCCGATCTGCCAGAGGCCGATGCCGGGCGCGACGGGAGGCAACGGATCGTAGCTGCGCTCGCCGCCAGCGACCACGCGCAGCTCCGCCGCGAGCAGGGTCGCACCCTCGAGCTCGGCCGCGGAGAGGTCAAAGTCGAGCACGACGGCAGGCAGCATGTCCGAGGAGTCGACCAGCAACCAGCTCTCCCGGCACAGCGAATAGTCGTCGGCGTTCCAGCCGCCGTGCACGAACAGTCCGCGCAGGTCGGGGTGTCGCGCCACCTCGACGGTCTCGCGCCCCTGCGGATCGCCGTCGAGGTGCGCGTCGATGGTCGCGATCTGCCGCCAGCTCGCACCCGTCCACTGCCACAGGTCGCTGTAGGCCTCCCAGTACGGGGTCGCGTAGTTTCCGGTGCCACCGTACAGCATGACCGCGCCGCGCTCTTCGTTGAAGAACAGCGACGACCAGCGCCGCGGCACGGGCTCGCCGTCGCCCTCGAGGTCGCTCGTCGGGACCAGGGACCAGCCGTCGGCCTCGGTCCACGACCAGGTCTGCAACGCCTTGGCGGCCGAGACGTCGGTGGTGATGAGCTCCTGTGCCACCGGGTCCCAGGCCAGGTCATCGATCGCGGGCGCCTCGGCGCCGAGCAGGTTGTCGGAGAGGCGGGTCCAGGCACCCTCGTCGAGCTCCCAAACCTCGACCCGGCCGGCTACGGTCTGCACCAGGCGCGCCTCGCTGACGCCGTCGCCCTCGAAGACAAAGGTGTGGAAGTAGCCGGTGGTGGCAAAGGGTCCGGGTTCGAGGTAGGGCGTCACCGTCCAGGTCGCCTCGTCGAGCACGCGCATGCCGTCCGCGGCGATCTCCATGATGCGGCCGCTGTCGGGGTGCGCGAGCCATGGCCACGCAGTTCTCCCCCCAGGCGGGGGCTCCGGCACCTCGCTGAACGGATACCAGTCGCGCTCGATCCACTTGTTGTAGCCCTCGTCGCCCTGGCGCAGGATGACGTTGCGCACCGGGTCGTAACCCATGAACCACGGCTCATCCTCGATCTCGACTGGAGCGACCGGATTCTCGGTGGTGATGCGCCGCCTCCACGTCGTACCGTCGAATTCCCACGTCTGCTGCTCATCGTAGCCGGTGACCAGCACGTAGACGTCGCGGCCCGCGTCGTAGACGAAGCCGGGATCGACGCCGCCCGCGAACGCGGGATCGGGCCCGCCCGCGGTCGGAAGCAATGCCCAGCTATTGCCGTCGTAGCGCCACGTCGAGACGGTGCTGGCGGTGTACCCTGCGATGGCGATGATCTCCCGGCGCGAGATGCTCATCGCGTGCGCCACCAGGCCGCGAGGCGCGCCGTCTCCCTCGGGATCGGGGACGTCGACCACGTGCCAGCTCGCCCCGGTCCACTCATATGTCGTGATCGGCTGGTTCCGGTAATAATACGAGAGGTGCAACAACCTGTGGTTCACCGGGTCGTAGCTCGGGCCAACCCGCCAGCAGTCGTAGGGCTCGGGATCGCCGTCGTTGGCGGCCTCGGGGTCAAAACCCTCCCAGCTCTTGCCGTCCCAGAACCACACCCAGTAGTCGTCGTCGCCGAACACCACGTCCGACCGCATGACGACGCGCTTGGAGACATAGTCGAAAGCCACGGCGATGCCATAGCTCACCGGGCTCGGGTTGCCGTCGCCCTCGGGGTCGGTCGGCACCGCGCGCCGCCACTCGTAGCCGTCGAACTCCCATACGTCGTTCGTCACACAGCCGGTGTCGTTAAGCCCGCCGAAGAGCACGGTCACGCCTCGCACCGGATCAAAGGCCGAGGCCGCTCCGACCAAGTTGGGCTGCTGCTGGCCGGGATTGAGCACCGGGCGCTGCGCCCAGCGGACGCCGTCCCATACCCAGGTGTCGTCGAGAAAGTCCTCGCCGTTGTCGTAGTTGGAGCCGCCGTGCAGCACCGACAGCCCGCGCCAACTGTCATAAGCGAGCGTGAAGTACTCCCGGTGCACCGGCATCTGCATGGCGAACAGACTGACCCATTCGATGCCCGGGACAATGGTCTCGGCATTGCCGTCGATGTCGCCGAGCTTCGTGCCGTCGATCTCGTACACTCCTGGATAGGGCAGGTCCACGCCGCGCAGGCTGCCGCTGAAAGACGGCTGCGCGATGGCGCGATGTGGATTGAGCGAGGTGTTGCCCGCCCGCTTGCCGCCGAGCGTCGCCACCCACTCGGCGTTCTCGATCTTCACCAGGGCCGAGGCGTTGCCAGCGTCGTCCACGCCGCTCGCGAACGCGGCCGGGGTGTCCAGGTTGGCCAGTTGCAACCGCGGCCAGGTACTGTCCGGGTTGGCCGGAGTCGTGCCGAGCAACGACCTGCGCTCGGCGTCGGCCCAGATCTGCAACAGCGCCAGGGTCCCCTCGGTCAGCGCAAAGGTGCCGGCCGGAAGGGTGGGCTGCGCGGCCAGCGGCTCGCTCGGCACCAGCGCAAAGTAAGGCCCGGTCGGGATGGCAAAGCCGCCCAGGTCGGCGGACGCAGCTCTGCCCCACGGCGAGCGCACGTAGCGCACCGCGGTCTGATCCACCAGCAGCGTCGGAGTCGAGGTCTTGATCTGAACCGGCGGCGCGGCAAAGGTCGCGTCCGGCCTGCTGTTGCCGACCAGATCGGTCCAGGTGATGGCGGGCGTGCAATCTCCGTCGAAGTCCAGCGCCGGCACCTGGACGTTGAAGGTGACCGTGCCCCCGGTCTGGGTCGTCGGAGCCAGGTCGGACGCGATCTCCTGGCCGCCGCAGACGAGCGTCAAGGCCGGCACCGCGGTCGCGTCGAGCTCCTCGTCGGCGATGGCGACGATGACGATCTGGCTGCCCACCGTTGCCCGCGAGACCATCGCCAGAGGATTGCCCGGTCCTGGCACATAGCTGACGAACGCCGATGCGATCGCCGGCGGCGTGAAGTCGAGGCGCACCGGCGCGCTGGCCACGCTCTCGTTGCCCGCCTCGTCAACCGTTCGCACCGAGACGATGTTGAGCCCCTCGACCTCGGTTCCATCGACAGCGTAGGTGCATGTGAAGTTGAGCGCGCCAGCCTGAACGTCGCCGCAGGAGAACAGCCGGTCGCCCAGCCGCACCTCCAGCAGGCCGCCCGCCAGCGACTCGCTCACGTCAAAGGTGACGACGACTTCGCGGTAGCCGCTCTGCGCGCTGAACACCCCCGCGTTGACGGCCAGGTCG
>JAFGSX010000575.1 GCA_016934455.1 Deltaproteobacteria bacterium
AGTGGCCGCTCGGTCTCGGTCTCGCCGCGCTGCTGGCCGCGGTGCTGCTGCGCGAACGGCGCTCGGCGCGAGGTGCCAGATGAGAGCGGCCTTGGTCAGGGCGGTGGCGACGGCGGCGCTCGGCTGGAGCCTGTTCTCGCGCCCCGACCCGGACGTGGCCGAGGGCAATCGCCTGTACCAGGAGGGCAAGTACGCCGAGGCGGTCGAGGCCTACCGGAGAGCCAAACCGCGCACCGCCTCCGAACGGCGTCGGCTCGCCTTCAACCGGGGCACGGCGCTGCTCAAGGAGGGCGAGTACGGTCAGGCGCGCGAGTCGCTGCGCGAGGCGCAGGGCGACGACGATCAGCAACTGCGGCTGGCGGCCGCCTTCAACGAGGGCAACGCCGCCTTCATGATGAAGGATTTTGGCGCCGCGGCCCATGCCTATCGGCGCGCGCTGCAGGTCGACCCGGCCTTCGAGCCGGCGCGGCGCAACCTCGAGCTGGCGCTGCTGGCCATGGAGCGGCCGGACGCCGGCCGGCCCGACGGCGGGCCGGGTCAGGACGGTGGGCCGGGTCAGGACGGCGCCAGCGACGGCGGTCGCGACTCCGGGCCCGACGGCGGTTCCGATGGCGGCGCCGACGGCAGCGCGGCGGACGGCAGCGCGGCGGACGGCGGCGCGCGGGGCGACGGCGGACAGGGCGACAGCGGGAGCGGCGGCGACGGCGGCAGCGGCTCCGGAGATGGCAGCAACCCGCGCGGCCAGGACGGCGGCAGCCAGGACAGCGGCGGCAGCGAGGGCGGCAGCGCGTCGCAGCAGCAGAGCCGGCCGCAGCCGGAGCAGCGCGAGATCACCGAGCAGGATGCGCTGCGTTTGCTCGACTCGCTGCGCGATGCCGAGCAAGATCGGCTGCTGATGAGGTTTCTCGATCGCGAGGCGCAGCCCGAGCGGGTGGAGAAGACCTGGTGACAACCGTCAGCGATCACCTCCGCCGCAGGGCATCGCCTCCGCCTGCGTCGCAGCAGCCACCCGACATCGCATTTGCAGTCGACAAATGCGTGTCGGGTCCCGGCTTGCGATGTCCTCGGCTCCGGCAACGCCCGGCGGCTGCGGTTCTCGGTTTCGTCTCGCTGATGCTCTCGCAATCGGTGCGCGCGGAGGACGTGAGCTACGTCGTCACACCCGAGGCCAGGCAGGTGGCGGTCGGGCAGAGCTTCCAGGTGGTGTGCGACATCTCGACCTCGGGCGGCGACATCGAGGCGCTGACCCTGCCCGATACCGACGCCTTCAGGCTGGTCGGCCAGTCGCGGTCGGAGGGCTCGCAGGTCAGCATCGTCAACGGCCAGCTCAGCGTGTCGCGCACGGTGCGGGTGACCCTGACCTTGCAGGCCGAGCAGATCGGCCAGCTCACGATCGGGCCGGGCCAGGTGCACGTCAAGGGCAAGGTCGTGCGCAGCGCGCCGGTCACCATCACCGTCGTCGACGGCGGCGGCAAGGCGGCGACGGGCGCACCCTCCGCCGCGGCGCCGGCGGTGTCGGGCGCGGCGGTGCCGGTGGCGCCGCCGGGCAAGCAGTTCGACAAGCTGTTCGCGGCGCTCAGCGTCGATCAGGGCACGGTCTACCTCGGCCAGCAGATCACGGCCACGCTGACGCTCTACAGCCGCGCTGACCTGTCCGACATCCGGACGGTGCGGCTGCCAGATTTCGAGGGTGTGGTGGTGCAGGAGCTGGAGGTGCCGAGGCGCGTCACGGCGCTGCCGATCGTGCTCGGCGGCAGGCGCTACCAGTCGTTCATGCTGCGCAAGATCGCGCTCTTCCCGACCCGCGCCGGCGACCTGGTGCTGCCGCCGGCCAACGTCACCGCGGTGGTCGGCGGCGGTTTCTTCAGCTCGGGCCAGCTCATCAAGCTGGATACCGAGCCGGTCGACGTGCAGGTGTTGCCGCTGCCGGTGACCGGTCGGCCGGACGGCTTTGAGCCCGGCAACGTCGGCACCTACACCCTCGAGGTGATCGCCAACCGGACGCGTATCTCGCAGCGCGACCCGCTGACGCTCCAGGTGGCGGTGATCGGCGTCGGCAACTTCAAGGCGGTGACGCCGCCCGCGTTGGAGACCGTCGACGGTTTCAGGCTGTACCAGCCGACGCCGTTCGAGGAGTCGCGGGTCGAGGACGGGGTGATCCGCGGCCGCAAGGGCTACGAGATCCTGCTGCAGCCGCAGCGCGCCGGCCGGCTGACCGTGCCGGGGCTGCGTTTTTCATACTTCGATCCGCAGCAGAACTCCTATCGGACCGTGGCCAGCGCCCCGATCGCGATCGAGATCGAGGCGGCGACCGGCGGCGTCGCACCCGCCACCGCGCCGGCGCTCGCGGCCAGCCAGAGCGCGTTGCCGGCGCGGCCGGTGCGGCTCGGTCTGTCGCCGGCGCCGGCGCCGGAGCCGCTCTCGATGTCGGCCTTTGCCGCGATCGCGGGCGGCGGGCAGGTGGCGTTGCTGGTGGTGTTGGGGTTAGGCCGCTGGCGCAACCGGCGGGCGCAGACCGTGCGCCACCGGCGGCGGCTCGAGCGCGCGGCGGCGCGGCGCGCGGCGGTCGCGGCCAGCGCCGGCAACGACGCGCACGCGCTGGCGCGCGCGGTCGAGGTCTTTCTCGAGCTGGCGCTGAATCTGCCGATCACGGGGCTGACCCGCGACCAGTTGGCCGATGCGCTGCGCGAGCGCGGCCTGGGCGACGCTTTGGTCTCCTCGGTTCTCGCCTTTTTCGACGCCGCCGAGGCAGCGCGTTTTGCACCGCCGGCGCTGCGCGGGAACACCGATCTGGCTGCGCTGTCCGGCGCGCTGCTCGACGTGGTCGAGCGCGCGGCCGACGCCGAGGAGGTGGCATGAGTCGCGCCGCTCTGCTGTTGATCGCGGCGGCCCTGGCGGCGCCGGTGGCGCGCGCCGACGCGCCGAGCGCTGCCGCGGCCCTGGGCGAGGCCGAGGCGCTGGTCGGCCGCGGCGACTTCGTCGGGGCCAGCCGCGCCTACCGCACCGCGCTCGACGCCGGCGCCCGCAACGCGGGCGTGCTGTACGGTCTGGGAACGGCCGCGCTCAAATCCGGTGACGTCGGCACGGCGGTCTGGGCGCTCGAGCGGGCCTCGCGGCTGGCGCCGGGCGACGAGGACGTGCGGTTCAACCTCGAGCGCGCGCTCGAGCGCGTGGCCGGCGAGCTGGGGGGGGCGGCGCGCCTGCCGCGGCCGGGCGCCCCTCTGTTGCTGCTGACGCTGCGCCGCTGGCAGTGGCTGACGCTGGGGCTGCTGGCGCTGGCCTTGGTCTCTGCGCTGGTGGCGGTCGCGCGGCCCCGCTGGCGCCGGGCGCGGCGCGGTCTGGTGCTGGCGACGACCGCGGCGTGGGCGGCCGCGCTCGCGTCCGCCATCGGCGGCTACGGCCGCTGGCGCCTGGCCGAGCGCGGAGACGCGGTGATCGTCCACCCGGCCGCGGTCAGCGCGCGCGAGGCGCCCGGTCCGCGCGCGGCGGTTGCATTTGCCCTCGAACCAGGGCATCGCATACGGGCGATCGCGCAGCGGGACGGCCACCTGCGGCTGCGGCTGAACAACGGGCTCGAGGGCTGGGTCGAGAGCGGTGCGGTGGCGATGGTCGAGGGGTCGGCGCTGGTCGGCGGCACGGCGCCGGACGATCCCGGCGCGGCAGGGCGATGAGGAGCCGAACGATGAGACAGGCGGCCCGCGCATTGGCGCTGCTCGCGATGCTGTCGCTGGCGGCGGGTTGCGCCGCGTTTCAGAAGGCCTTTAGCGAGGAGGGCGTGATCTACAAGGAGACCGCGGCCGAGAACTTCGAGGCGGGCGAGAAGGCGCTGGCCGACAAGAACTGGGAAGAGGCGGTCAAGTACTTCAACCACGTCAGCAACAAGTATCCCTACTCAAAGTACGCGCTGCTGTCCGGCCTGCGCCTGGCCGACGCCCACTTCGGCGACGAGAAATACCTGGAGGCGATCGACGCCTTCCAGAGCTTTGTCAAGCTGCACCCCAAGCACGACCAGGTGCCGTACGCGACCTACATGGTGGCGCGCTGCTACTACGAGCGCATGCCAGGCGACTGGTTCTTTCTGCCGCCGGTGTCCGAGAAGGATCAGACCGGCGCCATCGACGCGCAGAGCGCGCTGCAGGATTACCTGGCGCGCTTTCCCGACGACAAGAACGCCGCCGAGGCCAAGAAGTTGCTGGCCGAGGTGCGCGGGCGTCTGATCGCCAACGAGCGCTACGCGGCCAATTTCTACGCCCGGCACGGCCACTGGCGCGCGGTGGCCTGGCGGTCGCTCGCCATCGCCGACAAGTTCCGAGACACGCCCGACGCGGGCGAGGCCTTGCTGCGCGCCGGCGAGGCCTACGAGAAGCTGGGCGAGGGCAAGGCCGCGCTGCGCGCCTACCGGCGCCTGATCGAGAACTACCCGGAGAGCACGCCGGCCCGCGAGGCGCGGGATCGCATCCAGCGCGGGATCGAGAATCCCGAGATCGACGAAGTCAACCCCAACCTCCGCCCCGCCTCGCAGCCGGTCGCGCCAGCGAGCGAGCCGGACGACAACGGGTGACACGGATCGCTTTTTTGACAGCAGCGCCGCCGTGCAATAGCATTTGCGAGAGACGGCAGTCGCTGCCGTCGCTGTCTCTGTGCGGCGAAGGCGAGGAAGTCGATGGAGGATGCGCTCAGACAGGCGCTGACCCTGGGGCGCGGCTTCTACTCTAACAAGGAATACGCCAAGGCCGAGCCCTATCTGGCCAAGGTGGCAGCCGAGGAAACCGGTTTTGCCGACGTCCACAACATGCTGGGTGTCATCTACCACGACCGGGGCCAGTTCGAGAAAGCGCAGCGCTGCTTCGAGAAGGCGGTCCAGATCAATCCCAACTACACCGAGGCCGCCCTCAATCTCGCCGTCACCTACAACGACCAGGGCAAGTACCTCGAGGCCAAGGAGGTCTACCGCGGCGCGCTGCACGCGGTGGCGCAGAGCCAGTGCGTGCTCGATCCCTTCGTCGCCGGCAAGATCTCAAACATGTACGCCGAGATCGGCGACGTCTACGTCTCCTGCGGCGCCTTTCGCGAGGCGCTCACCGAGTACCAGCGCGCGCTCACGCTGCGGCCGACCTTCGTCGACATCCGGCTCAAGCTCGCCAACGCCTACCGCGACCTCGGCGACCGGCCGAGCGCGCTGCGCGAGTTCGATGCCTGCCTGGCGCAGAGCCCGGACTTCGTGCCGGCCCTGCTGCACCGCGGCATCACGCGTTACGCGATGAACGACATCGACGGCGCCGTCGCCGACCTCGAGCGGGTGCTGCAGATCGAGCCGGCGCATGCGCGCGCCCAGCTCTACCTCTCGATGGTGCGCGACCGCCAGGATGCCAGCACCAGGGTCGGCGCGGGAGGCCCGGGGGAACCGGGGCCATGAGCGGCGACACGCCCATCTTCGCCCTGCGCTTCATCTCCGGCAAGTACCAGGGAGGCGAGTTTCCGCTGTTTTCGGATCGCGAGATCATCATCGGCCGCTCGTCGGACCTCGACATGGTGCTGGTCGAGGACATGGTCTCGCGCAAGCACGCCAAGATCGTGACCCAGGGCGAGCAGGTCTACATCATGGACCTCGGCTCGACCAACGGCACCTTCGTCAACGGCGAGCGGATCAAGAAGTCGCGCCTCAAGGAGGGCGATCGCATCCTGATCGGCACCTCGATCGTCAAGCTGATCAGCGGTTCCGACGCCGCGCTCGACACCGCGCGCGGCGGGGCCCCCATCCTCGAGGACACGGCGGCCAGGAGCGGGCAGAAGGGCGGCGTCACCATGTCGGGCTCGATCCGCGAGGTGCCGCTGCCCGACCTGCTGCAGCTATTTGGCACCAGCAAGAAGTCCGGCGTGCTCGTCATCAATGGCATCCAGGAGGGGCGCGTCTACCTGCGCCAGGGCCGCATCTTCTACGCCATGATCGACGGCAACCACGACCTGGGGCCGATGAAGTCCATCTGCCGCCTGATGACGTGGGAGCAGGGCGACTTCGAGCTGCAGCCGCCGACCGACGAGAAGTTCCAGCTCGAGCTCGACGATGCGACCGAGGCGATCATCATGGAGACCATGCGCCAGGTCGACGAGTTGCACCGCATCCAGACCGAGGCGCCGCCGCCGACGGCGACGCTGGCGCTGGCCGAGCCGCTGCTGCCGCCGCTGTCCGACCTCAAGCGCGAGCAGCTCGACGTGCTGCAGCTTGTCTACAACCTGGGGGTGATCCAGGACGTGCTGGACCAGGCGCCGGGCACCGACTACGAGAGCTATGCCATCATCAATGACCTGTTGAAGAACGACTATCTGCGTGTACTGTGAGGGTCTGTCGGCCAGACCCTCCCCCGCCAGAGTCAATCCGGCGGGGCCCCCTCCCAAGCAGCACCTTGCGCGTCCAGTAGCATTGCGCCGATACTCGCGCCGTGGCGAAGGCACAGCACATCTACGTCTGCCAGCGGTGCGGCCACCAGATGGGCAAGTGGCACGGCCGCTGTCCGGCCTGCGAGCAGTACGGCAGCGTGGTCGAGGAGGTGGTGCGCGCCCCGGCCAAGGGCGGCCGCGGTCGCGGCGGCTTTTCCCGCGCCGACAGCACGCCGATCGCCATCGACGATCTCGAGGCGCGCGCGACGCCGCGGCTGGCCACCGGCTGCGCCGAGCTCGACCGCGTGCTCGGCGGCGGTGTGGTGCCCGGCTCGTTCGTTCTGCTCGGCGGCGATCCGGGCATCGGCAAGTCGACCATTCTGCTCAGCGCCTGCCACCGCCTGCTGGCGGCGGGCGCGGCCAGCCTCTACGTCACCGCCGAGGAGAGCCTGGCTCAGATCAAGCTGCGCGCCGATCGGCTCGGCGTGCGCGGCCGCGAGCTGCGGGTGGTGGCCGAGACCGACCTCGAGCGCATCGTCGCCCACGCCGAGGCGCTGCGGCCGGCGGTGCTGGTGGTCGACTCGATCCAGACCGTGTTCTGCCCCGAGCTGGAGAGCGCGCCCGGCTCGGTGGCGCAGGTACGCGAGGCGGCGGCGCGACTGATGTACCTGGCCAAGGGCACGGGTATCGCCACCTTCGTCATCGGTCACGTGACCAAGGAGGGCGCCATCGCCGGGCCGCGCGTGCTCGAGCACATGGTCGACACCGTGCTCTACTTCGAGGGCGATCCGGCCGGCGCCTATCGCATTCTGCGCGCACACAAGAACCGCTTTGGCTCCACCAACGAGATCGGTGTCTTCGAGATGCGCGGCGAGGGGCTGGTCGAGGTGGCCAATCCCTCGGCCCAGCTCCTGGCCGAGCGGCCGGAGTCGGCGTCGGGATCGGTGGTGGTGCCGGCGCTCGAGGGCACGCGGCCGCTGCTGGTCGAGGTGCAGGGGCTGGTCAGCCACAGCGCGCTGGCCATGCCGCGGCGCACGGCGCTGGGCGTCGACCCGCAGCGGGTGGCGCTGATCGCGGCCATCGCCGAGCGCAGCGTCGGCATCGACCTCGCCGGACAGGACGTCTACGTCAACGTCGCCGGCGGGGTGCGGCTGAACGATCCGGCGGCCGACCTGGGAGTGGCGCTGGCCCTGATCTCCTCGGCGCGACGGCGCCCGATCGCGGCCACCACCGTCGTCTTCGGCGAGCTCGGTCTGCTGGGCGAGATCCGCGCGGTGGCGCAGGCCGAGCTGCGTCTGGGCGAGGCGGCCAAGCTGGGCTTCGGCGAGGCGCTGCTGCCGGCGCGCGCCAGCGAAGGCGTGCGCGTCGCCGGCATCGCCCTGCGCCCGGTGCAGCGGCTCGATCAGGCGTGTGAGCTGGTGTTCGAAGGGTGAGCGCTGACGCCAGTGGACGGCGCGGCGGTAGTAGCTAGAATAGCGGGCAGGCCGACCCCGCCGTGCTGCTTGGGTGAATGCCGTCGGCACCTGTGCCCGGCGACCCCGGGAAGTCGCCGCAGGGGGACGGCGGATGGTCTGGCCGACAGACCCTCACGAGGGATAGCGCCGATGGCAGAGCTCGAAAAATTGCTCAAGCAGCTTCACAGCGCGGAGCGGAAAGAAGACCTCGATCGGCTCGACCGGATCCGGGAGCAGATCGTCAGCGAGCACGCCGAGGCGCGCGAGGCGACCGAGGCGCGTTACCGGCTCGGCCTGTCCAGGCTGCTGCGACACCGGGATCTGCAGACCGCGGAGCAGCTCTTTTTGGAGGCGGCGCGCGGCGACGACCCCCTGTTCGCGCCGATGGCGCGCGTCAGCTACGCCCTGCTGCTGCACGCGCAAAAGAAGGACCAGAAGGCGCTGTTCGAGCTGCGCAAGGTGGTCGGCTCGCGCAAGCCGACGCCGCAGTCGGCGATCGCGCTCAGCTTCATCGTCACCATCCTGCGCGACATCGAGGCCAAGCCCGACGAGATCCAGCGCGCGCAGGCGCAGCAGATCGAGCACCTGCGGACCCTGCTCGCCGAGTGCCAGGAGACCGAGGCGCGGGCGCCGCTGTTGCTGCAGCTCGGCCTGGCGCTGTGGGACCACGGCGATCGCGCTGCAGCCAAGCGAACGCTGCAAGAGGTGCTCGATCTAGGCGCGGCGGCCGCCCCGGCGGTGCTGGCCGAGGTCAAGTCGGTGCTGGCCGGGCTGTGACCGCGTGCTGGCGCAGACCCTGACCCTGACGGACTTTCGCAACGTCGAGCGCGCCGGCGTCGAGCTGGCGCCGCGGCTGACCTTTCTGGTCGGCGACAACGCGCAGGGCAAGACCAACGCGCTCGAGGCGCTGGCCTACGCGCTGACGCTCAAGCCGCTGCGGCCGGCGCGGCTGGGCGATCTGGTGCGGCGCGGCGCCAGCACGGCGGTCGTCGACGTCAGCCTGACCGGCCCGGCGCTCCCGTGGCAGATCCACGTCGAGGTGGAGGCCGGCGGCCGCCAGGTGCTGGTCAACGGCAAGCTGCTGCGCGATCCGGCCAACCTGCTCGGCGCGGTGGCGCTGGTCGCCTTTACCCCCGACGATCTGGCTCTGGTCAAGGGAGCGCCCGAGCTGCGGCGGCGCAGCCTCGACCGGTTCGTGTTTCAGGTGCAACCCGGCCACCTGCGCCATGCGCGCGACTACCAGCGGGCGCTGCGCGCGCGCAACCTGCTGCTGCGCCGTCTCGACCGCGACCGCCGCTCGCTGGACGCCTTTGGCGAGATGCTGGCGATCGCCGGCGCGCGGTTGATGGCGGGGCGGCATTTAGGTATCAGCCTGCTGCGGCCGGCGCTGACCCGCCGCCACCGGCAGCTCGCTCCCGACGGCGGCGAGCTGACCATCGACTACCGACCGGCGCTGGCCGGCGAGGAGGCGGCGGCCGGCCTGGACGAGAGCGCCGCCAGCGAGCGGCTGCGGCAGGCGCTGCAGGAGGCGCTGCCGCTCGACCTGGCGCGGCGTCAGACCTGCCGCGGCCCGCACCTCGACGACGTGGAGCTGGCGCTCGACGGGGTGCCGACGCGGCGCTTCGCCTCGCAGGGGCAGTCGCGCTCGATCGTGCTGGCCCTGCGGCTGGCCGAGGCCGACGAGCTGCGGCGCGCGCGCGGCGAGGGGCCGCTGCTGCTGGCCGACGATCTGCTGGCCGAGCTGGATGACGGGCGCGCCAGCGCCCTGCTCACCACGCTGGACGCGATCGGCGCGCGCGTGGTCGCCACCGGGACCCGCCTGCCGCCCGGGTTGTCGGCCGCCACTGCGGGGTGCGCGATATACAGCGTCCGGGCAGGACGGCTGTCGCGCGCGAACTGACCGGAAATACTGCTGATCTCGCTTCATCCTCCTGCTGACCGAGCGACGTCGCCCTTTTACCTACCGATACCTACATGCACACGGGCCGCACGACGAGGAGGCAACGATGGCAATCAGGGTTGACAGCTCGAGCGCCACGCAGTCCAGCAGCGTTGCCCAGTACAGCGGGTACACCGTTAGGCGCGGCGACACCCTCTGGAAGATCGCCAAGGCGCACGATGTCTCGCTCAAGGACCTGATCAAGGCCAACCCGCAGATCAGGAATCCCGACCTCATCTACCCGGGCCAGCAGATCAACATTCCGGCCAGCTCCCTCTCCGCCGCTTCGTCGGCACCCGTCGCCGAGGCCAGCCACGCCAGCCGCGGCAAGAGCAGCGAGCAGGCCACGGCGCCGGTCGTCAACGGCGGTCTCAGCGCGGCCACGCTCGCGGCGCAGTTCAAGAGCGCCCAGCCGATGCTGCGCTATGGCTCGCGCGGTCAGGCCGTCAGCAACCTGCAGAGCCGGCTCAAGGAGCTGGGCTTCAACCCGGGCCCGATCGACGGCATCTTCGGGCCCAAGACCGAGGCCGCGGTGCGCGCATTCCAGCGCAACCAGGGCATCACCGTCGACGGCATCGTCGGCCCGCAGACCTGGGGCAAGCTCAACAACCCGAACGCCGTATCCTCGACGCCCAGCGGTCCGCAGGCCCCGACCGGCACGGCCGAGAATTTTGTCCAGCACGCGCTGGCCCAGGAGGGCGACCGCTACGTCTACGGCGCCGAGACCAACCTC
>JAFGSX010000576.1 GCA_016934455.1 Deltaproteobacteria bacterium
CCGTGTTGAAGAGCGTCGTCGCCAAATAGAGATAGGCGGCGATGGTTGCGAGCAACAGCGCCAGGATGGTCAACATCACCTTGTAGCGGATGGAGATGCGCAGCTTCACGGCGGCCTCCCCCTACAGGATCCAGAACCGGTAACCGATCCCGACCAGCAGCCCCCCCGGGTTGATCTCGACCAGGCCGCTGTTGCCGGTGCTCAGCACGTAGCGCAGATCTCCGAACAGGACTCCCGGGCCGAGCGCCCACTCGACACCGGCGGCCAGCTCGAGCCCGATGGTCAGCCCGGTCTGGGTCTGCAACGGCAGCGACGGCAGGCTGACCGTGGCGTAGGTGAGGTGGACGGCCGGGCCCAGCCCGCCGTAGAGCTGGATCGGGCCCAGCGGAACAAAGTACAGCGCCAGCAGCTCGACCGGCACCGCGTGCAGCCAGGAGTCGGCCTCGATCGTGCGCCCGGCATCGCTGGCGGTCGCGTGCGACGGAAAGTAGCTGACGCCGAGCGTCAGCCCCAGGCGACGGTCGAGCGGCGGCAACCGGTACCCGAGCTCGAGCCCGGCGCGGCCGGTGATGACCTGCCCCAGGTTGTAGAAGAAGGCCGCCTGCGGCCCGGCGTGCAGCGACGGCGGGTGCGCGGCCGGCTCCGGAGTGCGGCTGGCGACCGGTCGCGACGCCGGCTGTGTCGTCGCCACCGGCTGAGTCGCCGCCACCGGCTGGGTCGCCGCCACCGGCTGGGTCGCCGGCGAGCTGGTAGCCAGCGCCGGCGGCGCCGCCGGAACCACCGTGAAGCTGGCGACAGAGCTCCATGCGGTCTCGGGCTCGACCCCGCGCACCCGCCAGAACTGCCTGCCCATGCCCAGCGTCTTGACGGTCAGCACCGGCCGGTCGCTCCGGTGGCTGGCGCCGATCTTCGAAAATTCCCGGCTCCGGCCGAGCTGGACCTCGTAGTGCGCCACCGGCCGCTCGCTCCAGCGCAACTTGACGCGGGGCTCGTCGGAGCCCCACTCGATGTTCTCGCTCTCCAAAGGCCGCCGCGGCGTAGGCGCGCCGACTTCGACGTCGAAGCGCTGCGCCGCGCTGGTGGCGGTGCGCTCGCCGTTGGCGTCGATGCCGGTCACCCGCCAGTAGTAGCTGCCGCGGCGATCGGGGCTGAAGCCGTGGCCGAGCGCGTCGCGCACGCGGGCGCGCGCGACCAGGTCGGTGAAGGCGGCGTCGCGCGCGATCTCGACGTCGTACTGCACCACCAGCTCCGAGCCCGACCAGCGCAGCGTCACCCGCAGCGGCTGGTCGCCGAGCGAGAAGCTGGCGCCGTTGCGCGGTCCCACCGGCTCGGGCTGACCGACCACCGCCGAGATGACGCGCACCTCGCTGAACTCGCTCTCGCGCCCCTCGGCGTCCACGCTCTTGACGCGCCAGTAGTAGGTGCGCTTGGCCAGCTTTGCCCACCTGTAATAGTTGTGCGGCACGCGGGTATGGACGACGATTTTCTTGAAGGCTGCGTCCTCGGCGATGTCGAGGACGTAGTCGCTGACTCCTGGAACCGCCTCCCAGCGCAGCACGATCGCCCGGCGCGCGATTTCCTCGGCGTGGGCCACCCCGCCGACCAGGCGCCAGAGCAGGTCGCCGAGCCGGGCGTCGCGCGGGCCGGCGTCTGGCACCAGCTCCTCGATCCGGGGATCGAACAGCCTGGGCGCGCGCGGCAGCGGCTTGTTGATGACCCTAAAGCAGACGCGGCTCGACCACGGCGATTCGCCGCGCTCGGCCTCGGCCGATCGCACCTGCGCGCAGAAGCGGCCCTCGGCCAGCAGCTCCCCGAGGCGGTACGAGGTCCCTTCGATCTCGTTCGCGGCGACGATCGATTCGGCCTGGCGCAGCTCGATGCGGTAGCGCAGCACGCCGGGCACTTCGCTCCAGACCAGGGGCACCGCTCCGCCCGCGGGCTGGTACACGATCTCGCCGTGGCGAGGCTGGATCATGACCGGCGCCTCGTCGGCGACCAGCGCCAGCGTGCGCTCCTCGCTGCGGCACTCGCCGTCGTCTTGCGGTCGGCTCACGCGCCAGTGACAGAGGCCGGCCGGCAGGCCCCTCAGCGTGGCCCGGCGTTCGATGGTCTCGACGCTGTGTACGATCTGAGAGAAGTCGGGGTCGCGGCTGACGTCGAGTCGGTAACCGCCGCTCCCCTCGTCGCAGCCGCTCCAGGCGAACTCTACGGCCGGTGTGGTCCGCACGAAGAAGCGCCGGGCGTGGTGCGCCGGTGAGGCGAGCGCGATGTCGAATCGCCGCGCGGCGCTCGCCCGGCCGCTGGCCGAGACCTCCTGCAACTGACCTTCCTGCAGCGCGGACATCGTGCCGTCGTCGCTGGTCACCGTCGCCTGGCCGGGGCCGGCGGCGATCGCCGTGCTGTGGTCGGCGCGTACCCTCAGCCGCGCCCCGCTGCCGGAGGCCAGCGCCACCTGCGCGCCGCGGGTGCGGATCGTGGCGCCGCCGATGCCGGCCGTGCCCGCGACCGCCCCGCGCTGCACCTCGATCTGCACCGGTGCCAGCGCCTGGCCGCCGCTCGCGCCGGAGCGCGAGACGATGACGAGCGAATTCTCCTCCACCGTGAGGCGCGTCCGGTCCTCGAGCTGGACCAGCACTGCCGAGCCGGAGGCGGCGTAGATGCGATCGCGGTCGTACACCGCGTCGCCGCGCCGCAGCGGGTTCCAGAACAGCTCGCTCTCGCTGCGGCGGCGTCCGCGGTTGAGCACGTCTTCGACGCGGCCGGCCTGGATCGCGCTGGCGGGCGCCCGGCTCCCGCTGGCGGGTTGCGCGAAGACCAGCAGCAGCACGTACACCAGCAGGGCGGTACCACCGCCGGCGAGCAGCAGGTCGCCCACCAGCGTCCGGTCCCGGTGGCGTTTGTGGGCCTGGCGATCAGCCATTCACATCACTTATGCCGCGCCGCCAGGCCGCCTGCTGCAGCGCCTGCATCAGCTTCGCGCGCAGTTGCGCGGCGTCGAGCGGTCGGTCGATCAGTCCGTCCACCCCCAGCCCGATCAGCTTCTTCAGCGAGTCCAGACCGAGCTGCTGGCGGCCGAGCACCAGCACGACGCCGTGGGGCACCAGCGAGCGATACTGTTCGGCCAGCCAGGTGACCTTTGGCTCGATCTGCTGGGCGTCCAGCACGACCAGCTCGGGTCGCCGCGCGCGCATGTGATCGATCGCCTGCTGGGACGAGGTCGCGCTGTCCACCTCGACGCACAGCTCGCGCAACGCGCGATCGACCAGCTCGGCCTCTGCCTGATCCGGGCACAGCGCCAGACCGCGCTCGATCTGGTGGCCGCTGACCGGCCTGCCGTCTCCCAGCATGGACTGCGAGCGCCTGAAGTGGGTGGACGCCTGCGCCAGGTCCGCCGGGTTGCCGCGCCGGTTGCGTTGGACCGTCTCCCGAATCGCCTTGACCACCTCGTAGACGTTGTCGAACGGCTTCTCGTAGTAGCCGTCGATGCCGAGCTCGAGCGTATCGGCTGCGCTCCTGGCATCGGCCTGACCGGTGATGATGAAGGCGTGAGCGCGGTTGCCGCTCAGCCGCTGGCGGCGCAGCAGATCGACGCCGGTAGTGTCGGGCAGGTTCTTGTCCAGGATCAGGACGTCGAAGGTCGCGCTCTCGAGCTTCGCCAGCGCCTCCTGCCCCGAGCCGGCGGTCGCAAGCTGCCAGCCGGTGTTTTCGAACGCCATCGCGAGCGTCAGTCGCACCGCAGGGTCGTCATCGACGATCAGGACTCTCAACGATCGACTCCCCACAGCCGGCGGCCGGCGGACCGCGTCGGTGCCCGCCGGCAGCGCCGGCTAGGCCACCCTGCAGCGCGCCATCAGCGCGCTGGTCGCGGCCGCGTCGGCCGGCCGCGAGAAGAGAAATCCCTGGCCAAAGTCGCAGTCCAGCTCGCGCAGCCGCTCGAGCTGCTCCTCGGTCTCGATGCCCTCGGCCACCACGCCCATGTTGAGCAGGTGGGCGAGCTGGATGATGGTGCGCACCATCTGCAGCGCCTTCTTCGACGTGGTGCAGTCGCGAACGAAGCTGCGGTCGATCTTGAGCACGTCGATCGGCAACGCGCTCAGGTGCGCCAGCGACGAGGTGCCGACGCCAAAGTCGTCCATCAGCAGCTCAAAGCCGAGCTGCTTGAGCCGGGCCAGTTGCTCCTGCGCGCCCTGCTGGTCCGCCATCAGCGCGGTCTCGGTCACCTCGAACTTGAGGCCAGCCGAGCGCGCGTCTTCGCCCTGCAGCAGGCTGGCGATGGCGTCCGACAGATCCTTGCGCCGCACGTCGGGCCCCGACAGGTTGATCGAGACGTAGGCCTGCGCCTGCAAGAACTGCTGCCGCCAGATGCGCATCTGTTCGCTGACCGCGCGCAGCACCTCGCCGGTGAGCGCGGTCGACAGCCCGAGCTCGTCCACGGCGTGCAAAAAATCGCCGGGGTAGAGCAGACCGCGCTGCGGATGTTGCCAGCGCACCAGCGCCTCGAAGCCGACCACCTCGCCGTCGGCCAGCTTGACGATGGGCTGGTAGTGGACGACGAACTCGCGCCGCTCGACCGCGCGCCGCAGATCGGTCTCGAGCTGCAGCCGGCCGACCTCGCCGCTGCGCATCGAAGGATCGAAGATCTCGCAGCGCGCCCGGCCGTTGGCCTTGGCCCGGTACATCGCCACCTCGGCGTCGAGCAGCGGATCGCCGGCGCGCTGGTGGCGCTCGTCCCCGATGACCAGACCGATGCTGGCGCTGACAAAGACGTCGTGGCCATTGATGTTGAACGGCTTTGCCAGTTGCCGCTCGATGCGCGCCGAGAGCTCCTTGAAATCATCGGCTTCCTCGACGCCGTCGAACAGGATGGCAAAGCCGTCGCCGCCGACGCGCGCCACCGTGTCGCAGCTCCGCACGCAGCCGGAGAGCCTGGCCGCCAGCGCCTGGATGAGCTGGTCGCCGCCGGCGTAGCCCAGATCGTCGATCACGGTCTTGAACCGATCGAGGTCGAGGTAGGCCAGCGCGAAGCAGTAGCCGGGATGGCGTTGCCGGCGCGCCACCGCCAGCCGCAGGCGGTCGAGCAGCAGGGCGCGATTGGGCAACCCGGTCAGCCCGTCGCTGAAGGCGTCTTGCAGCAACTGCGTCTCGGCCATCTTTTTGAATGTGATGTCGGTCTGCGATCCGGCGATGCGGGTGGCGACGCCGTCCTGGTCGCGGAAGGCGAGGCCGCGGCAGGACATCCAGCGGTAGCTGCCGTCGGCGTGCAGGGCGCGATACTCGTGCTCGAAGTGCGCGCTGGCGCCGTCCAGGTGACCCTGCAGCGCCGCCTGCAGCGGTGCGCGGTCCTCGGGGTGGACCCGGCTCAACCACTCCCCGGGATCGACGACGTCTTTTTGCGCTGGCAGCCCGAGCATGGCCCACCAGCGGGAGGAGCAGAAGATCTCGTTGCGCACCAGGTTCCAGTCCCACAGCCCGTCGTTCGAGCCGCGCACCGTGCACTCGTAGCGCTCGTTGCTCTCGCGGAGCTGCGCGATCAATTGCCGCTGCTCGGCGCCGAGCCGCGACTTGGCCGCGGCGTTGCGCACCTTGACCTCGAGCGACTGCAGATCCTCGATCGGCTTGGCGATGTAGTCGAAGGCGCCGTTTTTCAGCGACTCGACCACCGTCTGCCAGGTCGGGTAGGCGGTTACCAGCAAAACCTCGAGGTCCGGGTGGCAGGCCTTGAGCTCGCCGATCAGGTCGGTCCCCTGGCCGTCGGGCAGGTTCTTGTCGACCACCGCGACCTCGATCGGGTTGAAGGCGCGCATTTTGGCGCGGGCCTCGGCGCAGTTCCTGGCCGCGATCACATGGTAGGTGGAATCAGGAAGCAAATTGACAAGCAGATTGGCAAAGATCGTCTCATCGTCCACCACCAAGACGTTGATCATCGGGATTTCCTGGCCTCAGCGGCTCAGTATATCTCATCTGTCTGGCGGCGATACATCGGAGTAACAGTCCCCGCGTCTCCCTTCCCGTTGGCCCTTCGGCGACACCGGAGAAGCCTAGGTCGTGGAAAGTCCCGGCTTGACGCTGCGCCTCGCGGCGACGATAACTTATCCAATACGGATGGAGGGGCGGTATGAGCAAGGACGACGGCAAGCGCATCGAGAATTACGGCGATAGCTATCGGTTTACCGCCAGCAGCCGCGTGCGGCGCGACGGCGACGTGATCTGGATCCCCGAGCTGTACTGCCACAATGGCCACAGCCTGATGGACACCGGGGTCACCTTCGACGGGTATCCGTCCGTGCACATCCTCGTTCGTACCGGCGACGAGGTCATGGGCGACGTCGATTTCTATCTTTCGTCCATCGTCAATGACCAGCGCAAGCAGGGACCCGAGCTGCCGCGCGGCGTGCCGTACGCCATCGCCTGTCCGACCTGCGGCGAGGAGTTCAAGCGGCTGATCCCGTGCACCTGCCAGGTCGGCGCCTACCGCCGCGCCATCTACCTGACGCCCGATCCCGGAGAGCTCGCTGCGGTCGGCATCTGCGAGTGCTACGACTGTCCGCGCTCGTTCGTGACCGAGGAGGGCGATCTGCTGTACGAGGTCGTCGTCGAGCAGACCAAGCCTCGGGGCTAGCGCGGTCAGCTCGCGCCGGAGAGCCATGCCCACGGCCGATCAAGAGCGCAGCAAGCTGCCGATCTTCATCCACGGCTTCGTGCGCTTCGCCAATACCAACAACTTCGTCGACGTCTACAAGAAGTCGCTCGGCCGCGGCGCGGTCGCGGTCTACTGCGACGCCCCGCTCGAGCCGCTCAAACCCTTCGAGGTCACCATCCAGATCGCGGGCGAGCCCAGGGAGGTCCGGACCTCGGCCCAGGTCGTCAGCAGGCGACCCGGCATGTATCTGCTGCAGTTGCTGGACGAGCAGGGCACGGCAAGAGATGCGCTGGAGCAGGTGGCGCGCAAGATCCAGGACAAGCTGGCCGGAGACCTGGTCGAGAACCTGATCCGGCGCGCCGAGCAGCACGCCAGGTCCTCTCCGCGCGGCGCGCCGCTGCCGGCCC
>JAFGSX010000577.1 GCA_016934455.1 Deltaproteobacteria bacterium
CGAAATTGAGCAAGAGGCCCACATCGACGTCGGTTGCCTTGAGATAGTTGACCAACTGGGCTTCGTGCTCGGGAGCGATGGCTTGCGCTGCTTTAAGCTCGATGATGACTGCGTCTTCAACTGCCAGGTCGGCAAAATACTCACCGACGAGGACGCCGCTGTAATGGACCGCTATCGGTACCTGCTGGGACACCCGATAGCCCCTCTGCCGTAGTTCGTGGGCCAAGGCGTTTTCGTAGACCTTTTCCAGGAAACCGTGACCGAGGGTGTTGTAGACATGGTAGAAGGCGTTGATGATCGCGCCGGTCAGTTCGGTGTGTTTGTAGTTCATGGTTTTAATGGGACGCTGATGACGCTGATCGAGCGCTGATTGCCGCTGATCTGAATTGATCTGCGTCATCGGCGTTCTATTCTCCCACCGGCAATAATATAAAAGCACCCAATATGTCAGGAGGCAGTTGCGGGCGGACGTCGTAGCGGACACCCTTTAATCGGGCGGCGGTGCGGACGCGCTGGTGGGCGTCCAGGATCTCGCGGCCGCGGCGCTCGGCTAACTCGGTCAATGGCGCCGCCAGGTCGGGCATGCCATCCAGGATATGACGGATGAACTGGGTGGCCTGCTGGGGGGCGATGTTGGCATCGGGTTGGGCGTCGAGGAGCGCTTCGGCGGCGGCCGGCTCGAGCCATTGGGGTGAGCGCGGAGAGCCGGTGAAACCGACGAGCCGGCAATCTTCCGCCAGTAGCGGCGCAGCGCCGTCAATGCCGCCGGCGACGATGTGATACCGCAACCGGAGCAGAAGCAGGGTCGTCGTCGCTCCGACGGCCCGCGTCCGGATCGCGCCGCAGCGCCTAGCGGCACCGTCCATCAGAGGGTCGAGGGCGCCGTCCATCACGTAGGTGGCGAGCCCCTCGACGATCGGATGGGTGCGCGGCAGATAGAGCACACCCTCCGAAACCGGCATCTCGAAGCGGGCAGTGAACTGCTCGCGGTTGCCGCATGCCTCGCGGATCGTGGCTGCCTCAGGCAGGTTGAACTCGAGCACCCCATCCCGCTCCGTCACAAAGCCGCCGTGGGCCCTGACGGCGTCGGTCATAAAGCGCCGGACGTCAACGTGAGTGCCGATGGCGTCGCGCACGGCGCGATACTCCTGGGCGACGTCTTCGACCTTGATAGCCCGTTGGGCAAAGAGCGTGCGGGATTCTTTTTCCTTCTGCGAGACGTCCTCCCACTCGATCTGGAGCTGGTGTGCCAGCTTTAGGTCACCGAGGAAATCAAAGGCCAGCTGGCGGCTGTCGGCCTGGCTGCCACGGAGGAGGAGGCCGTTCATGAGCGCCTCGATGACCTCGCCGGTGTTGGCCGGCACCGGCACCGAGATGCCGAGCGAGGTACGGATCGCCTTGTGCTTGCGCAACAGCACATCGAGGACAATACCATCGATCTGGTTGTCGGTCCCGTAATAGGTGACCGTTCGCACTTCATTGCTCGGCTGGCCGAAACGGTCGGCGCGGCCCTCGCGCTGCTCGTGGCGGGTCGGGTTCCAGCTGAGGTCGTAGTGCATGACCGCGTCAAAGTGCTGCTGGAGGTTGATGCCCTCGCTCAGGCAGTCGGTCGCCACCAAGACATGCTTGGGCGGAATCCCGAGCAGCTCGACACGCTTTTCGCGCTCGGCGGGTGGGAGGAGGCCGGTCACGGCGGCTACCTCGACACCCCTCGGTAGCGCCTGGCGCAACTGATCGGCGACGTAGAGGGCCGTGGGGATAAAGCGGCAGAAAAGAATGGGGTTAAAGCCATCGTCGAGCAGCCCCTTGACGATCGGAATCGCGCGCCTGAGCTTGAAATCATGCTCGGGCCCAAAGAGCTCGTCGGCGCGGCGCGCGTAGCGCAGGAGCCGGTCGCGCTCGGACTCGGGCTGGTCGTCGCCGCCCAGTCCGCCGGGCGCTGTATCGAGGAACTCGCTGGCGTCGCTGTCGTCGAGGTCGAGGACCGCTCGCTCGCCGATGATGTCGGCCTCTTCGGCCGTCTCGGTCTCGACCGTAGCCGAGCGAGTGCGGAGGGTGGCAGCGGCGGCGGCGGGGCTGCTGGCGAGGCTGCGCAAGAGCGCCAGGGCAGACCACCAGCGAACGCGCCGCCGGTGCTCACTTCCCGTCGGGTCCATCACGTGCTCGCGGGCATAGTCGAGCAGCGTGTTAAAGAGCTTTTTGTACTCGTTGGAAAGCGTATAGGTCTGCTCGGTGTCCTCGCGCTCTGGAAAGAATGTCTGCGCGTCCATGTAGGCGCGCACGTCGGCACGGCGGCGCTGGACGAGGTGGGCGGCGACCTCACGGCGGAAGCGCTCGTGGTCACGCCCGGAGAGGTCCTCGGGCAGGTCGAGAAAGTCGCGCCGCAGAAAGCCGAGCAACGAGCGAAAGGCCCCCTCCTTGCCGCTATGCGGCGTCGCCGTCACCAGGATCAGGTGGCGGTCGGGACTCGCGGACAGCGAGCGGAGCAGCTCGTAGCGCAGATGGCGGCCGCCGCGCCCCTCCTCGGAAAAGGCGCAGGTGTGAGCTTCGTCGACGATCACCAACGGGGGACAGGCGCGGACAAACTCGTCGCGCCGGCGGGTGGATTTGATGTACTCGGTAGAAACGACGGTATAGGGATGGATGTCAAAGAGCGATTGGCCGACGGCCGTGTGGCGCTCGAGCCGAGGCGCGGTGCTGGGCAGGACCAATTCGGCCTCGATGTGGAATTTGTCCGCCAGCTCGGACTGCCACTGCTCCGCCAGGTGCGGCGGGCAGAGCACCGCGAGCCGTTGGACCTCGCCGCGGTCGAGCAGCTCGCGGGCGATGAGGCCCGCTTCGATCGTCTTGCCAATGCCGACGTCGTCGGCGATAAGGATGCGGATCGGGTCGAGCTTGAGGGCCATCAGCAGCGGCACGAGCTGGTAAGGCCGGGGCTCGACGTTGAGGCGGGCAAAGGAGCGGAAGGGCCCGGCGCTGGAGCGAAAGCCGAGGCGGACGGCATCGCGCAGCATGCGGCCGGAGCGGAAATCGCCCGGCCGGGAGGGATCCGGCAGATCAAAGGTCGCCGGCCGGACGTCGTCCCCTTCGAGCGGCAGATAGATGCCGGCGATCTCCTGGTCGGTGCCGCCGAGGGGACGAAGGACGAGCAGATCCTCCGTCGAATCGGGCAGCACGACCCATTCGCGGCCGCGGGCTTGAACCAGAGAGCCAACCGTGAATTCTCTCATCCACTCTCCCCGAAGCGATTATCCAAGACTCATCTCGCAAGAATCGTACCCGGTGACAGTCAATAGCGCATGCAAGGAGCAAGGGGGCACCTTGCCGTGGATCTCTGTCAGCGCCATCCAATATCCCTGTTAATTGATGCTAGGCAGCGGTCCCGAAGACATAGGCGTGCTGCCGCACGATCTGCTCCCAGTCGTCCCGGTAATGGAACCGGATCGCGCACAAGCCGGCTTCCGACATCAAGCAGTCCAGCAACTCGACGTCGCGGGCGGCGATGTCGGGTTGGTCATGCACAGGGCCGTCGATAAAAATGGCCACGCGCTGGTCGCGGTAATAGAAATCAGCGCTGGTGTTGCAGCGCTCGATTATCTTTTGCGCCTCGTCCGGCAGGGGCAGGTTGCGCTGATCGAGAAAGTCGAGCCACCGGCGCTCGAGGTCGCTGCCCGCCAGTCGTTTGAGCTGCGCCAGATGCTCCTCGCGCGGCAGGGCCACCGGGCTGGCCGACACCGTGCTGACGGAGAGCGCGAGCAAGAG
>JAFGSX010000578.1 GCA_016934455.1 Deltaproteobacteria bacterium
TCCCCGGCGCCCAGCACTGCCAGGTCGAGCGCGCGGTGCAGCTCGCCACCCGCGTCAGCGTCAACCTCGAGGTGCCGAGCGCCCGCCATTTGGCCGCGCTGAGCAGCAAGAAGGACTTCGAGCGCGAGCTGCTGGCGCCGGCGCGCTGGATCGCGGAGCTGATCGACCCGGCCGCGCGGCGCGCGCGCACTCCGCCGGGGCAGCCAGCGCGCGGGGCGCGCAGCCAGACCACGCAGTTCGTGGTCGGCGCCACCGACGAGACCGACCGCGAGATCATCGGCCGCGCGGCGCAGCTCTATCGCGAGCTGGGGCTGGCGCGCGCCTACTACTCCAAGTTTGCGCCGCGGCCCGGCACGCCGCTGGCGGAGCGGCCGCCCACCTCCTTCCTGCGCGAGCACCGGCTGTACCAGAGCGACTTTTTGCTGCGCTCCTACGGTTTTGGCGTCGACGAGATCCCGTTTACCGCCGATGGCTCGCTGGCGCTCGACCAGGACCCCAAGCAGCACTGGGCGGCGCTGCACCCGGAGCGGTTTCCGGTCGAGGTCAACCGGGCACCGGTCGCCGAGCTGCTGCGGGTGCCGGGCATCGGGCCCGCCAGCGCGCAACGGCTGGCGCGGGCGCGAGCGCAGCAGCGGCTGCGCTCGCTGGACGACCTGACCGCGCTGGGCGTGGCGACCCGGCGCGCCGCGCCCTACCTGCTGCTCGCGGGCAAGCGCGCGGCCTCGGCCCAGCTCTCCTTCGCGTTTGCCCGCTGACCCAGCTCGACGACAGCGTCTGCATCGCGCAGGTCGGGCCCAACCAGACCTGTCTGCTCTTCTTCTGCTCGCAGAGCGACTGCCCGCAGTCCAGACCAGCTAGCCCGAGATGTGGACGTGGATGCGGGTGGCGCCGCAGCGCACCAGATCGCCGTCCTTGAGCATGGCGGCGCCGATGCGCTCGCCGTTGACGTAGCTGCCGTTGCGGCTGCCCATGTCGACCAGCATCGCGCCGTCGCCGTTGACCAGCAGCATGGCGTGCGGCTGCGACATGCGCTCGTCCCAGATCGCGACGTCCTCGGCGCGTGCGAAGTGCTCGATGCTGATGACGGGGCCGCCGGTCACGGCGGCGCGCTGCGAGAGGTTTGCCGCGGCCAGCTCCAGATCCTCCTGTTTGAGCTGCCATTGCTCGAGTTGGGACGAGATCAGGGTCGAGCGGACGTCGAAGCTCTCGGCCGAGCGGCGCAGGATGCGGTAGCTTCCGGGCAGCACGTCGACCGAGAACCCGGCCTGCTCGCCGCTGAGCACCTCGATCTCGACCCGCTTCATCTGCCTCTCGCAAAAAAAGACCCCCCGAAAAACGGGATTTTCGGGGGGCCGGCTGGCTGGGGAACTAGGATTCGAACCTAGATAGACAGATCCAGAGTCTGCCGTCCTGCCATTAGACGATTCCCCATCAGCATTTCGATGCCGGGCCGGCGGCTGCACCCGGATGGCAGTGCGCGAATAGCTAGCCTGGCCAGCCGTCGCTGTCAAGCACGTCGCTCGCGCTCGGGCCCGGTCGCTCCCGCTGGCCAAGCGGTGTGACCGTGCTAACCTGAAAGGACCAGGGCTGCAAAAGCTGCAGCGCGAGCGAGGCGTGACTTTGGCGACCGAGATACTTGGCCCCCGCGCGGGCGAGAGCCGTAGCCGCGGGTCCGCGAACCCGGGCCGGCGCTGGTGGGCGCTGGCGATCCTCTGTGCGCTGGCGGCATGCGACCCGCCGCTCAACGCCGACTCCGGCCTCGACGCTGCGGTCGGGGACGCCGACGGCGGCGGCGGCGACGCGGCGCTGGACTCCGGTCGCGATGCGGCCGGCCGCGACCTGCCCGGCCGCGACGCCTCGTGCGGTCTGGCCGCGGTCGGCACCCCCGCCAAGTTCGACCTCGCGACCTGGAACCTGCAGGAATTTCCGCTCGCCGGAGACGCCACGGTCGACCTGGTCGCGCGCATCCTGTTCGATCTGCAGCTCGACCTGATCGCGGTCCAGGAGATCACGGACATGCGCGACTTTCAGGTCATGCTGAGCCTGATGCCGGGCTACAGCGGCCGGGTCTCGTCCGACAGCTACGCGTTCCAGAGGCCGGGCCTCATCTACCGCACCGACATGATCGCGATCGACAACGTGCAGTTGCTGTTCGACGACAACAACGAGGACTTTCCGCGGGCACCGCTGCAGGTCGACGTGGTCGCGACCGATCCCCAGGGCAGCGCCAGCTACGCGTTCACCATCATCGTGGTGCACCTCAAGGCCGGCGCGACCGAGGCCGACGAGACCGCTCGCCGCAACGCGCTGGTGGCGCTGAAGACGCACCTGGACCAGCAGCAGGTGGCGAACCCGGACCGCGACTACCTGCTGATCGGCGACTTCAACGACAAGCTCACCGACAGCGCGGCCTACAACGTGTTCCAGCCCTTTCTCGACGACAGCGCGGACTACCGCTTCCTCGATCTGCAGCTCGCGCGCAACGGCGAATGGAGCTGGATCGGCACCTCGACGGGAACCATGATCGACCACATCCTGATCGCCGATCAGGGCGACACCGACTTCGCCGGCGATCAGACCCGGGTGCTGCACCTGGAGCAGCAGGTCGCCGGCTACCAGACCACGGTCTCCGACCACCGGCCGGTGGTGACCAGCGTCGAGCCGGTCGCCTGGCGCTGATGGGCCGACGAGCCCCGCCCGTGCACCGCCGCCCCGAGACCGCCGCCGGCAGGCCGCCAGACGCGGTCGCGATCCGACCGGCGACGGCGGGCGATGAGGGGTTTCTGCGGCAGCTCACGGCGCAGGCGTTCGGCCACCTGGGGCCGTACGAGGAATGGGTCGCGAGCTGGCTGCGCGACCCGCGCGTGGGCACCTCTCTGGTCGAGCGGGCTGGCCAGCCGGCCGGATTCTCAATGCTCGTGGTCGGGAGGAGCCCGACGGGCGAGCGCTGGGTCGGCGATCTGCTGGTGCTGGCGGTGGCGCCGCCACACCGCCGCCGCGGCCTGGGTCGCGCCCTGCTGGAGCAGGCGATCGAGGTCTGCATGCTGGCCGGTTGCGGCAAGGTAGAGCGCTGGCTCGAGCTCTCGGTCGCCGCCGACAACGAGGCTGCCCGGCGTCTGTTCGAGCGCGCCGGGCTGGCCGCGGTCGACGTCCCGACCAGCAGCTACCCCAACGGCCAGCGCTCGATCCGACTGCGCCGCGCGCTGACCTAGCCCGACTTCTTGGGCTTCCGCTTCGGCTTCTTCGGCCCGGCCGCGCCGTCGCGGTCGCCGATCCGTCTGAGCACGTAGATGCGCACCTCGCCCTGCGGCCCGGCCTGGTAGACGTTGAACCCGGACCACTTGCTGTCGGCGTTGGTGTTCTCGTAGTGGACGTATTTGATGCCGGGCAGGTTGACCTCGCGGTGTTTCTTGACGTTCTTCCAGCCCAGGAACATCTTGTCGTAGTACTTGACCGTGTCCCTGAAATCGCGCGGCGAGCGGAACCGGTCGTCACCCACCTTGGCCGACCACGGCACGATGGTCAGGCCGTAGGCCTTGATCTCCTCGGCGCGGGCGCTGCCGGCAGCCAGCAGCAGCGCGACGCCGATCCACGAAGTCCAGACCCGAACGCCCATCCTCGCCTCGGTGCCGCGGATATCCGGCGGCCTGAGCGAGGACGCTAGCGCGCCGCCCGCGACAACTCAACAGATCGCTGCCGGCGCTTGCCAGGCCGATCTCCGGGTCGCTATTGTCCGGGTCGAGGTGACCGGTGATGGGGCGCCCGAGAACCCAGCGCGAGATCGATGCCGTGCCGCTCGAGGACGAGGCCGCCAGCGATCTGTCGCTGCGGCCGCGCGCGTTTGACGATTTCATCGGCCAGTCCCACACCAAGGACAACCTGCGCGTGTTCGTCGAGGCGGCGCGCCGGCGCGGCGAGCCGGTCGACCACCTGCTGTTCTGCGGCCCGCCCGGGCTGGGCAAGACCAGCCTGGCGCACATCGTCGCCGGCGAGATGCGCGCCGGCATCCATGTCACGTCGGGCCCGGCGCTGGAGCGCAAGGGCGATCTGGCCGGCATCCTGACCAACCTGGGTCCGCGCGAGGTGCTCTTCATCGACGAGATCCATCGCCTCAACCCGGCGGTCGAGGAGATCCTCTATCCGGCGATGGAGGACTTCCAGCTCGACCTGATCATCGGCGAGGGGCCGGCGGCGCGCTCGGTGCGCATCGA
>JAFGSX010000579.1 GCA_016934455.1 Deltaproteobacteria bacterium
AGTGGCGTTTTCAACAACAACAGAACCTGACGCCGATAGACGGGGACCCGCCAAAAATTGGTACAAGAAAAGTGAGCAGCGCATCAGCTCTCGACCGGCGCCACCTCGCTGACGTCGACCTTGACGGCGACCAGCCCGACCAGCACCTTGAGACCGCCCTTGCGATCGATCTCCTCGACCGTGCCCGAGCGGCCGCTCCACAGGCCGGCCAGGATGCGCACCCGGTCGCCCTTCTTGAAGCCGCTCTTCTGCTGCCCGGTCCCCGCCTCCTTGATCGCCTTGCGCGCCGCGATGTGATCGTTGTCCGGCGTCCAGGCGCAGAAGCGATAGATCTCGGCGAGCGCGTGCAGCCGCTGGCCGCAGCTTTCGGCCAGCGCCGCACCGGCCGCCACCGCGTCGTCGGCCGGGGTCAGCGCGCATACCGCCAGCCACTCGCGCCCGGCGGCCTCGTCGGCCAGCGTTGCCATCGCCTCGGCCGAGGCAGCGGCCGCAGCAACGGTCGGCAGCTCGCGGCCGTCGCAGGCGCCAAAGAGCGCGCCCTCGCCGCAGCGGCCGATCAACCTGGCCAGGCCGTCTCGCGCCCAGCCCTCCTTGAGCCGCGCGGCCAGGTTCTCGCGATCGACGCTGGCGCGGCGATGCAGCCGCAGGCCGACCTCGACTCCGCGCTCGTCGACGACCAGCGCCAGGTGCGCGTGCTTGTGGTGCGCGGCCACGTCGAGCGCGTCGGGCGCGGTGAGCTTGATCTTGTCGAGCAGACTCCGCAGCCGCTGTTGCGCCGCGGCGTCGCGCAACCAGCACAGCCACTGCCGATCGACGCAGTGGTGGTTGACCAGGCTCGGCGAGTCGTCCGAGAACTCGGCGGCCAGCCCGTCGAGGGAGGCGCCCAGCGCCGACCGCAGACACTCCTCCAGCGCGCGCAGCTTGTCCTTAACGGCGCGCCGCTTGAGCGTGTACATGGCGCTGGTGCGGCGCTCGGGCCGGTACAGCGCGAAGTCGTCAGCGGTAAAGCCCTGCCACTCCATGGCCGGTTTGTATCCGATCGCATGGCACTTGAACAGCCGGCATCGAGCGGCGCAAAAACCTTGTGCCGGGCGACGGCGGCCGCTATGAGAATGGTCCCATGACGTTCTCGAGACGCCTCGCCGACCTGGCGTTGATCGCCGGTCTGGTGGCTTACGCAACAATTCTCATCTCGCTGCTCTGGCGGCACCCGTACCTGCTGACCGCGCTGCTGCTGCTGCCACCGCTGGCGCTCGGCTGGCGGCTGGGCGATCCGCGGCGCGCGCTGACGCTGGCCGCGGTCGGCCTGCTGCTCGGGCCGGCGACCGAGATGTGCTGTGTGGCAGCGGGCCTCTGGCGCTACGTCGAGACCGGCGGCCTGCCGCTGGTTCCGCCCTGGGCCTTTCCGCTCTGGGCGTGTTTTGGCTCCGCGCTGTGGCTGATCGGACGCGCCGTGTTGGGAGCCGCGCCCGACGACGGCACGCCGGCGGCGGTGCTGACCTGGACCGTCGGCGGCATCGGCGTCGAGATCGCGATCTTCGTGACGCTCGGCCACAGCACGCCGCTGGCGCTGCTCGCGGCCGTGCCCTTCGCGGCGCTGCTGCTGGTGCGGCGCCGTCGGGCGCTGACGCTGCTGCTGCTGGCCGCCGGCGCCCTGATCGGGCCGCTGTGCGAGGCCTTGCCGATCGCGTCCGGCGCCTGGAGCTACCGCTCGCCCGAGCTGTTTGGCATGCCGGCCTGGCTGCCGCTCGGTTACGGCATTTTTGCGACTCTGGTCGCCTACGCCGGCGAGGCCGTGTGCGGCCTCGTGCTCAGACGCGCGATCGCGATCGCCTCCGCTCCGTCTCGCTAGCCGATAGCGCGACGGCAAGGTCTGCCCATGGCAAAGCGCTATCTCTGCATACACGGCCATTTTTACCAGCCGCCGCGCGAGAACCCGTGGCTCGACACCATCGAGCCGCAGGACTCGGCGGCGCCGTTCAACGACTGGAACGCGCGCATCTCGAGCGAGTGCTACGGCCCCAACGGCGTCTCGCGCATCCGCGGCCAGGACGGTCACATCATTCGCGTCGCCAACAACTACAGCCAGATCAGCTTCAACTTCGGGCCGACGCTGCTCTCCTGGATGGCGCGCCACGATCCCGAGGCCCTGGCGCACATCGTCGAGGGCGACCGCCAGAGTTGCCAGCGGCTGGCCGGCCACGGCAACGCGATCGCCCAGGCCTACAACCACATGATCATGCCGCTCGCCTCGCCGCGGGACCGCCGGACTCAGATCGTCTGGGGGCTGGCCGACTTCCGCCACCGCTTCGGCCGCGAGCCCGAGGCGATGTGGCTGCCCGAGACCGCGGTCAACACCGACACGCTCGAGGCGCTGGCCGAGTTTGGTCTGCGCTACGCCATCCTGTCGCCGCGCCAGGCCCGGCGCTGGCGGCCGCCCGGCGGCACCTGGTGCGACGCCGCGCAGGGCGACATCGATCCGCGTCGGGCCTACCGCCTCGATCTGCCGTCGGGGCGGTCGCTGGCGCTCTTTTTCTACGACGGCGGCCTGGCCCACGGGGTTGCCTTTGGCGGGCTGCTCGACAACGGTGACAACTACGTCAGCGCGCTGCTGGCCGCGTTTGGCGAGGAGGTGGCCGGCGAGCCGCTGCTGGTGCAGGTGGCGACCGACGGCGAGAGCTACGGCCACCACCACCGCTTTGGCGACATGGCGCTGGCCTACGCGCTCAACAAGATCTCCCAGAGCGGCACCGTCGAGATCGTCAACTACGGGTACTTTCTCGCCCAGCATCCGCCGACCTGGGAGGCCGAGATCTGGGACAACTCGTCGTGGAGCTGCGCCCACGGGGTCGAGCGCTGGCGCAGCAACTGCGGCTGCAACCTGGGGCGGCCGGGCTTTCACCAGCGCTGGCGCAAGCCGCTGCGCGAGGCCATGGACCTGCTCAAGGCGCGGCTCGACGCCGTCTTCGAGGAGGCCGGTGGCCGCGTTTTCAAGGAGCCGTGGGCGGCGCGCGACGACTACGTCCGGCTGCTGCTCGATCGCGGCGGCGAGGCGCGCGAGGCGTTCTTTGGCCGCCACCTGCGCAGCAGGGCGCGCGACGCCGTCGAGTCCGGCCTGCGGTTGCTCGAGATGCAGCGCAACGGCATGCTGATGTTCACCAGTTGCGGCTGGTTCTTCGACGAGCTGAGCGGCATCGAGGGGGTACAGATCCTCAAGTACGCTCAGCGCGCGCTGCAGCTTGCCGAGCCGCTGGCACCGGAACTCGAGGCCGAGTTTCTCGGCGTCCTCGACCGCGCCGAGAGCAACCTGCCGCAGTTCGGCGACGGCAGGGGCATCTGGCAGCAGTTGATCAGACCGGCGCGGGTGGATCTGGATCGGGTGGTCGCGCACCACGCCGTCCAGCTCGCCTTCGACACGCGACC
Source organism: Deltaproteobacteria bacterium (assembly GCA_016934455.1). GTDB lineage: Bacteria > Myxococcota > JACRCW01 > JAFGSX01 > JAFGSX01 > JAFGSX01. Next base: position 3,424 of record JAFGSX010000579.1, read on the forward strand.
GGCCGACGGTCGGCTGTATGCCTACCAGGTGACCCCTCTGGTGTCGGCGGTCGAGGAGCAGGGCGACAACCACCTGGCCGTCGGGCGCGCCCTGATCGTCTCCGACGCCACTCTCGATCAGTGCGAGGCGAGCTATGCAGTGCTGCACTTCGGCGGCCTCGACCTGCACGTCTGGGTACGGCGCGATCTGCCTCTGCCCCAGCTCGAGGAGCTGCAGCGCGAGGCGCTGCGCCTTTTCCACGACGCCTCGATCGGCGATGTCTACCAGTTGCTGCTGCAGCGGCTCGGCAACCAGACCTTCAAGATCCAGGACCTGTTCGCGCTCGAGCAGCGACAGTTGATCGCGCGCACGCTGGGGGCGCGCGTCGCCACCTATCGCACGGTGCTGGCCGGGCTGGTCACGCCCGACCTGCCCCTGGTCGAGCGGCTGTGGAAGCTGGGCCACGCCGTGGCGCCGGTGGTCAAGCTGGCGGCGCAGGTCTTCCTGGAGCAGGAGATCGACGAGAGCCTCGACCAGGCCGACGACGCGGCGGTGGCGCGGATCGAGGACCTGGTGCGCCACGGCTATCGCGTGGACGAGCACCACCGCGGCGCGATCGTGCGCTCGATCGAGCAAAAGCTGCTGGACGCGATCGAGTCCTGCCGCGACAGCGCCGCCGATGTCGGTCTCAACCGAGCGCTCAGGTTGCTCGCCGTGGCGCATAACCTAGAGCTGCCGGCCAACCTC
>JAFGSX010000580.1 GCA_016934455.1 Deltaproteobacteria bacterium
GCGCCGGCGGGCCGAGCCGGGCCGGCATGGATGCGCGAGCGCGACGGCATGGCCCCCCGATGGCAGCCCGGATCCCGGCTCGTGCGGCGGCGATCAAAGGCCCCGGACCACCCGCGCGGCGGCATCGCCCGGGATGGCAGCCCGGCGGCCCCGCAAGCGGCACGAGCTGCTCTGACGCGGCGCCGCCGCCCGGACGCCAGCCGGCTGCACGCCGACGGACCGCTGCCGTATCGCGTTGGCCGGGCGATTGCTCGTGCAGGCATCGCCAGGCCAGGTCCGCGGCTTGCGGGGCTCAGGTGCCGCGCTGGGCGCGCCGGTCGTAGGTCTGCGGCGCCTGCGGGGCCTGGTCCTTGGCGGGCAACGCCGGTTGCGGCATGGCGTAGAACTTCGGATCGAGCTCGTCGAGGGAATCCTCGAACGGCAGGCGCATCTGGACCTGCGTCTGGCTCTCCTCCGCCTCGCGCTGGGCGGCCTGCAGCTGCTCGGCGAGATCGCGCTGCCAGGGCAAGGCGTAGGCGCGCGGCTCGGGCACGTCCTTGAGCTGCAGCCAGAGGTAGATCGCCTCGTCCTCGCGCAGGCTGGCGGCCAGCACGGTCGCTTCCTCGGCATTGGCCTGCCACCACTCGAGCGCGACCGGCTTGGGCAGGGCCAGAAGCTGGGCGAAGCCGGCGTAGGCCATGGGCAGGAACAGCGCCGTGCCCCCGAGCGCCACCAGCTTCACCGCGAGGCGACGCGGCGCCCACACGCTGATCGTGGCGAGCGCTCCGGCCAGCACCGCGGCCGCGGCGAACAGGTAGGTCAGCTCCATCATGACGACCTCCAGGTGCGCAGATTGCGCTGCAGACTGTGCACGCTGCCCGGCACCAGATCGCCGTCCTCGCTCAGCCTGAAGCGATAGACGGTGAGCTCCTGACCCTCGCGCGTCAGCTCGATGTTGCTGGCGAGCAGCTGGCGCGCCGATTCCTTGGCCGACTTCTTCACGCTGGTGACCACGGTCACCGGGATCGGAAACACCCCGGCGCTGTTGCGGTAGAGGTGCACGTTGACCGTGTACTCGCCGGCGGGAATGCCGCGCGAGTAGGACACCTCGTAGTTCAACCCGGTGGCGTCGGCGCGCTTGCCGAGGTCGTCGCGCAGGAGATTGAAGATCACGCCGCCCTTGTTCGAGTAGCCGACCGGGGTGTCGCCCGGCGCCTCGACCCACAGGTCGACGTCGCAGTCCAGCTCGTCCGGCCAGCGCACCTCGACGATCACATTGCCGGGCGGCTGCGTGTTCTCCTTGGCCGCCTCGCCGGGCGGATTGAGGTGGGGCAACAGCAGCAGGACCATGGCCACGAAGCCGGCCAGCGCCAGCATGATGACATCGCGGAAGACCGTGCCGCCCTCGTCGTCGTCGAGCTGCTCAAGCGTGTTCACGACGCTCCCCTTCCTCGACGATGGCGGTGATCAGGGTGACCGAGCCGCCCTCGAGCAGGCGGTAGTTGGTCATCAGCCAGATGTTGAGGACGGCGCCGACCAGGGTGGTGTACAGGGCGACCGACATGCCGCCGATCAGGGTCGACACCATCGGCCCGATCGCATCGACGTCGGCGGCGGTCTGGGCGTTCACCCCCGACAGCGCGATGATGAAGCCGATCACGGTGCCGATCAGCCCGAGAAAGACCAGGCTGTTGGCGACGTGCCGGATCGAGGCGATGCGCGCGCCCAGCTTCAGCTTCAACGCCGACGCGGCCAGCGCCCGGGTGTGGCCGTCGCGGCCCTGCACGCTTTCGAGGTAGCGCCCGACGCGGGTGCCGGGACCGCACCGGCCCTCCTTGAGCTGATTGATGTCGACGCTGGTCTGCCAGATCTTGCGGCCGCAGCTGAGCAGGCCGAACAGGAACACGGCGCCGATCAGGAGCACCAGGCCGGTCGTGTCGCCCGCCAGCACCGCGGGAACCCAGCCCTTGATCCAGGCGGCGCCGAGCAACGCCAGCGCGACCAGGTTCAGCACGGCGTAGCGCAACAGCAGCAGGTAGCGGTGCGAAGCGGCGTCGCCCTCCGCGAGGGCGGCGAACCAGCCGGCGATCAGGCTGTCGCGGCGGGCCTCGGCGAGGTCGCGGTGGACGAAGCCGGCGGCGGGAGTCAAGCTGTCCGTCATGACCGCCTCTAGGGCTAAGGGTGGGGCGTTGCCGGACCTGCGACCGAGCCGCGGGGGTGTGGCCGGGCGTCGATGGTCGGCGGCTTTCTGCTGGCCGCCACTATTCGCCCAGAAAGGTTACCGAGGTCTTAACGTCTTATCTTTTTGGTTGTGATGTCGAACGCGGGCGTGCCGCCGTCGAAAGGCCTTTCGGGCCACGCTGTCGCCAGGTGAAAACCTGATGTGCGCGCGGCAGGACGGGCGGACTTCGTGCGCCCGGCTGGTCGCGGCTACTCGACCGTGACCGACTTCGCCAGGTTGCGCGGCTGGTCGACGTCGGTGCCTTTGAGCACCGCGGTGTGGTAGGCGAGCAACTGGATCGGGATGGCGTACAGGAGCGGCGCCACGAACGGCTCGACCGTGGGCAGGGCCACGCCGGTGTGCACGTAGTCGGCGAGGAGGTCGCAGCCGCGCTGATCGCTCAGGAGGATCACCTTGCCGCCGCGCGCCACCACCTCCTGCAGGTTGCTCGCGGTCTTGTCGAACAGCCGGTCGGGCGGCGCCACCACGATCACCGGCACGTCCTCGTCGATCAGCGCGATCGGCCCGTGCTTGAGCTCGCC
>JAFGSX010000044.1 GCA_016934455.1 Deltaproteobacteria bacterium
CGCCGCGGCAAGACCATCACCGGCCCCAACAAGCGGCCGCTCAAGTCGCTGTCCGACATGATCAAGGGCAAGACCGGCCGCTTTCGCCAGAACCTGCTGGGCAAGCGCGTCGATTACTCGGGACGCTCGGTCATCGTCATCGGCCCCGAGCTGCGGCTGCACCAGTGCGGCCTGCCCAAGATCATGGCCCTGGAGCTCTTCAAGCCGTTTATCTACAACAAGCTCGAGGAGCGCGGCTACGTCACGACCATCAAGAGCGCCAAGAAGATGGTCGAGAAGGAAAAGCCCGAGGTGTGGGACATCCTGGAGGAGGTGATCCGCGAGCACCCGGTCATGCTCAACCGCGCGCCGACGCTGCACCGGCTGGGCATTCAGGCCTTCGAGCCGGTGCTGATCGAGGGCAAGGCGATCCAGCTCCACCCGCTGGTGTGCGCCGCCTTCAACGCCGACTTCGACGGCGACCAGATGGCGGTGCACGTGCCGCTCTCGATCGAGGCGCAGATGGAGGCGCGGGTGCTGATGATGTCGACCAACAACATCCTCAGCCCGGCCTCCGGCAAGCCGATCATCGTGCCGACGCAGGACATCGTGCTCGGCTGCTACTACATGACCCGCGAGCGGCCGTTCGCCAAGGGCGAGTACGTCGACAACTCCGAGAAGAAGGGCGACTTCACGGGCTACTTCGCCAGCCCGACCGAGGCGCGCGCCGCCTACGACCACGGCGCGGTCGATCTCCAGGCGCGCATCAAGTGCCGCGTGCAGGGAGCGATGCGCCTGACCACGGTCGGCCGCGTGCTGATGTGGGAGGTGGTGCCCGACAAGCTCAGCTTCGAGATGGTCAACAAGGTGATGGACAAGAAGGCGCTGGCGGCGCTGATCGACGCCTGCTACCGCGCCTGCGGCCAGAAGGAGACCGTGCTGCTGGCCGACCGGCTGCGCACCATCGGCTACACCGAGGCGACCAAGGCGGGGATCTCGATCTGCATGGACAACATGGTGATCCCGCCCAAGAAGAAGGCCGTGCTCGATCAGGCGCAGAAGGAGATCGAGGCGATCGAGGAGAACTACGCCGAGGGCCTGATCACCTTTGGCGAGCGCTACAACAAGGTGGTCGACGTCTGGTCCAAGGTCTCCGAGGACGTCGCCAACGCCATGATGTACGGCATCTCGACCGAGGAGATCGAAGGCCCGGGTGGCGAAAAGCGCAAGACCGCCTCGCTCAACCCGATCTTCATCATGGCCGACTCCGGCGCGCGCGGCAGCCAGCAGCAGCTCAAGCAGCTCGCCGGCATGCGCGGCCTGATGGCCAAGCCGTCGGGCGAGATCATCGAGACCCCGATCGTCAGCAACTTCCGCGAGGGGCTGACGGTGCTGCAGTACTTCATCTCGACCCACGGCGCGCGCAAGGGGCTGGCCGATACCGCGCTCAAGACCGCCAACTCGGGCTACCTGACCCGGCGCCTGGTCGACGTGGCGCAGGACTGCATCATCACCGAGTACGACTGCGGCACCTTCGACGGCATCGAGATCACGCCGCTCTACGAGGGCAACGAGATCGTGCAGGGCATCGGCGAGCGCATCCTCGGCCGCGTCGCGCTCGAGGACGTCACCGACCCGGTCACCGGCGAGGTGATCGTCGAGAGCGGCACCGAGATCGACGAGAAGCTGGTGCAGCGCTTCGAGGACGCCGGCATCACCCGGGTCAAGATCCGCTCGGTGCTGACCTGCCAGTCCAGGCGCGGCATCTGCGCCGAGTGCTACGGCCGCGACCTGGCGCGCGGCCAGAAGGTCAACCTGGGCGAGGCGGTGGGCGTCATCGCCGCCCAGTCGATCGGCGAGCCCGGCACCCAGTTGACCATGCGCACGTTCCATATCGGCGGCATCGCCTCGGGTCAGCACACCGCGACCAGCCACGAGAACCGCGCCGAGGGCGTCATCAAGTTCCAGAACCTGTCGGTGGTCGAGCGCAAGGACGGCACGCTGGTGGCGATGAACCGCAACGGCGAGATCGTGATCGCCGACGAGACCGGCCGTGAGCGCGAGCACTACCCGGTCAACTTCGGATCGCGGGTGTTGATCAAGGAGGGCATCCGGGTTCAGCCCGGCACCACCCTGGCCGAGTGGGATCCGTTCTCGGTGCCGATCCTGACCGAGGTCACCGGCGAGGTGAAGTTCGGCGACATCGTCGAGGGCGTCACCATGACCGAGGAGGTCGACGAGACCACCGGCCTGTCGCACAAGGTCGTGGTCGAGGCCAAGGATCCGGACGCCCGGCCCCGCATCTCGATCAAGGACGCCGCCGGCGCCACCGCGCACATCGGCGGCGGCGACGCGATGGCGCGCTACCTGCTGCCCGTGGGAGCCAACATCACCGTCAACGAGGGCGACCGCGTCGAGGCCGGCGACATCATCGCCAAGATCCCGCGCGAGACCACCCGTACCAAGGACATCACCGGCGGCCTGCCGCGCGTGGCCGAGCTGTTCGAGGCGCGCAAGCCCAAGGACTTCGCGGTCATCTCCGAGATCGACGGCGTCGTCCACTTTGGCAAGGACACCAAGGGCAAGCGCAAGGTGGTGGTGCAGCCCGAGGTCGGCGACAGCAAGGAGTACCTGATCCCCAAGGGCAAGCACATCACCGTGCACGAGGGCGACTTCGTGCGCGCCGGCGAGCCGCTGATGGACGGCGCCGCCAATCCGCACGACATCCTGCGCGTGCGCGGCGAGAAGGAGCTGGCCAAGTACCTGGTCGACGAGATCCAGGAGGTCTACCGGCTGCAGGGCGTCAAGATCAACGACAAGCACATCGAGACCATCGTCCGCCAGATGCTCAAGCGCGTCCGCATCAAGGACGTCGGCGACACCAACTTCCTGGTCGACGAGCAGGTCGAGAAGCAGATCTTCGAGGCCGAGAACCAGAAGGTGATCGCGCGGGGCGGCCGGCCCGCCACCGCCGAGCCGATGCTGCTCGGCATCACCAAGGCCTCGCTCTCGACCGAGTCGTTCATCTCGGCGTCGTCGTTCCAGGAGACCACGCGCGTGCTGACCGAGGCCGCGGTCTCGGGCAAGATCGACTACCTGCGCGGCCTCAAGGAGAACGTGATCATGGGCCGCCTGATCCCGGCCGGCACCGGCCTGCCCAACTACAAGTACCTCAAGGTCAACGTCGACGACGCGGACGCGCTCGACGAGTCGGCGCTGATGGAGGAGCTGCCGGCGCCGGCGCCGATGCAGCAGAGCGCGTAGCACTCTCGACAGACCCGGGTGCGGTCAGCAACCGTCGGCAGCGGGCGTGTGCTATTCTTCGACCGATGCTGCGGCCGTCGCCACGGGTTCCACACCGCGTCGCTTTGATCGCGGCGCTGTTGCCGGCGCTGTCGAGTTGCGAACTCTTCTTGGCGCTCGGCGGCGGGGCCGGGCTGCCCTGCGACAGCGACGAAGCATGCAACCTGGGTCAGGTGTGCATCGACCGCGTGTGCCGGCCTGGCGTCTCCTGCGTCTGCGACGCCGACTGCGCGGCCGGCTACTCCTGCGACATCAAGCGCCAGGTCTGCGTCCTAGGCACGGCCCCGAACGACGCCGGCCGATCCGACCAGGGCGCGCAGCGCGACGCCGCACGCGATGACGCGGCGATCACTGATGCGGCGATTCAAGACGTAGCGATGCCGGACACGGCGACGACCGACGCGGCGCTTCCCGACGCGGCGACGACCGACGCGGCGATGCCGGACACGGCAACTACCGACGCGGCGACGCACGACACGGCGACGACCGACGCGGCGATGCCGGACACGGCGATCGCCGATGTTGGCCAGCGCGACGTCTGGCTCCCGCCGGGGCTGACCTGGGTCCCGATCACGGGCGGCGCGTACGAAATGGGCTGCTCGCCCAACGACACGTGCAACAGCGACGAGAGCCCGCGCCACACGGTGACGATCTCGGCGTTCGAGCTGACGGCGACCGAGGTGACGCAGCAGCAGTACCAGGATGTGATCGGCAGCAACCCGAGCTATCACACGGGATGCCCGAGCTGCCCGGTGGAGCAGGTCAACTGGCAGCAGGCCAGCGACTTCTGCGCGGCCGTCGGCGGCCGGCTGCCGACCGAGGCCGAGTGGGAATACGCGGCGCGGGCCGGGACCACTACAAAGTACTACTGCGGCGATGATGTGGCGTGTCTCGACGGGATCGCCTGGTACGATTCGAACTCGGATTCTCAGAGCCAATCAGTGGGAGGCAAGACAGCCAATGCCTTTGGGCTGTACGACATGCTGGGCAACGTGTGGGAGTGGAACGCGGACTGGTACGACGCAAGCTACTATTCTATCTCTCCGTCGCAGGATCCCATGGGCCCGGCCACGGGCACGTATCGTGTGCTGCGTGGCGGGTCGTTCAGCAGCCTCGACGGCAGCCTGCACGCGTCGGACCGCTACGTCTACGACCCGGCCAGCACGCGCCGCGCCATCGGTTTTCGGTGCGCCCGGTATTGACACTGCTGTGTGCTGGGTTCTGGAGTTCTGTGTTCTGGGGGGTCCAGGGGCGTAGCCCCTGGTTGCGCAACGGCGTCACGCTCAACGGCAAGATCGTACGCCTGGCGCAGATCAGGCCGGGCGACCACCCCCATCGGCAAGATGTCAACGCCGACGGCCGGAGTGAGGCGCCGCCTCCTCTATTCCTCCTGGTCGACAACCTCAGCCGCGGCGTCGAGAAAGGCGAGGAACTTCTCAAGGTCGAAGCGCACGGGCTCCCAGGCCTGGCGCGCACCGGCCACCAGCGCAGCCACGGGCTGCCACTCGAGATCGTAGGCGTACATCTGCCGGTAGCGGTGGCGAAAGCGCATGAATTCGTCGAGTCCGCGGGCGGCGCCGCGCGACAACACCGGCGGCCGTACGCCGGGCAGGTCGAGGATGACCACCTGCAGCAGTTCGCGGTGCCAGGCCGCGCCCGCTGGGATGGCCCCGTTGAGGACCGGTACGACCCGCGCCAGGGCGTTCTCGACGGCGCAGTAGAAGTCGTGGAGGTAGCCGGCGACCCCGTGCAACTCGATCGGGTCCGGCGCACGGGCAGCGAAGCGCGGGCCGCAGCCGTCGATCACGGCTAGAATGCGAGAGACGTTGGCCATGTCGTCGCGGATGCCGGCGGCGACTCGTCGCAGGGTGGGCTTATCGGGTGCCATCGTGCAGTACCTCCCCCTCGCGGACCGCGCGGCGCAGGACGCTGGAACGAGCCGCCGAGGCGGGTACCAGGTCGAGCTCAAACGGATCCGCCGCCGCGGCGGCGCGCGCGTCGGCCTCGTACCACCGCTCCGGTGCGATGCCCTCGACGAGGAGGTCGATGTCCGAATCCTCGTGAAACCCGCCAGCCGCCAGCGAGCCGAAGAGAACCACGCGCCGGGCCCCGAAATCCTCCACCAGGAGGCGCACGACCGCCGGCAACTTCGCCCGCGCTGCCGCCGCGCGCTGCGCCCGCCCATGGCGCGCCGCACGCGCCCTGGCAACAAGGCCGGCTAGGTACGGTGAGAAATCCACGATCCCCTGTGACACGAGCGACCTCGGGCGAAACCCGCAGGTATCTGTAGCAGCCCCCGTCGTCGGCAGTCAACGATGCCGTCCGTGGATGCGGTCCGTGGATGCGCCTCATGGGCCTGCTGGCGCCAGTACGCAACGACCTCGACTCGGGCCTGATCCTCGGTCACGCCGCCACCCCCTCGCGCGCGATCTCGTCGTGGATGGGCAAGGCCGGTAGACTCCGTCATCCCACTCCGCCACGCTCGCCGCGCTCCAAGGCGGCCGACAAGTCCGAGATGTCCACTGTCGTTTATGCGGCGTGCGCTGTGTCCGGTGACTCCCGCGCTCTTGCGCCCAGGATGCTGCATGTCCACGAGTGTGCTAGAAAGGTGCGAGAGGACGGTGAGCCAGTGGCGCGTCAGAAACAGGTCAATCATGGCGTTGCCTGCGCATTGCTTTGCGGTTTCCTGGTCGCGGGTTGCAGCAGCGAGTACCGGATCAAGCTGATCTATCCAGACGACGCGGCATGGCAGCGCGCGGCCGCAGTCGAGCTGGTGGTGGTCGAGGGCGACCGGTGCGCGTGGCTGATGCAGGGCAGGCCGCCAGCCGATCAGGATCTGGTCGCCTGGCAGCAGTTCGCCGCCCGCGACGAGCCCGCGCTGGGACGGCTGCGCTACGGCACGCTGAGCTTCTTTGCGCGGGTGCGCGACGGCAGTTGCGTCGGCTATCTCGAGGGGTGCCGGTCGCAGGAGATCAGGGAGCGCGAGTCAGCGACGGTGCAGATGGTGCTGGCGCCGTGCAGCGAACGGGGTTGCGCCGTCGACCAGCGGTGCGTGTCCGGGAGATGCATCGCGCTCGATGGTGGCGCGGCCGATAGCGACGCTGGCCGCGATTCTGGCGCCGACGACGCTGCCGCGATCGATGCTGCAGCAGCCGACGCGGCGACGACCGACACGGCGACGTCCGACACGGCGACGACCGACGCGGCGATGCCGGACACGGCGATGCCCGACGCGGCGACGACCGACGCGTCGATGCCCGACACGGCGAGGACCGACGCGGCGACGACCGACGCGGTGACGACCGACGCTGCGACGCCAGACGCTGCGGCGCCCGACGCGGCGATGCCGGACACGGCGATCGCCGATGTTGGCCAGGCCGACGCCTGGCTACCGCCGGGGCTGACCTGGGTGCCGATCCCGGGCGGCACATACGACATGGGCTGCTCGCCAAACGACACCGATTGCTACAGTAACGAGAACCCGCGCCACGCGGTGACGATCTCGGCCTTCGAGCTGACCGCGACCGAGATCACGCAGCAGCAGTACCAGGATGTGATCGGCAGCAACCCGAGCTACCACACGGATTGCCCGACCTGCCCGGTGGAGCAGGTCAACTGGCAGCAGGCCAGCGACTTCTGCGCGGCCATCGGCGGCCGGCTGCCGACCGAGGCCGAGTGGGAGTACGCGACGCGGGCGGGCACGACGACCATGTACTACTGTGGCGACTACTTTGCGTGTCTGGCGGGTATCGCGTGGTACTACGACAACTCGGATACTGGTAGCGGTAGACAGACTCATCCTGTTGGAGGCAAGACGGCCAACGATTTTGGTCTGTTTGACATGCTGGGCAACGTGTTTGAGTGGAACGCGGACTGGTTTGATGGGAACTACTACTCGAGCTCGCCGTCGCAAGATCCCACTGGCCCGGCCACGGGCACGTATCGTGTGGTGCGGGGCGGGTCGTTCGGCAGCGGCGACTTCGGCGTCGGCCTGCGGGCGTCCGGCCGCTACCTCAGCGCTCCTGGCGTCACGGACAGCGTCACCGGTTTTCGTTGCGCCCGGTGATCTTGCGGTTGTGTCCTGGTTTCTGGATTTCTGATCTCTGGGTAATCGAGGGGTGGGGTCCCTGGTCGAGGCAGATCGATTTTGGGACGATCTCGAGTTGCAGCAGCACGCGGCATGAGCGTCGATCGCGCACGGCCGGCCTTTGACAAGGGTGGCGCGGCGTGCTGGGGTTTCGATGGTGGCCAGGGGAGCGGATCATGATCGAAGATGCGCGCTTTGCTGCCCTTGAAAAAATGATCGCTGAGATCCACCGCTCGGTCGTGCTGATCGAAAACGATCACGGTCGCAAGATCGACCTCGCCCTCGAAGGGCTCGACGCGGTGAATCGACGTCTCGACCAGACCAACCAGCGCATCGACGAGACCAACCAGCGCATCGACGAGACCAACCGCCGGGTCGCCAACATCGAGACCGACGTTCACGAGATCAAGGGCGTGCTCGGCCTGCTCAAGTCGATCGCGACCGACCACGAGACGCGCCTGCAGAAGATCGAGCACGCGTTTCGCGAGCACCTGGGCAGCCACCGCCATCCGGCCTGAGCCTGGCTGCCGGCCGCGGCGCGGGCGCGGCGGCGCGTCTGAGTGGTCCTTTTTCGCCTCCTTGCGCGGTCTTGACACCGACGCTGGTCGGTCTACTATTCGCACGAGTCGACAACAGGATGCGCGGGCCGGGGTCGTTGGGGATCTCGCCGCTATTGTCTATGGCAGCATTCGACACCACTGTTATCGCGCTCTACTTCGCGGTGCTCGGCCTGCTGGCCTTGTTTGGCCTGCACCGGCTGTGGCTGGTGTTGCTGTACTGGCGCGCCAGCCGGCGGCCGCGGCCGATCGCGCCGGTCCCGGTCGAACTCCCCAGGATCACCGTGCAACTGCCGCTCTACAACGAGCGGTTCGTGGCCGGGCGGCTGATCGACGCGGTGGCGCGGCTCGACTACCCGCGCGACCGTTTTCAGGTGCAGGTGCTCGACGACTCGACCGACGACACCCGCGACGTGGTGGCGGCGGCGGTCGACCGCTGGCGCGCGCTGGGCGTCGACATCGAGCAGGTCCGGCGCGGCGACCGCACCGGCTACAAGGCGGGCGCGCTCGAGAACGGCCTGCGCACCGCGAGCGGCGAGATCGTCGCCATCTTCGATGCCGATTTTGTGCCCGAGCCCGATTTTCTCAGGCGCACGGTCGGCGAGTTCGACGACCCGGCGGTGGGCATGGTGCAGGCGCGGTGGGGCCACCTCAACATCGGCGATTCGATCCTGACCCGGGTGCAGGCGATGATGCTCAACGGCCATTTCGTGGTCGAGCACACCGCGCGCTGGTCCAGCGGCCGCTTCTTCAACTTCAACGGCACCGCCGGCCTGTTTCGCAAGTCCTGCATCGCGGCCGCCGGAGGCTGGGAGCACGACACGCTGACCGAGGATCTCGACCTCAGCTACCGGGCGCAGCTACAGGGCTGGAAGTTCGTCTACCGGCCCGACGTCACCGCGGCCGCCGAGCTGCCGGGCAGCATCACCGCCTTCAAGTCGCAGCAGTTTCGCTGGACCAAGGGCTCGATCCAGACCGCGCGCAAGCTGCTCGGCCGGGTGCTCTCCTCGCGGGTGCCGCCTGCGGTCAGGATCGAGGCCTGCTTTCACCTGCTCAACAACTCCGCCTATCTGCTGCTGACGCTGCTGGCGGCGCTGTTGCCGCTGGCCATCGCCGCCCGCGCCGACCATGGGATGGTGGTCGCGCTCGCGGTCGACCTGCCGATATTCATTTTTTCGACGGTCAGCATCGGTATCTTCTTTGTCGTCAGCGAGGCGGTGATCGGCGGCCGGTGGTGGTGGCGCGCGCTGTTGCTGCCGCTGGTGTTCGCGGTCGGCATCGGCATCTGCATCAACAACGGCCGCGCCGTGCTCGAGGCGCTGCTCGGTCGCGAGAGCCCGTTTCTGCGGACCCCCAAGACCGGCCGGGATCCGGCAGCCGGCCGGAACCGCCGGCGCGAAGGCGGCTACCGCTCGCTGGCGGGGTGGATGCCGCTGGTCGAGCTGGCCTTTGCCGCCTATTACGGTGTGGCGCTGGTGCACGCCGCGCTGGCCGGTCAGTACCTGTCGCTGCCCTGGTGTGCCCTGTTTTTCATCGGTTTCGCGGTCGTCGGCGGCAGCTCGTTGATCGAGGCGGCGCGCCAGCAACCGCTGTTCCGTCTCGCTGCAGCCTCCCTGCGCTGACAGCCTGCCGCAGCCATTTCAGTTGACTGGTTTGACTTCGCGGGTATCATCACGGCCAGCGGAGCTATCACAGATGACACGACAGCAAGAGAATGGCCGAGCTGCGCGCGCTGGCCGACTGGCGGGCATCGCGGCGCTCGCGATCGGAAGCGCTCTGGCGAGCGCGGATGCGGCAGCAGCGGCGGTTCAGGGCAAGGTGCTGTTTCCACCCACTGCCGAGGCCATGACGCGGCAGGTGCCGGCCAAGGTTTTCCGGCGCTTTCCGGTCAGTCGCGCCGTGGCGACGGAGGTGACGCAGCATCAGGTCGTGATCGCCATCGATGCGCCGGCCGCGGCCGCGCCCGGCGCCCAGGTCGTCGTCACCTCCAGCGGCTATGTCTTCGAGCCGCAGTGGGTGGTGGTGCCGGTGGGCACCGAGGTCAAGTTCGAGAACCAGGATCGGTTTGCGCTGAGTCTCGATATCAGCGGTGAACAGCGGCCGCCGACGCTCAAGCACGGCGATGTCTACGTCCAGAAGTTCAGCAAATCCGGGCTGTTCAAGGTCTCGGTGCGCGAATGGGACCACATGCGCGCCAACGTGCTGGTGCTCGAGAACAAGCTCTTCGCGCTGCCCGACAACAGCGGTGTCTTCAAGATTCCAGAGGTGCAATCGGGGGTCAAGACCGCGCGTATCTACGTCGACGGCCAGGAGGTGGCAAAGACCGACATGCAGGTTCCGGCCGATGCCGATGTCTACGTCGAGGTCAAGATCGACGCCGACGGCAAGGCTGTGCCCGTGGTCAAAGGCAGTGGTTTGCTCCCGACCAACGGCAAGGTCGAGCCCGACGTGCCAGCGCAACCCGCTTCCAGGCCCGAGGCCAAGCCGAAGCCCAAACCCAAACCCAAACCCAAACCCAAGCCCAAGCCCACACCCAAACCGGAGGGCACCGAAGGGGGATCTGCAGCGGGTGGAAGCGAGGCGCCGCCGCCGCCACCGCCGCCACCACCACCGGCGGAAGACGACGAAGAAGAAGAAGACTGATCGCAGCCTCATCTACCGAAGATCGGGCCAATCAACATGTTTCGTATCAAGATCCTAGCGTTGTCGATCATCCTGCTGTTGCTTGGCGCCGGGGCTTTTTTTGCCGACAGCCTGATCTGGATGGGCGACGTCGAGAAAACGTTCAACACGCGCCTGGCGGCAGGTCGCATCGCCGCCGAGCAGGTGGTCGATCAGTGGGTCAATCGCAACGTCGACCGCGCCATCGATCTGGCCAATGACCCGGCGATCCGCACCGCGCTCGGCGATGCCAAGGCCGCAGATCCCAAGCAACTTAAGGAGAACCTCGACCAGGCCGCGACCGCTGTGACGCCGCGTCTCACGAGCTGGCTCGAGGCCGTCAGGAAGAGCGACCGTCCGGACTGGATCGTGATCGTCAATGCCGAGGGACGCGTGATCGTGCGCAACAATGCCCCGCACGAGCCCGGAGAGGCCATTTTCGGTATCCCGTTGGTGCGGACCATGCTCGAAGGCGCGGCGCTGGACGGGATCTGGGCATTTGACCAGAGCGTCTACTCGGTCGTCGGCGCGGCGACCATGGTAGGCGATGAGGTGGCCGGCGGCGTCGTCCTCGGCTACCAGCTCTCCTCCACGCGGATCAATCTGCTGGCGCTGGGCATGCCGCAGATGGCAAACGATCCCAGCCTCGGCCTGGCGATGCTCTGGAACGGAAACCTGCTCGGCACGACGCTGACCATCGAGCAGAGCACGCGCATTCCGGCGTCGCCAGATGCGACCGCGTTTGGCCCGAGCCAGCTCGCGTTTGGCCCGTTCCCGTTGATGGCGAGCGGTCTCGGTCAGTACATCGGCGTCGCCCGCCCTACCACTGGCTGGCCAGAAACGCTGCTGCTGGTGGTGGCGGTGCCGCACAGCGTCGTCTTCGAGATGCTGGCGCAGCGCCAGTTCGTGATCATGGGCTTTACCGCGCTGCTGCTGTTGCTGACGTTGCTGTGGGGACAGATCATCACCCGCTCGATGATCAGGCCGCTCAACCTCATCGTCGACCATCTGAGCAGTGTGCAGCGCGGCACAGCGATCGAGCTGCTGCCCGAGGTGGCGCTCAAGGAGCCGTTCCTGCGGCTCGGCAAGCTGATCAACATGCTGATCTCGACCCGCACCGGTTCGCTGCGCGCCGCTGCCGGCGCCAAGGCCGACGAGTTCAGCCAGTTGCTCGGGTCGCAGCCCACGCTGTCGTCCCAGCCCGGCGCGGAGGAGTTTCAGTTCGAGGGGATCCCGGGTCTCAGCGACGAGAGTGCGGCCGCGATGGTGCCGTCCAACGACGACATGGTCGGCGCGCAGCAACCGGACGCGGGGTTCGATTTTGGGGCCGCTGGGTTGCCCGAGACCGCAGTCGCTCCGTCTGAGCCGATGGCAGTTCTGCCGCAGAGCGCGCTGGAGCCGATCGCGGAATCGCCGTTCAACGCTCCGCAGCCGGCCTTCGATGCTTCCTCGCAGTCCGGCATCGCGTCACTGTTCGATGACGCCGGCGACCTGGAGCCGCCGCCGGCACCTGTCACAGCCGAGGCCATCGGCGCGCCGGATCTGGAGTTTTCTGCCGGGCTAGGCGATCTGGGCGACGCGCCGGCCCAGGCGCCGCCGCCGCCGATGCCCTACACACCGTCGCCGGTGACCTATCCGTCGCCGGCTGTTCCCGCTCCGGCTCCGGCCGCACCACCCAGGTGGAACCCCGAGCGCACCGTGATGGTGCAGGTGCCCGACGAGCTGATCGCGGCCTCGGCGGTTTCGTCGCCGAGGCTCACCCAGCCGCCGCCACCGATCAGCGGCGATTTCGATGACGGCAATCCGGAGGCGACGGTGGTGGCCTCCGTCTCGCCCGACGTGATACAGGCCGCCATGGCGGGCGCCGACATCGACCCGGACGGCGCTCACTTCCACGAGATCTACGATCAGTTTCTCGCCACGCGCCGCGAGTGCGGCGAGCAGACCGCGGACCTCACCTACGAGCGGTTCGTGGTCAAGCTCAAGCGCAACCGCGAGCAGCTTGTCTCCAAGTATGGCTGCCGCACCGTGCGCTTCCAGGTCTACGTCAAGGCAGGCAAGGCTGCGCTCAAGGCCGTTCCCGTACGGGATTGATCGAGGGGCGGTCTGCCCGCCCCTCTTCCGTCGAGGAAACCTCGACGGAATTCACCCTGGCAGCAACGCTTGTGAATCCTACGGGGTCCCCGATGACGATTGGAATTGCGGTCGTCGGGGCCGGGCGCTGGGGGTCCAACCACATCCGCAACCTGCTGGCCATGCCGCGCTGCCGGCTGCGCTGGGTCTGCGATACCTCGCCCGCGGCCCTGGTCGCCATCGGTCAGCGCTTTCCCGGCGTGGTGACAGCACAGCGGCTCGACAACGTGCTCGGCGATGCCGCGGTGCAGGCCGTGGTGATAGCGGCGCCGGCGTCGGCGCACGCGGCGCTGGCGACGGCTTGCCTGCAGGCCGGCAAGCACGTGCTGGTCGAAAAACCCCTGAGCACGGTGCTCGACGATGCCCGGGCGCTGGTCGCGGCGGCCGAACGGGCGGGGCGCGTGCTGCACGTCGGCCACCTGTGCCTGCACGAGCCGGGCGTGCAGCGCATCCGACGCCTGATCGAGGACGGCGCGCTCGGCCCGCTGTGTGTCATCGACACCGACCGCACCAGCCAGCCCGGCGCGAGCCTGGACGTCAACGTGGTGTGGGATCTGGCGGTTCACGACATCTCGATCGCCAATTTCTGGGCGGGCGCGGTGCCGCTTCGGGTGGCCGCGGTCGGCACCACCGACCCGAGCGGCCGCGTCGCCGTGGTCAGCGCTCTGCTGCAGTATCCGAGCGGTGCCCTGGCCCGGCTGCGGGCCTCCTGGCTGGGACCGGCCAAGGTGCGGCGCGCGGTGGCCACCGGGCAATGCGGCGTCGCCCTGTTCGACGCGCTCGACCGCGCCGCGCCGGTTCTTTTTGACGACGGCAAGGGGCCGTATGCGGTCGACGATGTGGCGGCGGGAGAGCCCCTGCGCATCGAGCTCGAGTGTTTTCTCGACGCCATTGCCGACGGCGCTCCCTCGCCGGCCGACGGACAGGCCGGCCTCGACGTGGCGCGGGTGCTGGTCGCGGCCGACCGCTCGCTGGCCGCCGGCGGAGCTCTGGTCGCGGTTGCACCGCACTAGACCCACTGATCACTGCTGTCGATACCGTACGACGGGGGGCGGCGGTCGATGCAGACTCGCCAAGCGCCGGCGACAGAGGTATGTTGCTCGCCCGCAGGTACACGAAAATGGGCCGGCGGCTGGGGCAGTCCACAACACTGGCGGGGGCGGCGAGAAGGAGAACGGGATGGGCGTGGAGAGGTCGAAATTGCTGGTCGTCGACGCCGAGGCCGGACCGCGCCGCGACCTCGGCGTCGCGCTGGCCCAGCTCGGCTACGCGGTCGACCAAGCCGATGAGGGATGGCCGGCGCTAGAGCTCGTCGCGTCGAGCGTCAGCGCCGGGCAGCCGTACCGGGCCGTGATCGCCGCCGTCGACCTGCCCGACATCCATGGCCTCAAGCTGCTCGAGCTGATCAAGAGCAGCTATCCGACGCTGCCGGTGATCGTGGTCTCGGCCACCGGCAACGAGACGACGCCGGATGCGGTCACGCGCCGGCACGGCGACGCCTACCTGCCAAAGCCGTTCACGGTCGACCAGCTCACCGCCGCGGTGGAGCGTATTCCGAAAAGCGAGATCAAGGCAGCCGAGCTGCCGGCGACCGACGCGCAGCCGACGCCGGCCAGCGCGTACGCGATGGTGCGCCTGCGCGACGGCGCCGATCGGATGGCGCTCTTTGGGCGGCTGCACGCCCTGGAGCAGGCGACCTGCTGCGACGCGGTGCACGGCGACTACGACGTGGCGCTGCTGCTCAACGCGTCGGACCAGGCCGCGCTCGGCCGGCTCGTCGACTCCGAGATCAGCTCGTGCCCCGAGGTGGCCTCGGTGACGCTGCTGCCGATCGTCAAGCCCGACCTCGATCCCGGGCTCCAGGGTTTTTTCGATCATCTGCGGCAACCGCGCTGCGCTGGCCAGACCGCTGGCCAGGGCGACCGAGCGGACGCGCTGGCGACCTACCTCCTGGTCAGCATCGAGCCCGGCCGTTTTGCCGAGGCCTTCCCCAGACTCAGCTTCATGCGCGGCGTGGTCGCGTGCGACGCCACCAGCGGCGAGCACGACGCTGTGGCGCTGATCCGGACGCACAGCTTCGAAGAGAACAAGCGCATCCTGCGAGATGATATCAAGCGGATCGACGGCATCGCGCGCGCGCGGTCCATGAAAGTGATCACGATCTTAGATATATAGTTCCCGTTGGGGGACGCGGCGTGAGCCGCGGCGTCGGCCCCTGGCCACGGGCACGTCGATCGCGCCTGCTGACTGGCACCGGACGCCGGGCAACGCCCGAGGAGTTCGGCGCCATGAGCGAGTCCTGCAACCAGTCGTCCGCAGCAGCCCAGCGCTACCGCAAGCTCAACTACGATCTCT
The DNA here is from genome assembly GCA_016934455.1 of Deltaproteobacteria bacterium. Lineage (GTDB taxonomy): Bacteria > Myxococcota > JACRCW01 > JAFGSX01 > JAFGSX01 > JAFGSX01. Next base: position 15,076 of record JAFGSX010000044.1, read on the forward strand.
GGCGCTTTCACGGCCAGCCGGGGCAGTTGATCCCGCTGCTGCAGTCGGCGCAGGAGAGCTACGGCTACATCCCGGAGACCGCCATCAAGTACATCGGCGGGGTCACCGGCGTGCCGGAGAGCGAGATCTACGGCGTCATCACCTTCTACAAGCAGTTTCGGCTGCGGCCGATGGGCAAGCACCTGATCCGCCTGTGCGACGGCACCGCCTGTCACGTCTGCAACGCCAAGCAGCTGCAGGAGGTGGTCGAGGATGAACTGCACCTGGAGGCGAGCGACACCACCGAGGACGGCCTGTTCACGCTGCAGCCGGTGGCCTGCCTCGGCTGTTGCAGCCTGGCGCCGGTGATCATGATCGACAACGAGACCTACGGCCGGCTGACCCCGCAGTCGGTGCGGCGCATCCTCAAGAAGTACCAGCGCGAGGCCAAGACCAAGGCCAAGGCGCAGGCGAGCGGCGAGTGACCAATGCCAGCCCCTGACGAGGGGCGACGGAGAGCAGACGTGTACAGCATTCACATCGGGACCGGGACCTGTGGCGTGGCTGCCGGCGCCGAGCCTGTGCTCGCGGCGTTTCGCGAGCAGGTGGGCAAGCTCGGGCTGCGCGACACGGTCGTCGGCGAGGTCGGCTGCAACGGCATGTGCTTCGCCGAGCCGCTGGTCGAGGTGCGGCACAACGGAACGCGCCATCTCTACGGCCGGGTGACACCGGACCGGGTCGAGCGCATCCTGAAGGAGCACGTGCAGGGCGGCCAGCCGGTGCGCGAGTGGGTCGTTCTCGAGAACGGCGACAGCGGGCCCGAGGCCGACTTTCTGGCGCGCCAGCGCCACATCGTGCTGCGCAACTGCGGCGACATCGACCCGATGTCGATCGA
>JAFGSX010000581.1 GCA_016934455.1 Deltaproteobacteria bacterium
CAACCCCCTGCCGGAAGCCTAGGCATCATTTGAATTAGCCTGGCGCATCGTGTGGCCGCGCGCGAAGCGCGCGGGCCGGGTGGGGGGCCCCGTCGAGGTTCACCCTCGACGGGGGGAGGCCGCAGGGCCTCCCAATTAATTGCCCGGCATGCAGGCGCCGGCGTCCATGTTGGTGACGGGCAGGCACTGCGGTGAATCGGGCGGGCAGCCGTTGCCGCCGTCCTCGCTGGCGCCGGGGGTGCAGGTGTAGCGGCAGAGAAAATCCTGGGTGCCGCTGGGCGCGACGCAGAGGTAGAGATCGGCGCAGTTCTCGGGATCGCATTCCTCGCCTGGCCGGTTCGCCGGGATGCAGCCGCCCGGCGAGATGTAGACCCCGGCGTCGTCCCGCTGCCACGGCGTGCAGTGCTCGTACTCCATGTTGCAATCGGTGCCCTCCAGCGTGCAGTTCTTGCGGCAATAGTAGTTGGGGTTGGTGCCGAGGCAGGTCGTGCCGGGGACACACCACGCCTGGGAGCACGACTCGCCGAGGCCGGCCATGCCGTTGGTGTCGATGCCGATGACGTCGGGGCTGAAGTTGGCGTCGTACGGCGGGTGCCAGGTGTCGGGCCGGGCCGCGTCGCGCGGCGGCGTGTAGTTGTCGCGGCCCGGGCCAGCATCGGTGGGAGGCACGTAGGTGTCGTGGCCGGTGGTGTCGTGGCCGGTGGTGTCGTGGCCGCTGGTGTCGGGCGCGGTGGCGACGTCGGTTCCTCCTCCGCCGTCGCTCTTGCCGGCATCCGGCGTCCCGAACTCGCAGGTGCAATGGACCAGTGGCAGGAGGCACAGAATGGCCAGGCTCGCTTTACAGGATGGCAGACTACGCACGGTATCCTCCTCATGCGGTTACTGCAGGCGTATTATGGCACAGCTTTGGCTTCGATGCCCGTTCTATGACCGGGCCCGGAGCGATCGCCCGTTGCCTCCGTTCATCCGGTCGCGTGGCCCGGGGCGGGAGTTTTTTGCCGGGCCGGATGGTTGAAGCAGGAACCGCACACATCGATCCCAAGGAGGTCGACGATGAGGAACACCCTGTGCAGGATGGCGATGTTGACCGGGCTGGCGCTGGTGACCACGGCCGCGACCGCTGCCGCCGACGAGCAGCACGCGGTGGCTAAGGTGGACCGGGCCGATAACGCGCGGCGGCCGATCGTCAGGTGGCGGGTCCAGCAGCGCAACCGCGGCTTTCTCGGCGTGCACCTGGTGCGGCTGACCGAGCCGCTGCGCCAGCACTTTGGCGCGCCCGCGGACGCCGGCGTGCTGGTGGGGGACGTCGAGGCCGATAGCCCGGCAGCCAAGGCCGGCATCGCGGTCGGCGACATCATCGTCGAGATCGGCGGCAAGGCGATCGACACGCCGCAGGCGGCGGCGCGCCAGGTGGCGCGCAAGCGGGGCGAGCAGGTCGAGATCAAGGCGATCCGGCAGGGCAAGCCGCTGACCCTGCAGGCCACGCCCGAGGAGCGGGTGAAGCGCGCGGTGACCCGGCAGCGCTGGGCGGTCGAGGACGAGGACGGTGACGAGGGGATCGAGCTGGCGATCGAGGGCGGCGACATGGACGAGCTGATCGAATCGCTGGCCGACGAGATCGGCCGTGCCTCGTCCGGCGAGGAGTACCAGCAGCGGCAGGCCGAGCTCGATGCCAGGCTCAAGGAGCTGGACGACAAGCTCAAGCAGCTCGATGCCGCGATCGAGCGCCTCAAGCAGGCCCGCCCCGCGCGCTAGCCCGCCGCCATTCCCCGGCCCGGGGGGGAGCCGTTCGGATTTTGCAGGATCCGGGCCGAGGGCGAATTCCGCGGTGCCGCGATCGGGCCGAGGTCTGCTATCATCCCCTCCGCTGCATGCGCGATGGCCATCGCCAGGGGACCGCCATGAACGACCAACAGATGCGAGATCACGTCGACGGAGTGCTGGCCGAGATCGAACGCCGGCTGCAGAGGCGCCGCCGCTCCAAGCTCGCCATGGCGGGATCGGCGGCCGGACTGGCACTGGCTCTCGACGCCTGCTTCAAGACCCTGTACGGCGTCGAATACGGGGCGCCGGTGTACGGCATCGAGGTCGACGCCGGCGACGCCGGGGCGGTGGACGCGACGGCCGACGACGGCGCCGGGTTCGAGGCCGGCACACTCTACGGCGTCCAGTGCGACGGCGGCGTCGGCGAAGTCGGCCCGGTCATCTACGGCATCGGTTTCTAGACCGGCCCGCGCTACAGCGCGTACCCCACTCCCAATCCGATCGAGAGGTAGGGGTAGGGCCCGATGGCGTCGCCGAGCCGGATGGCCAGCGCGCCCAACTCGAGGCGCGGCATCAGCCACAGATCTTCGAGCACCCGCCACTCGAGTTGCAGCGCCAGGGTGGCGCGGGTGCCGCGCACCAGCTCGCGACCGCGGTAGGTCGCGCTGCTGAACTGCCGCATCGCCATCGGCGTGCCCAGGCCGAGCGTCGGCGTCAGATCGAGGCGATCGCCGAGGGCGAAGGCGTAGCCGACGTCGAGGCCGAGGTCGATCGCGTGCAACCAGTAGGGGAGCACCTCGCCGTGGCCGGGCGCGGTGCCGGCGCCGACCAGGTAGCTGGTTCGCAGCGTCGAGACCAGGTGCGGCCAGGGCCACTCGCGCACCTGCACCGCCGCGCCGGCGGCGAGCGTCGGCGGCAGATAGTCCGCCGCGCCCAGCAGCGGCGCCTGTCCGCCCAGTTGCGCCACCAGCAGCAGATCGCGCGGCCTGGGGATCAGCCGCGTCATGTCGCTGCGCTGGCCGGCCGCCAGCTCGACGCTGCCGCGGTAGAGCGTGGCGCCGCTGCCCTGGTCTCGCAGCTCGATCTCATGCGCGCCCGCGCCCACCGCCACCCCGCCCGGCAGCGCGCCCTTCTCGGTGCCGTCGACAAACAGCGCCAGCCCCTCCGCCGACGGCGAGTAGCTGTACAGCACCGGCTGCGCCAGCCGCAGCAGCGCCCCGGCCAGCACGATCGGGTCGCGGCCGAGCACGTCGCTCTCGGCGGTCGGCCGCTGCACGCCGCTGGTGTAGGCGTAGGTGCGATCGCGCGCGTAGTCGTGGGCCTCGCTGGCGGTGACCGCGCCGTCGTCGTCGCGGTCGGCGCGGTGGTCGCTCAACCCTTCCAGGAAAAAATAAGTATAGATGTCGTGGCCAAGTTCTGCACTTTCGCGCGCGGTCTCGCCGTAGGCGCAGGCGGTCAGCACGATGGTCGCCTCGGAGACCTCGGTCAGCGGCGCCGGCGGCAGCGCCGCCTTGTGCTCGGCCAGCGCCGCGGCCAGCTCATCGTCGAGGTGCGACTTGCCGCTGCCGCTGTGGCAGGTGGCCAGCACCACCACCTTGCGCCGCGAGCGCAGGCGGTCGACCGCCTGCAGCAGATCGTCGACGCCGATCGCGGTCTGGGCCAGCACGTTCATGCGGGTGTCGCGCGCCGCCAAAAAGCGCTGGAGCTGGCCGCCGGGAGCGCGGCCGAGCGATCCGTGGGTCGACAGATAGAGTACCACCGTGTCGCGCGGATCGCGCACCGCTCGGTCGAGGTCGGCCAGCGCGGCCAGGATCGCGGCGCGCGTGGTCTGCTCGGCCGCGGTCAACACCTGCACCTGGTCGAATCCATGCAGGGCGCCGGCCATGGCGCGGGCGTCGGCCGCGGCAAAGCGCAGGCCGGGAAAGCGCTCGTCCTCGAAGCGGTCGATGCCGACCAGCAGCGCCACCCGCCGCGGCGCGCTTGCCTGCGCCGTGATGCCGGCCGGCCCGAACGGCACCAGAGCGGCCCCCTTCTCGCCGCTGCCGACGCTGGCGCACGCGGCCAGCGCTGCCAGCGCTGCGATGCCGGACGCGCGCCTCATGGCTGAGCGGGCGCGCGCACGCGCAGCGCGTCGACGGCGCAGCTCAGGCAGGCGTCGACGCGCCGTTCGGGGTCGATCAGGGTATCGAGCGATTCGATCTGGGACAGCAGCGGCAGTCGCTCGGCGCTGGCGACGAGAGCGATGTGGGCATCCGCGCCCAGCAGCCGCACATCGAGCGCCAGCGCCTGCTCCTCCGACCCCAGCTCGTGCTCGCCCGCGGTCGCCAGCTCGGCGTCGCCGCGGTACAGGATCTCGAGCCCGTCGCTTCCCTCGGCCAGCAGGTAGACGTAGGCTGGCTCGTTGAGCCGGTAGCGGAACAGCAGCAGCTCGTCGCTGGCGAGCTGCTCGTCGTTAGCGGCGCGGCGGATCACGTCGGGTTGACCATCGGTGACCTTGCCGACGACGGCGATCAGGCTCACCTGCAGCGCCGGCGACTGCTCCCCGGCGGCCTTGATCCCGGTGTAGCGCTGCCGGGCATCGGGCGGCGCCGCCAGGTGGTAGATGCCGAATCCGACGACCAGCGCCAGCACGGCGGTGTAGGCGGGCAGCAGCGTCGGCACCTGGGCCAACCCGCGCAGACCGTCCCAGAAGGTGGTCGGCTGCAGCTCGTCGGACAGCGTGGAGCGGAACAGGAACTTTCGCTCGCGCCGCGACAGCCTGGCCTTGTCGCCGGCGAGCGCGGTCGCCAGCTCGTCCTCGCCGAGCTGCTCCAGCAGCTCGAGGCAGCGCTCGCACGGCGTGCGCAGGTGCGCGCGCAGTTGTTTTTGCTCGGCCGCGGGTAGCTTGCGAGCCAGCAGGGCGAGCATCCGCTCGCGCGTCGCGATCGGGCAGTCGGCCATCTCACACCTCCTCGGCGTCGAGCAGCTCGCAGGCCAGCTCGCGCCGCACCGCGGCCCTGAACCGCATCAACTTGACCGTGACCGTGCCGTGTGGGATGCCGAGCTGCTCGGCGATCTGGCGCGTGGTGTGCTCGGGCTCGCAGTATTTGAGCGTGACGATCTGCCGCAGCGTCGGGTCCTCGATCGCGGCCAGCACCCGCTGCACCGCCTCGATCCGCTGCTCGCGCGCCGACTTGTCGTCGGGCGCCTCGGCCTGCAGCTCCAGACCGAACAGCTCCATGACCTGGCGCCGCCGCTGCTCGGCCGCGCCGTGGCTGCGGCAGACGTTGGCCGCGATGGCGAACAGCCAGCCGCCGAAGCGCGCGGGATCGCCCAGCCGGTGCAGGCTCTTGAAGGCGCGGGTGAAGGTGTCCTGGGTCAGATCCATCGCCTGCTCGCGGTCTCCGTGCGTCGACAGCAGGCAGTAGCCCATGACCCGGCGTTGATACTGGTCGAACAGCGCGCGCAGCGCCTTGGGGTCACCCGAGCAAGCTGCCTCGAACGCGTGTTCCATTCACATCGGCGCATCGGCCAGCCCGCGGGCGGCGATGCGAAACAGTTGCTCGTAGCCCGAGATCGGGTCGCGCGTGAAGTAGTAGAGATAGTCGCCGGTCGGAGCATAGACCAGGTCGTGGTGATCGGCGGTGATGAAAGTGAGCTGCAGCAGATCGCCGGGTTCGCTGCCGGCCGCGCCGACCGCGATCTGCATGAAGCCGCTGGTCAGATCGCGCAGCAGCACCGCCTCACCGGCGCCGTCGGAGCGCCGCACGATGGTCGGCACGCCGTCGGACTCGCCGATCGCGAACAGCCGCGCCCGGCTGCTGCCGTCCGCCGCGTACTCGACGACCGCGCCGAACCGCTGGCCGACTTCGGCCGGCACGATCTGCTGTACCTCGACGCTGCCGCCGGCGCCGCAGGCCAGGTCGCAGCTCGGGTAGTCGTCGCCGCAGAGCGTAAAATCGACCCCGGCGACGGACTGCTCCGTGTCGAGCGTTGTCAGCGCACCGTCGAAGGGGTCGATCTTCACCAGGGCGCGATCGGCGGTGGGCTGGTTCTCCTGGTAGCGCGAGAGCAGCGCCAGCAGCGTGCTCCGGTCGGGTGCCGCCAGCGCCTTGCCGTAGTTGAGGCAGCCGTCGATCGTGCAGTCGAGAGTGCGCAGCGTCGAGATCGCGCCGCTGTCGATGTCAATGCGCAGGATCTTCTGCGTGTTCGTCTGGTAGTCGTACCCCTGGGCCGTGAAAAGCGCGCTGCCGTCCCAGCCGTTTTCGGTGAACCAGATCGGCGAGGACGAGATCGTCGCCGACAGAGAGGCGACGTGGCGCGTGACCAGCGTGGCCAGGTCGGTGGTGTAGAGCGCCTGCGCGACGTTGAACGAGCACTCGGGGTCGCTCGCCGGGTCGCAGTCGTGGGCCGGCACAAAGGCGACCCGGCCATTGCCGTGGACAAAGGCATTCAACTGGGTCACCCAGCCGAAGCCAGGCACGGGCCCCATGGTCAGCTCGCCGGTCTCGGGGTCGAGCCGCGCCGGCCGCACCTGGTACGCGTAGACTGGGCCAAACAACGTGTCGTAGGCCTCCCGCCGCTCGACGCCGCGGAAGAAGTAGATCTGGCCGTCGGCCGCGAACGGCCACGACCGCACCTCCCACCACGGCATGGAGAGCAGCTCCTGGCCGCTGACAACGTCGAGCAACACGTTGCTCTCGCAGCTATACTGCTGGCCATCGATGGTGCAGGGTCGGTAGCCGCTGTAGTGCAGGACGCGATCGGCCAATAGCTCCAATGGGCTGTACCCGATCTGCTCGCCGCTCATCAGCACCCGCTCGCTGCCCGAGGGCAGCGCGATCTCGACGATCTCGTAGCTATCCTCACCGCCCAGCTTGCGCATGGCATAGGCCGCGCTGGCGTTCGAGTTGAAGACCGGCCAGCGGTAGTTGCCGCGGTCGCGGGTGGCGCGCTCCTCGAAGCCGACGCCGTGCAGGTCTACCACCGGCGCGATGCTGTCGAGAGGCTGCAGGTAGAGGTCGCCGGCATCGTTGTGGCCCTGGTAGAGCGCGAACTGCTTGAGCGCGCCTTTGCCGCGGCCGTCGTTGATCAGCACGCCGGCCGGACCGATCACGTCGGCGGCCAGCTCGAAAGAACCGTCGGCGCCGGTCGCGGCCGACGCCACGGCCTGGTGGTCCTTGACCAGAAAGGCGCGCACCCCGGCCACCGCCGCGCCGTCCGCGGTCAGCGCGCGGCCGCTCACGCGGCTGCTGCCAACTCGGGCTCGGGTATCGCCAAAACCTCCACTCGAAAGCAGATCGAGCGGGTTGCACGCCGTCAAGGCGGTTAGCAGGACCAGGCCGAGCCATGGACGCGAGTGAGACATCTCTTTCCTCCTGGAGCTTAACAGCGAACGCTCCGCGCCGAAATGCCACTCCGGCATCCAGAACGACCGGCCGCCGGCGGCTTTGATTACCTGCGGTGGCTGGCCCGTCGCTTTTCTGATTTCAGAAATCCGCCGAGCGCCGGCCCGACCCGGGGGACAGAAGCTCGATCTCGTAAAGATAACCAAGCAATTTCAAATTGTTATCGAATCGCAGCGGCGGGCTCGTCGCTTGCAGCTCATTCCGCCACCATGAAAGCCATAACCTGTTCCATCGCCTTTGCTCTGATCCTCGGGGTGGCGTGCCAGCCGGACGACGTGAGCCCGCTGGCCCTGCGCGCGGGTTTTGGCGTCGCTGCCGCGACCGTCGATTTCGGCACCCTCGCCGTGGGCGAGCGCGCCGCGGTCGCACTGGAGGTGGTCAACCGCGGCCAGGTCGGGCTCTGGCTGCAAATGGAGATCGCTGGCGCGCCGGCCGCGGTCTTCAGCGCCGCGGCCGACGAGCTCTATCTCGAGATCGGCGCCCGCCGGTCGCTCGAGCTCGCCTTCGAGCCGGATCGGCCCGAGCCGTTCGCGGCCACGCTGCACCTGTTCGACCAGGCCGATCCCGCGGCCTCGGAGATGGTGGGCCTGAGCGGCCGCGGCGAGCTGCCCGACTGCGAGGACGGCAATCCCTGTACCGAGGATCTGTTCGAGCTGGACGTCCGCGCTTGCCGCCACGAGCCGCGGGTCGGTCCCTGCGACGACGGACGGCGCTGCACCGAGGACGACCGCTGCGTGCGGGGGCTCTGCCTCGGCCAGCCGGTCGTCTGCGCCGACGCCGTCGACTGCACCATCGACGCCTGCGACGAGGCCGTGGGCTGCGTGGCGATCCCGGACCACGGCCGCTGCGCCGCGGACGATCCGTGCACGGCCGGCCGCTGCGACGCTCGGACCGGCTGTCGCGTCGAGATGGCGGCCGACGGCACGCCGTGCGGCGACTTCAGTTGCGCCGAGATGCGCATTTGCATGAGCGGCGAGTGCCGCGGCGGACCCGCGCCCGACGGCATGCCGTGCGACGACGGCGACCTCTGCACCAGCGGCGATGTCTGCCGCGCCGGCGTCTGCCAGCCCGGCGCCGGTGTCCCGCTGGCTGCCTCGCGGCCGGTCGATTTTCTCTACAACAGCATGTTCGCCAACGTCGGCGCCGTCTACTACCCGTACGGCGATCCGACGGCGGTGCTCGCGATCCACGTGCCGGCCAGCGGTGGCCTCGAGGTGATCTGGGCCTACAACCCCTGCTGGCAGGACGTGGCGGTCCAGGTCATGCGCACCCGGCTCGAGGCCCATGGCGCCATCGTCTCGAGCGAGCTGATGTTCGTGGCCGAGCAGACCCGCGCCGCCTACGATGGCGACGATCTGCTGACCCTGGTCGGCGGTTGCCGGGGCTGCTGCTCCGGCGATTACGCCTGCGCCGACCCGGTCGCGATCGAGCCCTGCCAGTTGCTGCTGCGGCGCTACCCGGCCGACGGTTCGCCGTACCGCGACGTCTGCGTCGGCAACGGTGGCTACGACTTCCCCGGGCTGCTGGCGCTGGATGTCGCCGGCGGCACCAGCCACATCGCGCTGACCGCGGCGCGGCTGACGGACCTGACGCCGCCCGGCGCCAACGTGTTCGCGTACAGCGTCGATCGCGCGGGCCAGGTCTCGTCGCCGCGCCAGGTCTACGGCTGGGACGACCCGATCTCCTCGTACGTGCCCAACGCCCGCCTGCTGCAGGTCGCGGTCGCCGATCAGCGACCGCTGATCGCGCTGACCCACGTCGAGGAGCTGGGGAATGTCGGCTGTGGCGACTGCTGCTGCTCGACCTGTGACTGCGACTCGGTCGCGCTTGGCCAGACCTGGGACTACGGCGGCGTGCTCATCGATCCGGCCACCGCCGCCAACCCGACCGCCGCCCGCGAACTCCATCTCGGCGGCATCGCCCGCGGGCTCGGGCTCTCTCCCGGCCTCGGTCTGAGCGGCTGGATGTGGCGCCAGTGCCAAACAACCGATGACCTGCGGGCGGTCTGCTCGCAGCAGGACGAGTTGATCCTGTTTGTCGATCGAGGCGAGCAGGGCGTGCAGCAGCGCAGCGCGGTCAGCGCCGAGTCAGGCGCCATCAAAGCGCTCACCGCAACGACCTTCGCCGGGCAGCCGGCGGCGCTGCTGCTGCGCTCGGATGGACAGCTCACGGTCTACCTGGCCTCGGCCGACGGCGACTTCGAAGCCATTGCGGTGGATTCGCCGATTGCCATCTACAGCCAGACCAGGCGGACCTTTGCCTCGATGGAGCACTACTATCCCTTCAACGCGCCGGCCATGGCTGCCGCGCCGATCGCCGGCGGCCTGGTCGTGGTCGCGTTGACCGCGCCCTACGCCGGCGCGGATGGCAACGAGCTCGACGACAGCCCCACCTCGCCGCAGGACATGCCGTCGTACAACAGCAACTACGGCATCGCCTTCTTCACTCTGGGCTGCGACGCCACCATTCCGCCGCGGCGGTGATCGGCTGCGCCGGCGCTCGAATCCTTTTTTGCGGCCGAGGCTCTTGCCCAGTGGTGCAACTGGCGGGCGCGCGTCGCGCGCTCGAACGGAGGCTGCCATGGCGCTCGAGCATGTCACCGACAGGAACTTCGAAGATCTGGTCAAGAAGGACGGCATCGTGCTCATCGATTTTTGGGCGCCCTGGTGCGGGCCGTGCCGCGCCTTCGGTCCGGTGTTCGAGAAGGCGGCGGCGGACAATCCGGACCTGACCTTTGCCAAATGCAACACCGAGGATGAGCAGGGGTTGGCCGGAGCCCTCGGCATTCGCTCGATCCCGACGCTGATGGTGTTTAGGGACAGCATCCTGGTCTTCAACCAGCCGGGCATGCTGCCGGCGCCGATCCTCAAGGAGCTGGTCGACAAGGTGCGCGCGCTGGACATGGACGCGGTGCGCAAGGAGATCGCCGAGCACGAGCGGCGCCACGCGGCGGGCGGGCGCGAGGACGGTCGCGCCCGCGGCGACGGCGCGGAGGAGACCGCGCCGATCAGCAAGACGACCGGGATCGCCTGACTGCGCGACCCGCCTACATGCGCACCAGCGCCGCGCCCCAGGTGAAGCCGGAGCCGAACGCGGTCAGGCCGAGCAGGTGGCCGGGCTTGAGAAAGCCCTGATCGAGCGCGTCGCGCATGGCCAGCGGGATGCTGGCGGCGGTGGTGTTGCCGTACTTCTGGATGTTGTTGAAGACCTTGGGCTCGATCTCGAGCGCCCGGCCCACGATCTCGTTGATGCGCAGGTTGGCCTGGTGCGGGATCAGCACGTCGAGGTCGCGCGGCGTCAGGTGGTTGCGCTTGCACACCTCCTGGATCGCCTCGGGCATCTTGACGATGGCGTGCTTGAACACCTTGTTGCCGGCCATGTGCGGATAGTGCTCGCCCCGCGCGACCTGCTCGGGGGTGATGAAACCCTCGACGCGCGCGCTGGGCAACAGGCAGGTCAGATCCTCGGCGTAGCGGCCGTCGGCGTGGATCAGGATGTCGATCAATCCCTTGTCCTCGTCGGTGGCCTCGAGCACGGTCGCGCCCGCGCCGTCGCCGAAGATCACGGTCACGTCGCGGCCGGCGGTCGACTTGTTGAGTCCGCGCGAGTGCAGCTCGGAGCCGACCAGCAGGATGCGCTGGTACATGCCCGACGCGATCATGCCGTTGGCGACCGCCAGGCCGTACAGAAACCCCGAGCACTGGTTGCGGATGTCGAGCACCGGGGTTCTGGTCAGGCCGAGCTTTTTTTCCAGGACCACGCCGGTGCCCGGGAACAGATACTCGGGCGACAGCGTGGCGTAGATGATCAGGTCGATGTCCTTGACGTCGCAGCCGGCGTCCTGGCACGCGGCCAGGGTGGCCTTGGCCGCCATGTCCGAGTTCTCCAGGCCCGGCTCGACCCAGCGCCGCTCGACGATGCCGGTGCGCTGCTGGATCCACTCGTCGCTGGTGTCCATCATCTTTTCGAGGTCGTGGTTGGTGACCACGCGCTCCGGAACGTAGGCACCGACTCCCGTGAACTTCATTCTTCGCATGGAAGCTCCCCTCGCCGGCGCGCGTGCTGTGGCCCGGCCGGGGCCGGTGCCGATCGCGCGGGTCCGCTATTTAGAGCCGTTTGGAGGCGATCCGGCAAGTCATTAACGAGCGGGTGCCGATTTTTCAACACGGTGCGTCGCGAGCACGTCCGCCATCGCGTAGCGGCCGGGCTGCCGGTTGACCAAAAACCTCGCCGCGCGCAGCGCGCCGTGGGCGAAGATGTCGCGCGAGGTCGCCCGGTGCGTCAGCTCGACGCGCTCGCCGGCGCCGAACAGGAAGACCGTGTGCTCGCCCACGGCGTCGCCGCCTCGCGTCGCCACCACCCCGATCTCGCCGGCGCGCCGCGGGCCCGGGTTGCGGCCCCGGCACAGCAGCAGCTCGCTGTCGCCGGCCGCCCTTGCGGCAGCGGCCGCGTCGGCGAGGGCGATCGCGGTGCCGGACGGGGCGTCGGCCTTGTGGCGATGGTGCAGCTCGTGCACCTCGACCTCGAAATCGGGCAACGCCGCGGCGGCGCGGGCCACCAGCTCGAGCAGGGCGCCGATGCCCTGCGACATGTTGGGCGCCCACAGCAGCGGGATCTCCCGGCTGGCCGCGTCCAGCGCGGCCTGATCGTCGCCCGAGAGCCCGGTGGCGCCGAGCACGTAGGCGGCGCGCGCGGCCACTGCCGCGTCCAGCCGCGGCCGCAGCCCGCTGGCCAGCGCGAAGTCGATCACGGCGGCCGCCCCGCGCACCGCCCGCTGCGGATCGGAGGTCAGGAGGACGTCGCGGCCGGCGTCGAGCTCGGGCACGGCGCTGCGCAGGGTGCGGCCCGGCTGCGCATCGGCCGGCTCGACCAGCGCGCCGACCACGCGCCAGCCGTGCTCTCCGCTCAGAGCCGCCAGCCGCCGCCCCATGCGGCCGATCGCGCCGAACAGCGCCAGGGTCAGCTCGCTCACCGCAGCCCCGCGACGCCGATCGCCCGCAGGTCGGCGACGAACCTGTCGCGGTCGGCCGGCTCCATGGCTACCAGGGGCAGCCTTAACTCCTCGCGGCACAGGCCGAGCGCGGCGCAGGCGGTCTTGACCGGGATCGGGTTGGTGTCGACGAAGAGCAGCCGGGCCAGCGGCGCGAGCTGCCGCGCCAGACGCCGGGCGGTGACGGCGTCGTTTTGCTGCGCCGCATCGCACAGCCCGGCGACCGCGGCGGGCGCCACGTGGCTGACGACCGAGATCACGCCGTGGCCGCCGATGGCCAGCAGCGGCAGGATCACCGCGTCCTCGCCCGACAGCACGGCGAAGTCGGGCGGCACCAGGTTGAGGATCTCCTGCGCCCGCGCGGCGAGGCCGGTCGCCTCCTTGATGCCGACGATGCTCGGGTGCTGGGCCAGCTCGGACACGCTCCTGGGCTGCAGATCGCAGCCGGTGCGGCCCGGCACGTTGTAGAGAAGCGTCGGCAGCGGGCAGGCGTCGACGACGGCCCTGAAGTGCGCCACCAGGCCGCGCTGGTTGGGCTTGTTGTAGTAGGGCGTCACCTGCAGCGCACCGTCGGCGCCCGCCTCCTTGACCAGCTTCTGCAGCTCGATGGCGTGGTGGGTGTTGTTGCTGCCGGCGCCGCCGATGACCGGTACCCGGCCGCGCACCTGCTCGACCACGAAGCGCACCACGGTGCGGTGCTCGTCCAGCGTCAGGGTCGCGCCCTCGCCGGTGGTGCCGCACGGCACCAGGCCGTCGATGCCCGCGCCGAGCTGCTGTTCGATCAGCCCGGCCATCGCGTCGCGGTCGAAGGCGCCGTCCCTGAAGGGCGTGATCAGTGCGGTCATCGCGCCGCGAAATTGGACTGCCATCGGTCTCTGCTCCTGCTCTCCGGCCCCGTGCGCGTCTCATAGCACAGGCGGGCCGGTCGCGGCAGCATTGACATCGCGTCCGGCTACGCTCTGATAGGGTGGCGTTGGCAATGCGACCTCTTCCCGCGGGGTGTGGCGTGAGGAACCGGTTCGTGTCGGGTGCAGCGCTGCCGCTGCTCGCCGCTGTTGTCGTCTCGCTGCCGGCGAGCGCGGCCGCTCCGGCGCCGGCGATCGGACGGCGCGGCATGGTGGTCACCGCCCATCCGCTGGCCAGCCAGGCCGCGATCACCGTGCTCAAGCGCGGCGGCAACGCGGTCGACGCGGCGGCGGCGGCGGCGTTCGCCATCGGTGTGGTCGAGCCGTTCTCGGCCGGCATCGGCGGCGGTGGCTTCGCCCTCGTCTACGAGCGGATCAAGGGCCGCACCCGCGCCCTCGACTTCCGCGAGCGGGCACCGCTCGGCGCCGAGCGCAATCTCTACCTCGACAACCGGGGCCAGGTGATCCCCGACGCGTCGACCACCGGCCACCGCGCGGTGGCCGTGCCCGGCACCGTGGCCGGCCTGGCCGAGCTGGTGCGCGCGGGCGGTCGGCTGCGGCTGGCCGAGGTCATGGCGCCGGCGATCGATCTGGCGAGCCGGGGATTCGTCGTCACCCAGCGGTTCGTCGACGCCAGCTCCGGGCGGCTGCGCGATCTCGAGGCCGACCCGGGCGCGGCGGATGTCTTTCTCAAAGGAGGCAAGCCGTACCAGGTCGGCGATCTGCTGGTGCAGCGCGACCTGGCCGAGACCCTGCTGCAGATCGCGACCGGCGGCGACGAGGTGTTCTACCGGGGCGAGATCGCCGAGGCGATCGCGGCCGACATGGCCGACAGCGGAGGCCTGATCACGGCCCGCGATCTGGCCAGCTTCAAGCCGGTGTGGCGCGATCCGCTGAGCGGTCGCTACCGCGGTTACACCGTGGTCTCGATGCCGCTGCCCTCTTCGGGCGGGCTGCTGCTGCTCGAGATCCTGGGGCTGCTCGAGCGCGACCGGACCTGGCAGCGCGACTACCGCGACGCGCGCACGCTTCACTTCCTGATCGAGGCCGAGCGCCGGGCCTACGCCGACCGCGCGGAGCGGCTCGGCGATCCGGCGTTCGTCAAGCCACCCACCGGCGAGCTGCTGGCGCCGCCGCGGCTCGACGCGCTGTACCGCGCCATCGATCCGGCGCGCCGCACGCCCTCGCTCGGCCTGGCGACGGCGGCCGGCGGTCGCGCCGAGAGCGCCCACACCTCGCATTTGATCGTCGTCGACGGCGAGGGCAATGCGGTGAGCTTGACCTTCACCGTCAACACGCCGTTCGGCGCGGCCGTGGTGGTACCGGGCACCGGTATCCTGCTCAACAACGAGATGGACGATTTTTCGGCCAAGCCGGGTGTGCCCAACGCCTACGGCATGGTCGGCAACGACGCCAACGCCATCGCACCGGCCAAGATCCCGCTCTCGAGCATGGCGCCGACGCTGGTGTTCAGGGACGGCAAGCTGGTGCTGGCCGCGGGCAGCCCGGGGGGTTCGACCATCCCGACCACCGTGCTGCAGATCGTCCTCAACACCCTCGACTACGACATGGACGTCGCCGCCGCCGTCGCCGCGCCGCGCCTGCACCACCAGTGGCTGCCCGATGAGGTCTGGTGCGAGCCGTACGCGCTCGAGCCCGAGACGCGGCGCGCCCTGTTCGCGCGTGGCCACACGCTGGTGGTGCGCGAGCCGTGGGGCAACGCGATGGCGGTGCGGGTGTTGCCCGACGGCCGGCTGGCGGGAGCCGCCGATCCGCGCGGCGAGGGCGCCGCCGTCGGCTACTAGCTGGCTGTTTGCAGCGCCCCATTTGGCCGCTAACATGCTGGGCGCGAGGTCGGACGGATGAAATCAGCGCGGGTGATCGCGGCGGGAACGGCGCTCTGGACGGCGTGGCTGCTCGTCGCCAGCGGTTGTCAGCCGCCGGTCGAGAAGCTGTGGGAGTACTGGGCCGCGGCGCCCTGTTATTCGTCGCCCGCGTTGTCGCCGGAGCTGATCGTCTTTGGCTCCGAGAACGGCGAGGTGCACGCCGTCGACAAGAACGGCAAGCTGCGCTGGCGCTTCGCCGTGCGCAAGGATGTGGTCAGCGCGCCCGCGATCGCCGCCGGCAAGGTCTTTTTCGGCAGCACCAACCACAATTTCTACGCGCTCGACCTCGGCGGCAAGGAGGTCTGGAGATTCGCGGCGCTCGATCGCATCAAGAGCGATCCGCTGCTGGTCGACGACCTCGTCATCTTCTCGAGCTACGACGATCGGGTCTACGCGCTGCGCACCGCCGACCGGACCAAGGTCTGGATCTACCCCGAGCGGACCGATCTGGCGGCCAGCAGCATGGCCGCCAGCATCCCCTCCGGACCGCCGACGGCGGCCGAGGTGAAGCCCGGCGACTTCAGCTACTCGTCGCCGCTGCGGGTCGGGGACAACGTCGTGCTGGGCAACCTCGACGGCCACCTGTACGCGATCGATCTCAGGAGCGGCCTGCTGGCGTGGCGCTTCGCCAGCGACGGCGCCGCCACCAGGCAGGGCATCACCTCGACCCCGGCCTTCCGGGACGGCGCGATCTTCTTCGGCGCCAACGACGGCAATGTCTACGCCCTGGACGCGGCGACCCGGCGCGTGCGCTGGAAGTTCAAGACCGACGACGAGGTCAACGGCTCGCCGACGGTCAGCGACGACGGCATCGTCTACATCGGAGGCACCGACCGGCATCTCTACGCGCTGGATGCGGCCAGCGGAGCGCTGCGCTGGAAGTTCGCGACCCTGGGCGCGGTCATCTCGCGGCCGGCGATCTACCAGAACCTGGTTCTCTTCGGCGGCGGCAGCGACGATCAGCAGATCTACCTGGTCGACCGCTTCAGCGGCCACCTGTTCTGGAGCTACAAGACCGGCTACAAGATCGAGGGGGATCCGGCGCTCGACGGCAACATCTTCTACATTCCCTCCGGCGACCGCAAGCTGTACGCGTTTCGCATCAACCGGACGGCCAAATGAAAAAACGACACGGCTCGGATCAGATCGCCCGCCACGGCCGCCTGCTCGCGCTGTGCGCCATGGCCGCGCTCGCCCTGGGTTGCGGCGTCAAGGCGCCGCCGCGGCCGCCCACACCGGCAACTGTGAGCCGCTAGCGCGTTTGGGGCCCGCCGTCCGGCGCCCTAACAACCGCGCCCAAAATTGCGGCCATGGTGATAATAGTCGGTGTCACCGCGACCTGATCGCAAGGAGTAAACCAATGCCTACCCGCATCGAGAACCAGGCCCGCGCCATTGTCCTGACCCAGGCGCTCATGGCGCAGCTCGAGGCCTCGCTCGCCCCGACCTCGCAGGGCGGCAAGGCGATCACCGGAGCCGAGGCGCAGCAGATCATCGATCAGGCGCAGTTGCTGCCAAAGCAGCAGCTCAATGACCTGAAGAACGCGATCCTCGATCGGCTCACGGCGACCGATCACTGGGACTGCACCACCGACGCGCGAGCGGCCTTTGCCTCGTTTCTCGGTGTTCCGCCCGAGAAGCTGCCGGCGGCGGTCGAGCTGCAGCCGGGCATGAACGCCATGTCGCGCAAGGTGCAGAACGAGGCGCCGGCGTCGAGCGTGCCCAAGCGCGAGTTCAGCGAGATCATAAAGGGGACAGAGGGCCTGCCCGAGGAGCTGCGGCGCACGGTGACCGCCTCGCTGCTCGGCATGCAGAAGGATGGCAGGCTCAGGCTCGATCCGGACAGCCGCAAGCTGCTGACCCGCGCCGTGGTCGAGAGCTACGGTGAGCAGGGGCCGGATGCCTACCTCGCCTATCGCGCCAACTCGGATCTGCACGCCGGCAGCGCCAGCAGCTACCTGGCCGAGGTGCTGGCGTCGGGCGGCTCGTTCGAGGAGATCCTGTTCGCCTTTTTGCTGCTGATGGCGGACAAGGCCGAGAAGAATGCGCTCGAGAAGATGGAGGAGCTGGCGCGTATCGAGGAGGGCAGGCAGCGCGGTGGTTCGAGGCCGTTGGGGGCCGGAGCCCCCGATCTAGATGCCCGGACAGGGGTCGAGCCGCACCCGGACGGGTCGAGTCGGCCCGGTAGCTCCGGCAAGACCGGCAGAGGCGACGGCCCGCAACGGGTGGCGCGGACTCTCGAGGCCATCGTGCAGGTGGCGCACCACGCGACGACCGAGAAATCCGAACAGGGCACAAATGTCACGGCCGGCGAGGCCGCCAAGCTGGTCGGCTATCTCAACCGCCTGCCCCCAGAAGTGCAGAAGTTGCTCGGCACCTCGTTCGAGAGCGCGCTGCAGGTCGGCATGCCCATGACCAGCGAGGCCCACGCCGCGATCGCAGGCTGGTGCGAGACCACGCTGGGGCGGCCCGTCGACCTGGGCAGCGCACCCCCGCCGGGAGTCAACAACTGGCAGGATTCGACGGTCTGCCGCAGATTGCAGAGCTCGTCCAAGCTCGAGGACCAGATCGCCCTGTACGTCATCAACACGCTGTACCAGCCCGACAAGGGGCTCAAGGAGAAGTTCAAGCCGTTCAGGGCGCTGCGCGATCAGGTGGTGGCGCGGCAGACCGCCATCGACACCGAGCTGCCGGCCGATGTCGGCGCCCAGCTCGACGCCGCGAGCCCCACCGCCGACAGCGGTGCACAGCCGGCACCGGCCAAGAGTAAGAAGCGGTCGGCCGCCGCGCCGCGGACCGCGGAGCCGGAGGCAGCGCCCGTGCCGCCGGAGGCAGTGCCCGTGCCGCCGGCCGACGACCAGGCCGCGGCCAAGCCGGTGCGCGATCCGGCCAGCGACGAGATCTCGCGGTTCTTCAGCTCCGACGAGCGGGGAGCTGGCGCGGGTCGCAAGAGCGACGTCCGCGCTCAGCACGAGCTGCAGATCGCCATCAACGAGCGGCAGCGCGTGTTCGAGATGCTCTCCAACATGATGAAGGCCATCCACGAGATGCAGATGACCTCGATCCGCAACCTGCGCTAGCCGTCACCGTCCTCGTCGTCCTCGTCGTCCTCCTCCGACAGCGCCGCCTCGATGTCCTCCTGCAGCGCGCGCAGCTCGCGCTCGAGCTGGCCGACCTGCCGGCGCAGACCGCTGAAGCGCAGGTACAGCGCGAAGTAGAGAAAGGCGATGCCAAAGGCGAGGACGCCTCCGAGGTGGAGACTGCGGCTCACCTGATCGGTGAAGAAGATGGCGACCGCGCCGAGCAGGAACAGGATGTGGCTGAAGATGTCCTCGGGAGTGCCAAAGCTCACCCGGTAGCGGCGGCTGTGCTGCAGCGTCATCGGTCGCTCCTGCGCCACCCGTGCGGAGGCGACGCGCAGTCTAACAGAACCGACGCCGGAGAGAACCGAATGTCTAGAAGTCGGCGGATCCCGACGGAGGAGGGCGCGCGGCGTCAGCGTCAGCGGCGGCGGCGCAGCAGCGCCAGCAGCGCCAGCCCGAGCGGGAACGCTCCCGGCGCCGGCTCGATCGCCGCGCAACCGCTGTGCCAGCCTACGGCCGCCTTTTCGGGCGCGCTCGTCCCCTTCAGCGCGGGATAGACGGCGACGTAGCACTCGGTGGCGGCGCCGGCGGTGGCCTGGCAGGTGGCCTCGCCGTCGGCGTAGCCAGCGGCCGACGCGATCAGAGTCCACTGCTGCGGCGTTACCAGCAGCTCGAAGTAACCGTTTTCGTCGGCGACCGCGCTGGTGCCGTCGTCGAGCATCACGCGGGCCTGGCTGATCCGTTTGCTCGCCGCCTTCATTTCGGCCTGGTCGCCGGGCTCTGCCAGCGCCACCACATAGCCGTAGAGCTTGCCCTGGCTCGGGTCGATGGCGACGCACTGACCGGCCGCGTCGCACGCCAGCTCGGCGCTGCAGAGGCCGCAGCTCTTGCCGCAGGCCGGGTCGAGGCCGCACACCCGGCCCTCGCACTGCGCGCTGCAACTGGCCGGATCCACACAGCGGCCGCTGCCGTCGCACAGCAGACCCTCGCCGCAGGCGCCGCAGCTCTGGCCGCACACCGGATCCAGGCCGCAGACCCGACCGCCGCACTGCGGCGCGCACACGCACTGGGTGCCGTTGCAGACGCTGCCGTCGCCGCACTCGCCGCAGCTCTGGCCGCACACCGGATCCAGGCCGCACATCTGGTCGCCGCACTGCGGCTGGCACTCGCACTGGCCGCTGGCGCTGCACTGCTCGCCGTCGCCGCAGCTTCCGCAGGAGAGGCCACACACCGGATCGGGGCCGCAGGCACGGCCGCTGCAGTCGGCCACGCACTCGCACTGGCCGCTGCTACTGCAGGTCTCGATGCCGGTGCAGGTGCCGCAGCTCTTGCCGCACACCGGATCGGCGCCGCACTCGCGGCCGCTGCAGTCGGGGGTGCAGCTCGGGGTGAGCCCGATCGAGCACCACACCTCGCCGTCCGCTACCACGGTGCAACTGCGCGAGGCGCTCTCGTAGCCCGACAGCGCCGCGGTGAAGGTGTAGGTGCCCGCGTTCAACGTGAACGACCAGAGGGCGTCGCCTTCGCGCGCCGTGGTCGAGCCGCCGCCGCTAGCCGTCACCGTCGCCCCGGGCAATCGCTCGCTCATGTCGTCGTTGTCCTTGTTGAGGTAGACGGCGCCCATCATCTTGCCGGTGCTCGGTGCGGTCGAGCCCTCGGTGATCTTGACGCGGCGGATCGCGATGTACGACGAGGTGATGTCTTTCTGGTTGTAGACGCAGCCCGGGCTGCAGCCCTTGCACTCGTAGACGTAGGGCAGGCCCCACGGATCGCCCTTCTCGTACAGCACGATGTGGCCATGGCCGTCGTAGTTGTAGACAAAGGCGTCGCCCTTTTTGGCGTTGCCCCACGAGCTGAGCCGCGACCAGTGGGTCGTGTTGTTGCGAAAGTGGTAGGTGCTGTAGGGGTGCGAATTGGTCGTCAGCGCGACCGGGCTGGGGACCTGCCACGCCTTGCAGACCAGCCCCGAGCAATCGCCGCCGTACTCGCCGAGGCTGTTGTTGCACGAGCCGTTGCGCGCCGACGAGGGGCAGTGGCTGCAGCTCGGACAGCTACCCGAGCAGGAGCCGAGCTGGGTGTGGTCGTCGCGGAAGCGCGAGCCGCCCCACCAGTAGGAATAGCCCTTGGCCCACTTGCCGTACTGGATGATCTGGTCGCGGGTCATGTACTCCGGCGTTGCCAGCAGGGAGCTCGTCACCAGCAGAGCCATCGTCGCGGTCGCGATCTTCTTCATGGCGAAAACCCTCGCAGCGTGGCCCCGCTCTCGTCGAGGCCGAGCTGATAGACAGTGCCGTCCGAGTCGACCGCGATGCGCCTGAAGGTCTCCTCGGGACCGGTGTGCGGCGGCAGCGCGATGCGGCCGAGCTCGCGGCCGTCGCGCCCCAGCACCACAACCTGCTCGAACGCGATCACCTCGCCCGAGCCGTCGTCCTTGGGCTGGATCAGATAGGCGCCCAGGAAGATGCGGCCGGTCAGGTCCGAGTCGAGCGCCAGCAGGTGCGACAGCCGCTGCGCGAACGGGACGCGCGCCAGCAGGGTGCCGGCCGGGGACAGGGGGTCGGTGACCGGCTTGGTGATGACCACCGCCGCGTTGTCGCCGTCCACGGCCGCGGTCAGCAGCAGCGTGCCGTCGTACGAGAAGCGGCCGATCACGGTCGGCCGCTCGGGATCGGGCTTGCCGTCGGCGCTGGCCACGCGCACCAGCCGGCTGTGCTGGACCTCGACCCAGATTCCGTCGTCCTGCGCGAACATGGCGGTCACGCTGCCGGTCTCTTCGATGCCCTCGCCGGCGAGCGGCACCGAGCTGCGCACTTGGCCCCGATCGTCGACGAAGTCGACCGACTTGGTCACCAGCCGGTCGAGCAGCGCCACCTCGTCGCGCGAGGTGAGGGCGATGTCCTGGTAACCGTCGTTGGCGAGCGGGATGGCGCGCGGCGGCTGGCCCGGCTTGAAGATCTGCAGCCGCGAGTTGACCTGATCCAGCACGTAGGCCTGGCCGCTGGCGTCGACGACAAAGCTCATGGGCCCCTGCGGCGAGCCCTCGCCGGGCAGGTCGCGCCCCAGCTCGCCCAGCTTGTTGCCCCACGGCGCCTTGAAGATCTCGCGAACGCGGCGCGGGTCGGCCGTCGCCACCGGCACCGCGGTCCCGGCCGCGGCCATCGCCGCTCCGTGCGCGATCGATGCGCCAGGACTGGCGCCTGGCGCGGCGACGCTGGCCGCGTTGCGCACGCCGCGATCGAGCAGCAGCACCGCTGCCACGATGGCGGCCGCGATGGCGATCACGATGGCTGTCGTGGCAAGGCGCTTCATCGACCGCGAGACCCCATTGAAATGGCTCCACGACGAGGGTGCGTCACTTTTGTACTACTCTGACCCACAACCTCGCATCGGCATTCTGACCGATGACGGGGCATGGTCATCGCTATGGATTAGGACGTAGATCCGAGGACGGGTGTCGACGGACACGCTGCATCGGATGAATGACCGATGCCAGCGCGCCCGATCATCAGTGCACCGAGTTGCTAGGCAGTCAGCAGATCAGCGCATCTTCACGTGTGGCCGCGCGCGAAGCGCGCGGGCCGGGTGGGGGGGACCCGCCGTGCGTTGCTGCCGGGGTGGGGCCCCGGCGTGATTCACTCCCGACGGGGCGGGGGGCGGCCGACGCCCCCGCAGAAGAAACCGGCGGCTGCAAGGCCGCCCCGATCAGTATAGCCCAGGCGGTGGCAGGCAGCGCTCGCTGTGGCTCCAGCCGGGCGCGGCCTGCCGATCCTTGGTCGCGGCCAGCGCACAGATAAAGCGATCGCCGTCGCAGCGGCGCGAGCTGGCCAGGCGCAGCGCGACCAGCGAGCCCAGCGGCGAGCGCTCGGCCGGGTTGCGCGTCAGCACCACGAGCGCGCTGTGGTGCGCGCGCGCCAGGCTCGCCAGCCGCGCCAGCAGCGGCGTGGGCAGCGCGCAGGTCCCGGCAGCGTCGAGCACGACCAGGCCGAGGCCGCCCGAGCGCAGCAGCTTGTCCGCGGCGCGGGCCGCGGTCGGCAGATCGGGCGCGCGGATGACGACCAGCGCCGCCAGATCGACGCCGCTAGCGGTCGCGTCGGGCGGGAAGAAGCTGCTCTCGACGGGGGTGACCCAGGCCACCAGCTCGCCCGCGGCCTGTGCCTCGAGCACGAGGCCCATGGCCTGCGTCAGCGGCGCGCCGTTGCCGGCCGCGCAGATCTCGACCAGACGGCCCAGCAGCGCGGACAGCGACCAGCGCGCGGTCGACGTGCCGCGATCGGGTCCCGCCCCGAGCGCAAGCAGCCTCTTCACGTCCTCGTCAGCCCCCGTCGCCGTCGATCCCGCCGTCGAGTCCAAACATTGGGTCTCGGGGTATACAGCTTATCCACTCGTCGCTCGATGCTTTGCAGAAGACTTGATGAGCGGCGTTCCAGCCGGTTTTTGGTACATAGACCTCGCCGTTGAACTCCAGCTCGAGCTCGATTGTCTCTTGTCTGCCGGGCGGGTGGGCCTCTGTCTCTCCGCAATACCTGAGGAGCTTAAGGCTGACTTGAGGTTTTTCGCGAATTTCCGGATGGCAGTCGTCGGAGTATTGAAAACAGGGAATTACATTTCCCACCTGGATTTCGACGATACCTTCTTCTGAAACCGATAACTCGCACGAGGGGCAAGATTTTGCTGTGTATAGGACCAGATCCAGATATCGGCCGCCAGACGAATACCGGTAGGCACCAAACTGGTAAACATAGTTTGAATCGCAAGCGGATGGAGGTTGAGGTTGGCACGACGAGAGCACCGCAGCGGCTGCCGCAGCGAAAATACCGAGCCGCAGAATCGCTGCTCCCTGCGATGATAGGGCGGAAATCATCGCGACCTTCCAGCGAGCAGTGTGAGTCCAGTTTGACGGTTCGCGCAGATGACGCCGTGCCCGCCTGCCGATAGTGGATAGAGCGCGAGCTTGTGCGCGATGATGCCCGAAAATTCCGGACCGAATCGCTCGGATTCCGGCAGATCGTATCTAAAGGCGTGGAACGCTCTATCGACATGCTCGAGGAGCAGCAATCCAACCTGCGTCGAAAACAAGATATCACGGTCTCCGTCTTGATCGAAGTCGGCAGCGACGAGGTCATAGGTCGTACGCCCTTCGAATGCAGCCCGTGCGCGCGCGCTCAACTCTAGGCTCGCAACGTCCAAAAACGTCCCGTCGCCTTGATTCCGATAGAAAACCGGTACTGCGGTGTGATGTGTGACTCCGGCGACTATGTCATCGATACCGTCGCCTTCAAAATCGAAGACAACCGCTGACGTGGTAGAGTGCGGAGCGGACAACAGGTTGCTTTCGGACAGGTCGAAGCAAACGGCCGCATGGTCGAGGAAACAGGTGGCTCCGCGGTTTTGCAGCAACAGGTCAGGATTGTCTTGCGGCGGCACTGGGTACTGTTTGTACGAGCGCCCGATGAAAATATCGGACACGCCTTGATTGCTCTGATTGACGACATCAAAGACAATTGCAACCAGGTTTTGGGACTCTGGAAGAGCCGGCAGGTGCGCAGAACCGTCGTAGAAAGAAATATCGCTGCCGATCGTCTGGTTGATCGCGATGTGGGTTCGCAGGCTGTCCACCGCTACAACGACATCGGGCAAGCCATCTCCGTTTATTTCGCCGGCGGCGACATCGAACGAAAAGGTGTCGAACAATGGCATGCGCGCCGGGAAAAGCATCGGTGTTATTGCATCAAAACCTCTCTTGAACGGAAAAACGGGCTTGTTCTGATAGACGAAGTCCGTGGCGTATTGCGTAGCGATGCCGCCAGCAGACACGTAGATATCCTTGTAGCTGTCGGCGTTGAAATCCGCTGCTGCGGCGGCGCCGCTTCCGCCCGCATCATCAGAAAACTCGATGCCTGCTCCATCGACGCAAAATGCGGTCAAGCAGTTTCCGCGTCTAAGAAGGACGTCCCCGAGAGGTGAGTCCCCTTCAAATCCATCTCGAGCCAGGAAGATTTCAAGCTCTTCGTTGTTGTCGAAATCAGCAACCGAAATATCGAATACGCCGATGAGGTTGGAGGGAAATTGCCCCTGCAGGGATACAAAAAAAGGCGGATTCAGCATTTCTCTAACTGCACGAGCAGCCGCCTCGACGTCGATCAACGGGCCGATCGGTTCGGTGGGAACCTGGTTGACCCAGCGCCCTGAATTGACCAACACATTTCGCACCAACTCGGGCGACAGAGTGGAGCCATTTCTAAGATGTTTGGCGTAACCCTGCAGATCGGCTGCGGCTCCCGCGACCAGCGCCGATGCCGCTGACGTTCCCCCGAACCACGCGGTATAGCCCTGCCGGCCGTCGAGCGAACGAAACTCCGACGAATTGGCGCAGGTGTCGTCCGGCCGGTTATCGAACTTGGTCCATACGTGGCAGGCAGGAAGCGGGTCGTCACCTTCGTTGTCAAACGCCCAAAAATAGTCGCATTGCCCGGTCGTGGCGACCTGCCGCGCATAGGCGTGCATGTCCACGCGAGAACCGAAGTTGCTCTGGTCCTGTCTCCATCCGCTCGGCCAGACTCCGCCCACCACGATCGCACCCGTGTCGTGGTCTCTGTCTACTCCTACACGCGACAATCCAAATGGGTCATAAGACAGCAGGTCTAGGTTTACGCCGTTGCCTTCCGTGAGCTGCATGCCGTTGGCGCCCGACTCGACGACCACGCGGTGGCTGCTGATCGCCCGCCTGATCGCATCAGAAAAGAGCCAGCTTGCCTCGGCCGGAAGTTGCGCTTCCAAAAGAAAAAAGCATCGGCAATCAAATCCCGGGCAGGCGCCGTGGCATTCCCAGACGTTTCCAAGACATCCGTCTTCTACCAGAATGATGTCACCCGCGAGCGTTGCCTCGAGCGCCAAGTCAATGGCGCCATCGACGTCGTTTGGGTCGAGAGGATTCTCGCTGACAACGCTCACGAGCCGCGGTATTGACAGCGGAGCCACACCGGTTACGCCGTAGGTATTGTCCTCGGCCCACAAGATTCCCGCCACCGAGGTCCCATGCTGTATGAGAATGTCGGGCAGATCCGCCAAAGCTGGAGGTCGAACCCATGCTTCGGAATGGCGAGATATGCTTATCATTGGAAGATCTTCGTGTTCTGACTCCCAAGCCGCTTCGATGTCAACGATACGAACCGTTTCACCGCGCCCTCCAGGCAGGCTATTGACATAGTCGAAGCCCAGACCTCCGGCGGTGTCGTCGAGGTCGCCAGGCTCAGCCTCGGCATTCCTGCATGGATCGCGCCTGCCGTTGTCTCGGGTAAAATCCGTTGTGGTTGAAAGAGCTCGGTAGAACTGTGCCCGCGTGAGGTCCGGAGTCCACGGGAGCAGCGGATCGATCTGCTGCGGGACGGCGATTGGTACAAAAGTGATTCGCTCCACGATCGGCAGACTACTGAGAGCCTCGTACAGCGCGGTCGGATCAGAGTCGCCGTCGAAGACAATCTGCTGGATGAGAAGCGGGTCGTCTTCGTCGCTCTGCCAGTAGTCCTCGGCGACCTGATGAGCGAGGCCGGCTTGCGTTTCGGTCAACGGTGTGCGAAGTTGCACGCGACTTGCTCCCAGACCCGATATCAGAGAACTCAGACCCGCGACGTCATCGATACCATCGCTCGTCCACGTGCCGTCACGCGCTCTGAGCTGGAGGCCCTCGGCGAACTTCACCACGATCACGGGTGGCTGTCGTGACTCGTCGTAGGTCTCGACCGGTCCGCCGGAAAGTTTCGCCTTCTCGAGCCGCGAAAAAGAGTCTCGCGAAGTAGCAGCCAAACCGTCGCCGCGGCGAATTGTAACGGTCACCGAGCCCGCGATTTCTGGGACGACAACCTGCAGCGTTGAATAAGTCGCTTGATAGACCACAGCCTCCGAGTCGCCAAAATAGACCCGTACCGGGGGCATAAACTCTGATCCTCGTAGCGTGACATAGCTGCCGACAGCGCCGCGCGTCGGTTCGATGCTGGAGATCCCAAAGCTGGCGATGTTTTCGAAGTTAGCAGACACGGTGGCCGAGGTCGCCGAGTTCCCCGCTTTATCAACCGCACTCGCCGAGAATACGTGGTAGCCGTTTGCGTAGTAGCCGCTCTCGATCCAGACGAGAAAAGGTTCCCTGGCGACAGTGGTGATCGCTGCGCCATCGACGTGGAGCGTCACGCTCGCGATCCCGCTCGCATCCCGCGCCGCCGCCTGAACACCCAGCGTGCCGACCACGACGCGTCCCGCATAAGGCGAAATGATCTCCACGTGCGGCGGCGTGACGTCGATGACCACCGCGATTCGGACCACCGCGCTCAAGCCATGGACGTCGGTGGCAACCACCTCGATCGTCTGCTCGCCCTCCTCGACGCGAACAGTCCCCGAAAACCCTTCGCCGTCGAGCGTCAGCGCGGTACCGTTTGCCTTCACGCCTGCGATCGGAGCGATCGACAGCACCGTCCCCTCGACCGCCACGTCCTTGCTGGCGAGCACCGCGCCGACCGCAGGCCGCGACACCTCGAGCACGATCGCGTCGATCAACTTTACGACCGGCCGCAGGATCCAGCCCTGGCCGGGGCTGTAGTGCACGGACTGTTCGGCGTCGAAGTCAACGATCACCTCGGTCGTCACGTTTGGCGCGATGACGAAACCGCCCGGCCGCGTCAACTTAAGGCCCGCCTGATCGCCGCTTGGCACGCGCAACGGGAACTGCTCGCCATCGACCGTGACCGTGTTGCCCTGCTCGGAGAGAATCAGCCGTATCTGCTGGATCACGCCGACCGGCAACAAGGCGTCGGCGAGCACCGCGGTCACGCCACCGCGCAGATCGAGCAGGTTGAAGTTCCTTGGGCTATCGAGAATGGTGCGCGGTGTTTCCTCGCCATCGGCAAAGACGACGTCGACGCGCTCGATCGCGATGTCGATCCGCTCGATCGCGGGTGCCGGCGCGTCGGTCAATAATATAAGTAGCCTACCGCCAGGTTGTTCCAAAGTGCCGGCTGACGCTAGAACGCCGGGTTCGCAACCTGCGACCATCGTCGCAACTACGCAGAGAGAGAGAGCTTTCGCCGTCATCGCGCAACGTTGCTGCATGTTCCCATCCCGGCAAACATCCAAATTGTGCCATGCCCTTGCCCTCACTGCCACTCGTCACGCCGTCGGCTCGAGCACCCTCCGCACCTCGATCACCTTGCCCAGCAACGTGAGCGCGTCCGGCTCGACCACGATCTTTTTGAAGTGAGGGCTGGCGGGCACGAGTTCGACCGCGCCACCGCGGACGTGCAGCGTCTTGACCGTGGCCTCGTCGTCGACCAGCGCCACCACGACGTCGCCTGAGGCAGCGGTCGGCTGCCGGCGCACGATCACGATGTCGCCGGGCAGAATGCCGACGCCCACCATGCTCTCGCCGCGCACGCGCAGCGCGAACAGATCTTCCTCGGCCCCGCGCACGTCGACCGGCAAAAACCCCTCGATCTCCTCGACCGCGGTGGTCAGCGCGCCGGCCTGCACCCGGCCGAGCAGCGGGATCAGGAACAACGGCCGCTCGCGCCCGCCTGGCGGCAACCGGTAACCGCGCGCTTTGCCGCTCTCCTTCTCGAGCAGGCCCTGCTCGACCAGCGCGTCGAGGTGGCTGCGCGCGGTCTCGACGGCGCTGAAGCCAAAGGCCTGCTGCACCTCGCGCACCGTGGGGGGCCGCCCAGCGCGCAGGCGCTGTCGCACGAACTTGAAGATCTTGTGGCGGGTCTGGCCGTGCGGCGTGCGTCCCATGCGGCACCTGTCTAGAGTCTCTCGGCTTTGCCGGTCTCGATGGATCTGAAATATACCAGACATTTGTCTGTTTTGCAAGGCGGCGCCGAGAAAACGCCGCGATCGCCGGCTCCCCTGTAATCAAACCGCAACCTGAACGGTCTTGCCCGGTGCATTCACAAACTGCGCAAACGGTTCACCAACGACTGCGCAGGAGAGGCGGGCGGCTGTCCGCCGAGGGAGACCACCATGCTCAAGAGACAGGCACTCACCGTCACCTTGTCGCTGCTCGGCGCGCTGGCCGCGCTGGGCAACAACTGCGGAGCGACCGATCCCGTCGATCAGAGCGGGGGCGCCGTGGTGCAACCCACCACCCACCAGCCGGGCACGCACCGCTTCCTGCTCAACGACGACCGCACCGGCGCCGAGGAGTGCACGGCCAACGACCAGGGGGGCCAGGACTGTGTCTGGGACGATGGTGCGGGCACCGTCTGCAGCTACACGGTCGACGCCGACGGCGCGCTGCTCGAGCAGCACTGCAGCGGCGAATGGGGCAGCTACGACTGCGTCAACGACACGCGCGCCATCACCTGCACCTACGTCAGCGGCGACAGCACCTGCACCGACCTCTGGTCGCTGGAGGGCGAGCTGGTCCAGAGCGACTGCGGCTACGCCGAGACGGTGCCGGTCGAGGAGTGCCAGCCGCAGGACGACGGCACCACGCTGTGCACCTTTGACGACGGCACCACCCATTGTACCGCCGTGTTCGCGGCCGACAACACCATCGTCAGCCAGGTCTGCAGCGACGGCTATTACACCTACGACTGCCTGGCGGTCGATGGCCAGGTGCTGTGCACGTTGACCGCCGAGGGGCAGACGCTGTGCCAGGACACCTACACCGTGGTCGGCGATCCGATCGATCTCGGCTGCGAGTCCTACTTCCCCGATCCGCCGCCCGATCGCGAGCCCGAGATCGAGCCCGACTGCACGACCGCTGAAGACGGTGTCACCACCTGCACGCTGGCCGACGGCTACATGACCTGCATCTACCAGTACGGCACCGACGGGATCATCACCTTTGTCGACTGCGATTCGAGCGATGGCAGCGAGACCTACGACTGCGAGGTCGATCCGGCGGACGAATTGCTGCACTGCATCTGGCGCTATGGCGACGAGAGCTGCGAGGAGATCGTCCAGAACAACGAGGTCATCTCCTCGACCTGCCCCGGCGTCGAGCCGGAGCCGGAGCCGGAGCCGACGGAGCCGGCCTGCGATCCGCTGTCACCGGAGTGCGAGGCCGGCATGATGTGCGCGGCGTTCGACGCGGCGCCGAGCGCCTGCATCGCGGCCGGCAGCGGGCTCGAGGGCAGCGCCTGCGCGGTCGCAGCCGACTGTGCGCCGGGTCTGCAGTGCGCAGCGCTCGCCGGCACCAGCCCGACCGCCGACTACTACACGCTCAACGAGACCTACATGATCCGCGGCGGTGGCCGCTGCATGGCGATCTGCCCGGCGGGTGCCGCGGCGGGGGCTTGCGATCAGGGCGAAATGTGCCAGCCGATCCTGGATCCGATCGGCAACAACCGCGCCGATATTGGCGTCTGTGCAGCTACCCGATAGTACCGCAGCCCAATCCGCGTTGCAGTCACTGCCACCTGCCATCTGCCACC
>JAFGSX010000582.1 GCA_016934455.1 Deltaproteobacteria bacterium
GCCGCCGATTTCGCGACGCGGCCGATCTGCGCGACGACCGCCGACTGCCGCAACCCGTGCCTGACCTGCTGGGACAACGCCTGCCTGCCGCTGCCGGCCGCCATTCCGTGCAGCGACGGCGACGCCTGCAACGGCGTCGAGATGTGCGACGGCCGCGGGGTGTGCGTAGCCGGCAACGCGCTCGACTGCGACGACGACAACCCCTGCACCCAGGACGCCTGCGACCCGGCCAGCGGCTGCGTGTTCGTGAGGCCATCGACCTCGGCCTGCGGCGAGGACGGCGGCCTCCCGGGCCAGGTCCCAGCCGACCTCATCTGAGTCGCCGTCACTCGACTCGCCACTTGCCGCACCCGGCTCGCCTGCGCTATCAAGCCAGTCATGCTCGAGACCATCAGCAAGGGTTTTCGCAACGCCCGCCTCAAGCTGCAGGGCAAGGCCGAGATGTCCGAGGAGAGCATCGACGAGGCCCTGCGCGACGTGCGCGTCTCGCTGCTCGAGGGCGACGTCGAGTTCGGTGTGGTCAAGAATTTCCTCGGCCGCGTCAAGGACAAGGCCCTGGGCAAGGTCGTCGACGTCGAGGCCAAGGACAAGGAGGGCAAGAAGCTCAAGCTCAGCGCCGGCGACCGCTTCGTCCAGATCTGCTACCAGGAGCTCGAGGCCCTGATGGGGCCGGTCGACACCTCGCTCAACATCAGCAAGCCGGTGACGCGCATCATGATGGTCGGCCTGCAGGGCTCCGGCAAGACCACCACCGCCGGCAAGCTGGCCAAGTACCTGATGGCGCAGAAGCACCGGCCGATGCTGGTCGCGGCCGACGTCTACCGCCCGGCCGCCATCGATCAGCTCCAGGTGCTGGGAGCGCAGCTCGCGATCCCGGTCTATACCGAGAGCGGCTTGATGCCGCCCGATCTGTGCGAGCGCGCGATCCAGAAGGCCAAGGAGCGGCAGTGCGACGTCGTCATCTACGACACCGCTGGCCGCTTGACCATCGACGACGCGCTGATGCACGAGCTGGAGGAGATCGAGCGCCGCGCCAGGCCCGACAACACTTTTCTGGTCTGCGACGCCATGATCGGCCAGGACGCGGTGCGCACCGCGGCCGAGTTCGCCAAGCGGCTGGCGCTGCATGGGTTCATCCTGACCAAGCTCGACGGCGACGCCCGCGGCGGAGCCGCGCTCTCGATCAAGGAGGTCACCGGCAAGCCGATCAAGTTTCTCGGCATGGGCGAGACGCTCGACCGCCTGGAGGAGTTCAGGCCGGCCGGCCTCGCCAGCCGCATCCTCGGCTTGGGCGACGTGATCGGCCTGGTGCAGGACTTCGAGCAGGTCGTCGACGAGGAGAAGGCCGAGGCCGACGCCATGCGCATGCTGCGCGGGCAGTTCAGCCTGGACGACTTTGTCGAGCAGATCCGCACCCTGCGCAAGATGGGCTCGCTCTCGGACCTGGTCGAAAAGATCCCGTTCTTCAGCGAGATGGTGCCCGAGGGCACCAAGGTCGAGGACAAGGAGCTGGTCAAGATCGAGGCGCTTGTCTCGTCGATGACCAAGGTCGAACGCAAGAACCCGGGCCTGATCGACCAGGGCCGCAAGCGCCGCATCGCGGCCGGGTCAGGGCGCTCTCTCAAGGAGCTGGAGGAGCTGCTCACCAAGTTCAAGATGATGAAACAGATGATGCAGACCCTGGGCCAGGCGCCCGGTCTGCTCGCCAAGCTGCCCGGCTTCAAGCAGATGGCCCAGCTCAAGAACCTGCCGGGCGCCGACCTGTCGGCGCTGTTCGGCACCTCGGATCCGTTCGGTCCGGCCGGCATGCGACCGCTGGCGCCGCCGCCCGGGTACTACGCGACCACCTCGGCCGGAGGCGGCCGGACCCACGCCTCCAGGCACAAGAAGAAAAAGCGCAAGGCCGAGAGAGCCGCCCGCAAGAAATCGCGGCGGCGCTGATTGCGCTGCTCACCGCAGTTGATCCCGCGTGGCGGGGGGCCGGCGGGAGGCTTTTTTCGTTGTGCAGCAAAGAGAAAAAGACTTCCGCCGATCAGCGGGACCCCGCCAAAAATAGGCTCAAGCAAAGTGAGCAGCGCAATGACTTGCTAGGGGGCGTCCCCCTGCGGGGATTTCCAAGGGTCATCGGCCGCCCCCTCGCCCGTCGAGAGTACATTCGGTTTCAGCAGCGAGCAGAAGCCCGATCCGATAAGGCGTGAGCGAGGAGCCAGCGCAGCAGACTTCCAGTCTGTGAGCAGGCACCGCAGCGAACAACGCCGTCGGGCGGGCTGATTGCCGCTGCGGCGCAGTCCCTAGGCAGTTCCCAAGAGGCGTTCGTAGATGCGATCGCCCAGCGATGCGCGCATCATCTTCTCGACCGTGCCCTCGAAGCTCTGCCGCTCGTCGTCGTTATGGTAGACGAAGCTGATGCCCATGCCCGGGCACGGCTGGTCAGGGCGCTGCATGTCGGCCGCGGTGTTGTGCCAGACCACCCGGCCGTGCAGCTCGATCGGATTTGGCAGCGCCGGTACGAACAGCTTGAAGACGAACTCGGTCCCCACCGGGAGCGGGCGATCGGTCTTGATGAAGGTGCCGCCCTTGCTGATGTTCTTGGTGTAGTCCGAGAAGAAGGTGTTCATCTTCTTGTATTCGACCTTGAGCTCGATCGGCGCACGCGGATGCTTGCGGCGCTTGCCGTCACCACCCGCGGTCTCATTCGACGACGTCATCAGTGGCCCCGCCTTTCGCCAAACTCCACTTGACTCTAGCGACCGATAAAGGGACCGTCAATGCGACATCATCATGTTATCGGTCACGCCACCGCGCACCAATCCTTTTATCGCCTTTGTCGGCCTCAGCGTCTGGTACGGCCTGGCCGCACTGATCGCGACCATCTGGCCGGTCGGACGCACCATCGGCCCCGAATACGTGCTGGCGTTGACCGTGTTGACGGCGCTCGCCACCCCCGTCGGCGCGGTGGTCGCCGGCGCGCACCATATCGCCCACGATCCGCGCGTGCTGCTCGAGTCGCTGCTGGCGACGCTGCTGCCGCTGCTGGTGGCGCCGCTGCTCACCGTCGTCATCTTCATCCTGCTGCCGTCCTGCGACGCGACCAGCTCGCTGGTTCTGTACGCGCTGGGGCCGCCTCCGACCGCGCTGCTGGTGGTCGCGCTGGTCGCGCTGCTCGGCCGCATCGTGCCCCGGCGCTGGATCGTCGCGGCGCTGGTCTACGCCTTCGCGATCGTCTCCATCGCCTGGACCGCCTGGTACCTCTACCGCGAGCCGCCCACCTGGTTCCTCAACCACTTCTTCGGCAGTTACGTCGGAGTTCTCTACGACGAGGCGGCCGGGATCGACAGCCGCATCCTCCGCTTCCGGCTCCTGACCTGGCTCTGGGCTCTGGGCGGCCTGCTGCTGGCCTACGCGATGGCCCCCAGGCGCGGCCGCACCTCCCGCTCGCCAGCGGCGGGCGCGCTGTTGCTGCTGGTGGCCGCGGTCGTC
The DNA here is from genome assembly GCA_016934455.1 of Deltaproteobacteria bacterium. Lineage (GTDB taxonomy): Bacteria > Myxococcota > JACRCW01 > JAFGSX01 > JAFGSX01 > JAFGSX01. The sequence goes on from JAFGSX010000582.1 coordinate 3,481, forward strand.
CTCGGCTGGCGCTGGCACGAACAGTTGAGGCCCGATCGCGACGACATCGAGCGCAGCCTCGGGCAACGGGTCTCGACACCCCATTTCGAGATCTACGTCGACCGCGCCATGCGGCGCGACGAGATCGAGCGGCTGGCGCGGGACCACGAATTTCGCTACGAGCAACTGCGCCAGCAGCTCGGTGTGCTGCCGCAGGAAAAGGTACGGTCGTTCGTCTACCCGAGCGCGGCGCGCAAGGCCGAGCTGATCGGAGCCGCCGGCGTCCAGTTGGCGCGCCCCTGGCAGCTCGAGATGCACCTCAACGCCTCGCGCTTCCCGCATCCGGTGCTCGCCCACGAGCTGGTGCACGTGCTGACCTCGACCATGGGCAGCGGCCCGCTCCGGGTCTCCTCGCGCTTCGGCCTCCTGATGCGGCCGGGGCTGGTCGAGGGGCTGGCGGTGGCGCTCGAGCCCGATACCGATGAGCTGTCGCAGCTCGACCAGGCGCGCGCTCTCAAGCAGCTCGGTTACCTGCCCGAGATCTCGACCTACCTCAGCCTCACCGGTTTCTGGTACGAGGCGCCGGCGCGCGCCTACACCGGCGCCGGCTCGCTGCTGCGCTTTTTGCTGCAAACCCACGGCCTCGGCCGCGTGCGCGAGTTCTACCGCAGCGGCGACTTCTCGATGCTGGCGGGAGCCACCGAGGACTCCGTCCGGCAAGCCTGGCATGCCTGGCTCGACGCTGCGCCGCCCTCGGCGCAGGCGCTGGCCATGCTGCGGCGGCGGTTCGAGCATGCCGCCCCGCTCGAGCAGCGCTGCGTGCACGCGCGCGGCTCGCGCTTCGAGCAGATCGACCGTCTGCTCGCCGCCGGGCGCCGCGTCGAGGCGATCGCGCTGCTGCGCGAGCTGCACCAGCAGGAGCCGACCGACGGCGAGCTCGCACACCGCCTGGGCGGCATCGCGGCCGAGTTCGACGACTCCGCCCTGCTGGCCGAGGCGGTGCAGTGGCAGCGCGCCCTGGGAGGGCTGACCCCGATCGAGGAGGCCGATCTGGCGCTCGGCGAGGGGGCGGTCGCCTGGCGCGGTGGAGACGAGGAGCGCGCCTGCCAGCACTTCGAGCTGCCCTCGCTCGAGGCCTTGCCGGCTGGCCATCGGCGCCAACTGACCGTGCTGCGGCTGGCCTGCGAGTGGCGCGGCGCGCGCGATCCCGCGGTGCAGAACGCGCGCGTCGCCATCCTGGACTATCTCGTCGGCAAGGGTCCGGTCGCTGCCGGTGGCCGCGCGGACCTGCTGGCGCTGCAGCAGGCGCGGGGCGGCCTCACCGGTTCGGCGCACCCGATCGCGGGCGCCTTCGACGGCCTGCTGGCCTATCTGATCGCCCGCCAGCTCATCGAGCCCGACCCGACGCGAGCCGCGGCGCTGTTCGACGCGTCTCTGCAGCAGCCCGGTCTCGATCCGGAGCTGCGCCTCGCCGCGCTCAAGGCGCGCGCCGCCGCTCGTTATCTCGGCGCCGACCTCGACGGCGCTCAGTCCGATTTCGAGCAGGTCGCCGCTTTCGACCGCGACGGCTGGTATGGCCGCCGCGCCCACGACTTCATCGAGCGCATCGCCTTCGAGCGCATCGCCACCATCGAGCCGGTGATCGAGGAACTGGCGGCGGAATAGACCGGTGGCGCCGACCGGTTGAACGGAAGGCCCGCCACTCGACCGGAATCAACGCTTCGGTTATGGTGCGGTGTCACTACCGATGGGGTGTACCGATGCGTGCATTCTTCGCGCTGGCACTGCTGGCCTGGGCGGTGAGCTGCAAGCCGACGCTGCTGCCGAATTCAGACGTCGAGGACACCGCCGCCAACCGCGAACTCTACGACGTCGTCGAGAGTTACCGGCTCGCCATGGAGAGCCGCGACGCGGACCGCGTGATGGCGCTGGTGGCCAAGGACTTCTTCGACACCAGCGGCACCGAGAATCCTGCCGACGACTATGGCTACCCCGAGCTGGCGAGCCGGCTGAAGGAGGACTTCGGCCGCACCAGCGCGCTGCGGCTCGACATCCACCTCAAGAGCATCGAGATCAAGGAGGACGTCGCGTTGATCGAATACCGGTTCCAGTCGCGCGCCCACGTCAAGTTTCCGGTGGGAGACCAGTGGATCACCAACACCGACGTCAACCGCATGAGGCTCAAGCGCGCCGATGACGGCTGGCGCATCGCCTCAGGTCTCTGATCGAGCAGGGAATCCCCGCAGCAGTCGGATACCGCCCGCCGCACCCGCCGGAGCGACCACGCCCACGACGTCGTCGGCGGTGTAGGCGAACCACGGTGGAGATCCCGCCGGGCTATCCGCGACGCTCGCGGTGGTCGCACCTCGCCACAGCTCGCGAGCGGCGGATCGATCGAGCCGCAGGCGCCGATCCGCGGCGAACAGCAGCTCGGGCGCGCGCACATGCGCCCAGGCGTCTCCGGCCGCGAGGACTTCGAGCGGGACGGCGTCGACGACCGAGAGATCTCCGACCGCGATCCGGCGCAGCGCACTGACCGCGGCTCCGCAGCCAAGCAGCTCGCCCAGGTCGCGCGCCAGCGCGCGCAGGTAGGTGCCAGCGCTGACCAGCGCCTCGATCTCGACCCGCGCGCCATCCCGATGCAGCGCGGTGAGCTGCCTGATCTCGACCGGCCGCGGCGCCAGCTCGACCGGCCGACCGCTCCGCGCCAGCCGATGCGACCGCTCGCCGGCGACGCGCAGCGCGCTGATGCGCGGTGGCACCTGCATCACCGATCGGCGCAGCGACTCGAGAGCGGTCGCCAGAGCGGCGTCGGTGACACCGCCGGGATCGGTGCGCCCGATCACCGCGCCATCCACGTCGTCGCTGTCGGTCCTCAGCCCCAGCTCGACGGTGCACCGGTAGCGCTTGGCGCAGGCGGTGGCGTAGGGCGCGAGCCGGGTCGACTGGCCGACGACCAGGACCAGCAACCCGGTAGCCAGCGGGTCGAGCGTGCCGCAGTGGCCGACGCGGCGCTCCGCGAGCAAGCGCCTCAGCGCGCGCACCATGTCGTGCGAGGTCGGCCCTGACGGCTTGTCGAGCAGCAGAAACCCACCGCGCGCCCGCCGGCTGTCGCTGGCGCCAGATCCCATCGCCGCCGCGCTCAGCGGCGCCCTCGCTGACGGTCGAGGTGCTGGCGCACTGCCAGATAGACCTGCTGGCGGACCTTGAGCAGATCGCCGGCCAGGATGCAGCCGGCCGCATTGGCGTGGCCGCCGCCGCCGAGCTGTTCGGCCACTCCGCTGACGTCGACGTTGCCGCGCGACCGGAAACCCACCTTGTACTCGCCGTCTCGCTGCCGGAACTGGATCGCCACCTCGACCCCGGCGATCGAGCGCGGGAAGTTGATGAAGCCGTCGGTCAGCTCCGGCCCGGCGTTGACCGCGGCCATGTCGGCGCTGCTGATGGTGATCGACGCAAACCTGCCGCAGGGCGAGATGTCCAGCGTCGGCAACACCCGCGACAGCAGCAGCAGTCGCTCGCGCGGCTGCGACTCGAAGATGCGCTCGGTCATCTGCCAGGGGTTGACGCCGCAGGCGACCATCTCGCCGGCCAGAGTCAGCGCCCGCGGCGTGGTGTTGGCATAGCGGAACGACCCGGTGTCTGAGACCAGAGAGGCGTAGATGCAGGTGGCGACATCGATCGAGATCGGGTGGTTCATGACGTGCAGGATCTCGCGGATCTGCTCACCCACCGCAGGCGCGGCTGGATCGACGTAATTGACGTCTCCCGGTGGCGACGGATGCCGGTGGTGATCGATCCAGCATAGCGTGCCGCACCAGGGCGGTTGCGGCGACTGGGGCCCCAGGCGCGACAGATCGCCGGCGTCGCAGATCACGGTGGCGTCGAATCTGGCGTCCGGATCGAGTCGGGTCTCGACCAGCGCGCCGCCTGGCAGCCAGGCGAAGTTGTGCGGAAAAGGCTGCTCGCTGTAGACGACGACCTGGCGTCCGAGCTCGCGCAGGGCGCAACAGAGCGCCAGACACGAGCCGCAGACGTCGCCGTCGGGATCGCTGTGCCCCTCGACCAGCACCCGGTCCGCGCCGACCAGCACGCGGGCCACGGCCGCCGCCTGCGCCAGTGCCTCGGGCGGCGGTCGCGACAGGCGCTGGTGCTGCGCCTCGACCCCGCGGTCAGTGCGACGCCGGGTCCTCACCGTCCTCCTCCTCGCCCTGCGCCACCCCGGTGCCGGGCTCGCCCGCCGGCCGCACCTGGCGCAGGATCTGCTCGATGCGTGCGGCGCGCTCGATCGACCGGTCGACCCGGAACTCGACCTCGGGTGTCGCCTTGAGGCGCAGGCGCTGTCCGAGCTCGCGCCGCACGAAGCCGCGCGCGCGCTCCAGCGCCGCCTGCGTCCCGGCCTGCGCCCCGGCGTCTCCGTAGACCGAGTAGTAGATGCGCGCCTGCTTCAGATCCGCCGTGACGTCGACGCCGGTGATGGTGACGAACCCGATCGCCGGATCCTTGAGCGCGCCACGCTCGATCATGGCCCCCAGCTCGCGCTGGATCAGCTCCCCCACTCGCTCGGCCCGCCGTGCCACCTCAGTAGTTCTCCAGCGTGATGCACTGATCGACGATGTTAGCAAGGTACATCTCGTCGACCTGGTTGACCAGGTGATCGAGCACGCTGTTGACGTACCGCCGGTCGTTGCCGACGGTGACGAAGCCGAGCACGGCGCCGCCCGGATTGTCCAGCTCGTCGACCTCGGCCACAGCCACGTTGAACTTCTGCTGCGTCCGGTTGATGATCCGCTTGACGACGCTGCGCTTCTCCTTGAGCGTCGCCGCCGGAACCGCGAGCGTCAGCTCGAGCACACCGATCACCATGCTTCACTCGATCGCCGGCCGCGCGACGCGGCCTACGCCTCGGCATGCGACTCGCGGGCCGCCGTGGAGCCGTCGAGCTTGGTCGCCACCTCGATCAGCTCGTAGGCCTCGATCAGATCGCCCGGCTTGACGTCGTTGTAGCCGTCGAGGTTCATGCCGCACTCGTAACCCTGCGCCACTTCGCGCACGTCGTCCTTGAAGCGCTTGAGGCTTGCCAGCTTGCCGTCGTGCACCACCGCGCTGTCGCGCAACAGGCGAATGCGCGCGCTGCGCATGATCTTGCCGTCGATGACCGAGCAGCCGGCGATGGTCCCGACCTTGGGCGCGTTGAAGATCTGCCGCACTTCGGCCCGACCCAGGTACTTCTCGATGGTGGTGGTGGGCAGCCGCCCCTCCATCGCCGCCAGCACGCCGTCGACCGCCTCGTAGATGATGCCATAGAGTTTGACGTCGACCTTGGTCTGCTCGATCACCTGCAGCGCCGCCGCATCCGGCCGCACGTTGAAGCCGATGATGACAGCGCCCGAGGTCGAGGCCAGGTTGACGTCCGAGCCGGTGATGGCGCCGACCGCGCTGTGCACGACGACGACCTTGACCCGCGGTGTCGACAGCCGGCGCAGCGCCTCGGTGACCGCCTCGACCGAGCCCTGCAC
>JAFGSX010000583.1 GCA_016934455.1 Deltaproteobacteria bacterium
AACAACACCTCGGTCGGCGTGCGCTGGAGGCCGCCCAACATCAGCGCCTGGTCGGCGCGCCAGATTCGCGCCGAGCGCCACGCCGACCAGTCGCTGGCCGAGCTGGAGACGGCACAGCGCGACCTGGCGGCCCAGGTCCGGCTGCTGCACGCCCGCTGGCTCAACCTCGGCGAGCAGCACCGCAACGCCACCACCGCGATCGAGGTCCGCGACCGGCTGCGGACTCTGATCGGCCGCCAGCTCGAGCACCAGGCGGCGACCGTGCTCGACCGCAACCTGGCCGAGCTGGACTACCTGGAGGCGATCGCCGACCGCGAGGAGATCGAGGGCCAGCGGGTCGCCACCTACCGCGACCTGATCACGGCCCTGGGCGTGGCGCCGGACACGGAGTATCAGCCGGTGGCGAGCGCCCAGCCGACCTGTCGGCTGCCCGATGGCGATCTCGAGCCGCTGATCGCGCGCGCCCGCAGCAGCGCCCCCGAGCTGCGCGGGTTGCGGGCGCAGCACGCCGAGGCCGGTGCCGAGATCGACAGCGCGCACCTCGAGCTGATCCCGTGGTTCGACTTCGTGCACGTCGGTTTCGAGCTGGGCGAGGGACCCACCCGGTGGCAATGGGGAGCCAACGACGGCGACTACGCCGCGCTGCGGCTGCGGCTGAGCATCAACTTCCCGCTCTTCGACTGGAAGCAGGCCGAGGTGGCCGGCTGGCGGGCGCGCCAGGCGCGGCTGGCGGCGGAACAGCGCGCGGCCGAGGCCGAGGCCGAGGGCGGCGTGCGGCGCGCGGTCGAGGAGCTGCGCGGCCGGGTGGCGCTGGTCGAGCGGCACGACAGCGTCGACGCCACGGTGGTCGAGGCCAGCCTGGGTCAGATCGACCGCGCGCTCGACGCCGGCGAGGTCGACCTGGTGCAGATGGCGTTGCTGCAGCGCCGGATCCTGGCCACCCAGCGCGACCGACTGCGCGCCATCCTGCGCTGTCAGGAGAGCGCGATCGAGCTGGCGCGCCTGACCGGAGACGCCGTGCTCACCGGCGCGAGTGGTGCAGCGCCACGGCAGAGGTGATAGTAAGGGAGCCATGAAAATACAGTTTGCTATGGCGAGCATCGCCTCGCTCTCGATCGCCGTGGCGTCGTGCGAGCCGGACCCCCCAAAGGAGGTCAAGCTCCATCTCAACGAGATCATGCCATCCAACCAGTTCGCCCACGCCGACGAGCACGGCGAGTACGACGACTGGCTCGAGCTCTACAACGGCGAGAGCGAGGAGATCGATCTCGAGGGTTACTACGTCAGCGACTCCAGCTCCGACTACTTCAAGCGGCGGCTGCCGGCCGGGCTCAAGATCGCTGCCGACGGCGTGCTGTTGCTGTGGGCAGACGGCTCGATCGACCAAGGCATCAACCACCTGCCGTTCAAGCTCAACGCCACGGGCGAGGACCTCTACCTCACCTCTCCCGATGGCGATCTCATCGACAGCTATCAGTGGACCAACGCCTTCGGCGACCAGAGCTTCGCGCGCTTCCCGGACGGCAGCGGCGACTTCGCGCTGTGCGCCTATCCGACGCCCGACCAGAAGAACGGCGCCGCCTGCGGCGGGCAGTAGATCGCTCTCTCAGTGCGGCGGGACGACCGGCAACGGCAGCGTCGCCCACTGCGGCGTCTCCTGCTGCCGATCGAACACAACGTAGAGCGTGCCGCGATCCGGGCCAAGGCTGACGCCCTCGGGCTTGAGCCCGGCAAAGCTGGCGACGCGAACCGCGGCGCCGCCGCGCAGCAGCAGCCAGAGCGCACCGCTCTGCGGGCCCCGCGTCGGCGAGGTGGCCGCGATCAGCAGGCCGCCGTCGTCGAGCGCGAGCAGCTCGGCAATGCCGGCCGGTGCGCTGCGGCCACCCACCTCGGCTGTCAGCGCGACGCTCGCGATGCGCGACAGATCGCCGCGCCGGAGCCGCCGCGTGGTGAACAGCCGGTCCGGCTGCCGCAGCTCCCAGATCGCAGCGCGGCCCCGATCGTCGAGCGGCTGCTTGAGCCCGAGCAGCAGCGCGCCGTCGCGCACCGCCGCCCCCTCGATGTTGAGTTGCACGTCGCGCCGGCCGGGAACGGCGGTGCCCGCGACCTGCAGGCCCAGCTCGCGCAGCCAGGCCGCCCCGCCCTCCGCGCGCGCCGCGTCGAGAATCGAGCCCAGCAAATCGATCTGTCCCAGCGCGCGCAGCGTGCGGCCCTCTACCGCGATCCGGATCAGACAGGTGCGCTTGGCCGGCCGCTTGCCCCGGGAGCTCTTCGACTGCGAACAGACCAGGTAGTAGCTGCCGTCGCCGGCGTCTGCGATCGCCTCCAGATCGCTCACCCGTTCGACGCCGCGGATCGCGAGCGGTGCCGGATCGAGCCGGCCGGCTCGATCCATGGCGAACAGCCAGGGTGCGCCCTCGTCGTCGCCATCGGCCAGCCCGGTGTCATCGCTGACGACGAGAAAGCGATCGAGCGCCGGTGCCCAGGCCAGGCCCGAGGGCTCGAGGCGGCTGATCGCGGCGAGAGCCGGCGGCACCGCGATCGCCCGCGGTTCCGACGTCGGGGAGGTCGCCGGCGCCGATGCCGGGTAGCGGGGCGGCGCCGACGCCGGGTAGCGGGGCGGCGCCGATGCCGGCAGCGCGGCGCAGGCCAGGCAGCAGGCCAGCAGCGACAGGCCCCCGGTCACGGCGCGCTCCGCGCGTAGTAGGGGCGCACCTGCTTGATCTGGAGCGCGCGCTCTCGTCCCTTGAGCTTGAACTCGAGGTCGAGCGGCATCTCGAACGGATCTCGGTCGTACAGCGGCGCAAAACGAAACTGCACATGCAGCGCCGTGGAGTAGAGCTCGCCTATCTCGGCCTCGGTCATCAGCGGCGCATTGGGCGACAGACTCGAGAACCGCTGCCGCGCCACCTGCAGTCCTCCGGGACCGGGGATGATCGAGAAGATCTCGGGCAGCGCGCCGTTCTCGGGATTGGTCACGCTCACCTCGCCCTTCTGCACGTTGACGTACAT
>JAFGSX010000584.1 GCA_016934455.1 Deltaproteobacteria bacterium
AGCTGCACCCTGCACGTCTACGGGAGCGCGGCCTTCGACAGCGGTTCGGGCGCGGCCTACGCCAGCGCGTCGGCCAGCGTCAGCATTCAGCACGGTACGCTGCTGGCCAGCGCGACCGGTTTCGAGGCTCCGCTGATCGACCCGTTCCCGACCACGCTGGCGACGAGCTGGAGCGTGATCGACACCCTGGGGGGCACCACCACCCTGGCGCGCGACCTGGTGCTGCGCGGCGTGACCCCGGGGCTGCTGCACACCGCGCGCGGGGCCCCGGCGGCCACCTTAGGGGACAGCCCGGGCGACGGGCAGCAGCCGTGGCTCATGGCCCTGGAGGCGCCGCCCAGCGGGAGCTGCGGATCCTGCTTGGGCCGCATCGGATCGCTGGCGCTGGCCAGCCACACCTGTGCCCTGGCCGAGAACGGTCAGTTGCGCTGCTGGGGCAGCAACGACGACGGCCAGGTCGGAGACGGTAGCGTGCTCGACCAGCATTTCCCCGCCTTCGTCTGCGCCAGCGGCTCCTACAATGGCAACGACTGCGTGCCGCTTGCCGGTATCGCCATGGTGGCTGCCGGCGACTCCCACACCTGCGCGCTGCGCGGCAGCGGCCAGGTCGTCTGCTGGGGCAACAACAACAGCGGCCGTCTTGGCGACGGCACGACGGATAGCCATCTCAATCCGGTGACGGTCTGCGCGACCGGCGACCTGCCCCACGGCACCTGCGTCCCGCTCACCAACGTGGCGGCGATCGCGGCTGGAGCGGCGCATAGCTGCGCGCTGCGGAGCGACGGCAACGTGGCGTGCTGGGGTTTCGGCTGGGTCGGCCAGCTCGGCAGCGGCTCCAGTTTCCTCTACACGTCTTCCCATCCGGATTCGGTCTGCAGCACGGGGTCGACCCTGGCCGGCACCTGCGTCCCGATGCCCAATGCGACCGCGCTGGCCGCGGGCAACCAACACACCTGCGCCATCGTCGAGAACGGCAGCGTCAAGTGCTGGGGGGTCGACGTCCAAGCCCAGCTCGGCGCCGGTGTTTCCAGCTCGCTGCAGCATAACCCGGTGACGGTCTGTGTCACCGGCTCGACGGCCGGCAACTGCGATCCGCTCACCGGTGCGTTCGCCCTGGCCGCGGGGGCCCAGCATACCTGTGCGCTGCTGCAGGATGGACACGTGCGCTGCTGGGGTATCCGCGATCAGCTCGGAACCGGCGCCGCCTTTGCTGCGGCATTTTCTGCCCACCCGGTTCCGGTCTGCCGGACCGGATCGTCCGCCGACGCGACCTGCTCCGAGCTCGACCAGGTCGCGGCCATCGCCGCCGGCAATGCCCACACCTGCGCGCTGCGCGAGAGCGGCGAGGTGCTCTGCTGGGGTTCCAACCTGCGCGGCGCGCTCGGCAACGGCCAGCAGAGCGAGGTGCGCTACAACCCGGTGGTGGTCTGCCGCAGCGGCTCGACCGACGGTGGCGACTGCGCCCCGCTGTCCGGTACAGCCGCGATCGCTGCCGGCGACCAGCACAGTTGCGCGCTGCGCGACGACGGCAGCATGCAGTGCTGGGGCAAGGGGGACGAGGGGCAACTCGGCGATCCGCGCGCCGGCGGCATCTTCTCCGCGCTCCACCCGGGTGGCGTCTGCCTGACCACCGTCGACAACCTGTGCGTGCCGCTCGAAGACGCCGCGCTGCGGCAGTGCGTCGCGCTGGTGGTCGAGGTGGCGCCATGAGCCGCCGGAGACCGCAGATCGCGCTGGCGCTCGGCCTGGCCGCGCTGGCGCTGGCGCTGGCGACGACCGGGCGCGCCGAGGGGCCGGCGGCCAGCCCCGCGCCGCCGCGGGTCGCGCTGCTGCCGCTGCAGCCGCTGGGTGCGTCGGCCGACTCCGTGCGCAGCCTCGATGCGGTGCTGCGCGCAGAGGTCGGCCGGCTCGGCGGCATCAAGCTGCTCACGGCCGCCCAGACAGCGGCGGCCGCCCGGGCCGCGCGCGCCGACATAGAGGGGTGTCGCAGCGTCGAATGCCTGTCCCGGGCGGGCCAGGTCAGCGACGCCGACTGGGTGGTGTTCGGCACCGTCGGCAGCCTCGGGCAGTCGCACCTGCTCGACCTCAAGCTGGTGGACGTGGCCGGCCAGACCGAGGCGCGCCGGCTGACGGTCAAGCTGGCCGGCGAGCGCGACGTGCTGATCGAGGGCGTGCGCAGCGCGGTGGCGGAGCTGATCGCGCCCGACCAGTTCGTGGGCGCGCTCGAGGTGGAGCTGGCCGAGGCCGGCGCCGAGGTTTTCCTCGACGGACGCTCGGTCGGCAAGACTCCGCTCGGCCGCATCGAGGGGCTGGCGCCGGGCGAGCACGCGCTCAAGATCGCGCTGCCCGGCTACGAGGATTTCGACCGCTTCTTCACCGTGCGCTTCGGCCGCACCGCCTACGTGCGCGCCAGCCTGACCGGGAGCGGCATCGACGCCGACATCGACGCCGACAAGGTGGCCTACATCGAGCGCATGCGGGAGCACGGGCAGCTCATGCGCGGCCTGTCTCTGGGCGGCATGGTCGGCGGGTTGGCCGTGCTGCTGGTCGGCGGCGGCGGTCTGTGGGCGCTCGGCGAGCTGCGGGCCAGCGACTACCGGACACAGGTCGCCGACTACAATGCGCAACTGCCCCGGCTGCAGTCGACCCACGACCGGCTGCAGGCCATGGGCCAAGAGATGATCGTCTACGATCTGCTCACGGTGGCGGCGGTCGGCAGCGGCCTGGCGCTCGCCATCGCCGGCGCCGCGCTCTGGTTCGCGGGCGACGACCCGGCGCAGTACGAGGTGGTCTCGCGGGCCGCCGACTGATGCGCTGCATAACAGCTACCGGCCGACGATGTTGAACTCGACGCGCCGGTTCTTGGCGCGGCCGTCCTTGGTCTTGTTGTCCTCGATCGGCTTGTCCGGGCCATAGCCCGCCGCCTCGAGCCGCGCCTCCTCGACTCCCTGCTGGGCCAGGTAGGCCCTGACCGCGTCGGCGCGCTCCTGCGACAGCTTGCGGTTGTAGTCGGCGTCGCCCGTCGAGTCGGTGTGCCCCTCGACGCGGATCTTCAGGATCTCGGGGTGCGCCTTGAGCACCGCCGCCACGTTGTCGAGCAGCTTGAAGCTGCGCTTCTCGATCACCGCCTTGTTGAAGGCGAAGTAGACCTTGTCGAGGATCTCGATCTTCTCCTGCTTGAGCACCACGAGCTGCTTGGCCTGGCAGCCGTTGTTCTCCTTGACCCCGGCCTCGTCCGGGCAGTTGTCGAGCCGGTCGACGATGCCGTCGCCGTCGCGATCGGTGTCCGGGCAGCCGTTGTTCTCGGCCGGGCCCGCCTCCTGCGGGCACTTGTCCTGGTCGTCGGTGAGGCCATCGCCGTCGCTGTCGCCCCACGGGCAGCCGCTGTTCTCGACCGGGCCCGCCTCCCGGGGGCACTTGTCCTGGTCGTCGGTGAGGCCGTCGCCGTCGGTGTCGCCCCACGGGCAGCCGCTGTTCTCGACCGGGCCCGCCTCCTGCGGGCACCTGTCGTCGGCGTCCTCGACGCCGTCGCCGTCCTGGTCGCGCACCGGGCAACCCTGGCGCTCGGCCGGGCCCGCCTCGTCCGGGCACTGGTCGTCGGCGTCCTCGACACCGTCGCCATCGCGGTCCCGGACCGGGCAGCCCCGGCGCTCGGCTGGACCCGCCTCGTCCGGGCACTGGTCCTCCTTGTCGACGACGCCGTCGCCATCGCGGTCCTTGGCCTGGGCCCAGACGAACAGGTCGACGCCCACGGTCAGCTCCAGGTTGCTGCTGACCGGCAGCGCCCCCGACCCCATGCCGTCGGAGATCACATGCCGCGCCTCGGCTCGCAGCGCCAGCCAATCGAGCATCAGGTAGCGGATGCCGAGCCCGTAGTGGAACGCCGGGTCCAGGTCCACGCCGTCCACGTCGGCGGTCAGGTTGTGGTAGGCGAAGCCGCCGATGTCGAGAAACGGCGTCAAATCGCCAAAATCGAAAGGCTGGATCAGCACGTCGCCCTCGTACTGCAGGACCGCGTTGACCTCGGGCCCCGTCGGCGCCGGCACCAGCCCGGCGCCTACCTCGAGCGACAGCCAGCGCCACGGCGTGAAGCCAACCCGTCCCTTGACGATGCCGGTGTGACCGGGCGAGACCTGATCGCCGGCTTCGCTCCGCTCGCCGATGTCCCACTTGTCGAGAACCAGATTGCCTCCGCCGGAGAGCCCGAGGTCGAGCGACAGGTTGGGGATCTCGGCGCGCGCCGCGCCCGCGGCCAGGGCGAACAGCGCCGCCGTGAAAAGTGCAACCAGATTCTTCATCGCCATCCCCATGTCGGGTGGGTGGGAAAAGTCTCTGTCCGAGCCGCCAGTGGCGACGGCAACGGCGGTCGCGCCGCCGCGGCTGTCACCGCTCGGTGATGTTGAACTCGACGCGGCGGTTCTTGGCGCGGCCGGCCGAGGTCTTGTTGGTCTCGACCGGCTTGTCCGGGCCATAGCCGGCGGTCTCGAGCCGCTCCCCGTCGACGCCCTTGCCGACCAGGTACTCCTTGACCGCGTCGGCGCGCTGCTGCGACAGCTTGCGGTTGTAGTCGGCGTCGCCGACCGAGTCGGTGTGGCCCTCGACGCGGACCTTGAGGATCTCGGGGTGCGCGTTGAGCACGGTCGCCACGTTGTCGAGCAGCGGGAAGCTGCGTTTCTCGATCACCGCCTTGTTGAAGGCGAAGTAGACCTTGTCGAGGATCTCGATCTTCTCCTGCTTGAGCACCACCAGTTGCTTGACCTTGCAGCCGTTGTTCTTTTTGTCTCCCGCCTCGTCCGGGCAGTTGTCGAGCCGGTCGACGATGCCGTCGCCGTCGCGGTCCGCGTCCGGGCAGCCGCCGTTCTCGACCGGGCCCTCCTGGTCCGGGCAGCGGTCCTTGTCGTCGGTGACGCCGTCGCTGTCGGCGTCGCCCCACGGACAGCCGCGATTGTCCTTGGGGCCGGCGTCGTTGGGGCACCTGTCCTGGTCGTCGGTGAGGCCGTCGCCGTCCGTGTCGCCCCACGGGCAGCCGCGGTTGGCCTTGGGGCCGGCCTCGTCCGGGCAGCGGTCGTCCTCGTCGAGGACGCCGTCGTCGTCCCGATCGTTGGCCGGGCAGCCCTCGCGCTCGGCCGGGCCCGGCTCGTCCGGGCACTTGTCGTCCTGGTCGGCGACGCCGTCGCGGTCGCGATCGGGGCAGCCCTTGGTCTCCTTGGGACCTGGCTTGTCCGGGCACCGGTCGTCTGGGTCGGCGATCCCGTCGCCGTCGCGGTCCTTGGCCGCGGCCCAGACGAAGAAATCGGCGCCCACGGCCAGCTCGAGGTTGCTGCTCACGGGCAGCCCCCCAGACGGGAATCCGTCGGAGATCACGTGCCGCACCTCGGCCCGCAGCGCCAGCCAGTCGAACAGCAGGTAGCGGACACCCAGCCCGTAGTGGAATGCCGGATCCATGTCCATGCCGCCCGCGTCCGCGGTCAGGTTGTGGTAGGCGAAACCACCCACGTCGAGAAACGGCGTCAGGTCGCCGATGTCGAACGGTTGGATCAGCAGGTCTGCCTCGTACTGCGTGAGCAGGGCGAGGTTGGCGGAAGGGGCCGGGACCAGCCCGGCGCCGAGCTCGAGCGACATCCAGCGCCAGGGCGTGAAGCCGATGCGCCCCTTGACCAGGCCGGTGTGGCCGGGAATGGTCCAGTTGCCGCTGGTGTCCTGCTCGTTGACGTCCCACTGGTCGAGCACCAGATGGCCGCCGGCGGTGATGCCGAGATCGAGCGACAGGTTGGGGATCTCGGCGCGCGCCGCGGTCGCAGAGCAGAGCAGCAGCGCCAGCGACGGCAGAGTTACCCTGAGTCTCATGTCCCTTGCTCCTCTCGTCGGGTGGACGGGGGCACGCTAGTGCCAAGATCGAGCTGTTGTCTATCAAGAAATGCAGTAGTTATCCGATGTTATTTGAATTACTTCAAAACCGCAGCCGGGCCCGGACAGGAGCGGACCGAGCCCAAGCCGCAGCTCTCTGGACGCGGCGTGCGGCGCCGCAGGTTATCGGGTAAAGTGTGGCGACAGGCCAGGATCGCGGTGCGCGGTGGGCGCAGGGAGCGACGGCATGGATCGGGACGGACGGCGGCAGGGACCCGG
>JAFGSX010000585.1 GCA_016934455.1 Deltaproteobacteria bacterium
CGCCGTTGGTCCTGAAGCCGGCGCCACCTCCACCGAGCGAGGCGTAGGCAGTGCCATCCATGCCCTGGCCCGTCCCGCTCGCGAAGACGGCGCAGTCCCCGCTGCCGATCGGGCCACCGGCGGTCGCGATTTCGCCGTCGGTAGACAGATCGCCACCCGCGCCCGGCGTCGTCCCCTGCGCGCTCGCGTCGATGAGACCGTTGATCAGCGCGTCGCCGCGCACCGCGATGACGACCGGCTTGTCTCCGACGAGCCGCACGGTGCTGCCCGCGCCGACGACGAGGCTGGCCATCGGCACCACGACGATGCTCGGCCCGCCCGCCTGCGTCTGGACGACGGGAGCGGGCCGAGGTCCGCACCAGTCGCTGATCATCGAGCCGGGCTCGAGCGAGGTGTCGATGGTCGGGCTGCAGCCGGAGAGATCGACCTCGGTCGAGAAATCGAGCGCCGTGTCGTCGAAGTCGAAGTTCGCCGTGTTGCCCCAGCAGGTCGGGCACAGCGGGCAGCCGCCTTCGGCGTCGCGCGGACCGCTGTCCCACGGGGCGTCCCCGCCCCGGCGATCGAGAGCGCCGCCGGCGTCGGCGCTCGGTCTCTCGCTGGCCGCGGCGTCGCCGGGGCCGCGCGCCAGACAGTTGCCGCTAGCGCAGGTATAGCCGGACGGGCAGTCGCTGTCGCCGTCGCAGCGGGGTGGTGCCGCCGCCGCGAACAACCCGCACCCGGAGCTGGCCAGCAGTGTGCAGGCGATCAGAAAAGCGCCGTTCGATCGCGACATGCGACAATTCTATCATTCGGCGCCAGCGGGGTTAACCGGCAGAGGGCTGACCCCCCCTAGTCCGGAATGCGCAGCTCCTGCCGCAGCTTCTTGACCAGCTCGAAGTAGTCGCTGCGCGGGTAGGGCTGGTTGAGGATGCAAAAGTCCTTTTTCTGCAGGCCGACGCAGCCAAAGCAGTAGGTGCAGTCGGCGCACGCCTCGCAGCGCACCAGGTACTTGCTGCCGCTGCAGTTGACACAGTCTATGCAGTAGGCGCAGCCGTGGCAATTTTCGCAGCCGCGGCAGCGCGTGCAGTGCGAGCAGTGGATCAGCCCGCCGCAGTGGGTGCAGCGGTAGCAGGCGTCGCAGCCCTCGCAGAAGTGGCACGACGAGCAGTGGCGGCAGCCGCTGACGCTCACGCTCTGCGGGTTCTCGTCGGCGCTCTGGTATTGGGCGACCAGCTCGCGAAAGCCGTGCTCGAACTCGCGCGCGTTCACAGGCAGCTCCTTCTGTCGCGGGGCTGTCCCCCTGCGGGGACTTCCAAGGGTCGTCCCCCTGCGGGGACTTCCAAGGGTCGTTCGGCCCGGGCCCCGACCGGCCACACCCAGCCAGCACCATTCATGATGCCACTATTCGAACAACTCGCGCACCTTGTCGAAAAAACTCTTTGACGCGGGGCTGATCGCGTCGCCGGAGATCTCGGCGAACTTCTCGAGCAGCGCCCGCTGCTCGGCGTTGAGCTTGGTCGGCGTCTCGACCACGACGCGCACCAGTTGATCGCCGCGCCGATCGCGGTGGAGCATCGGCACCCCCTTGCCGCGCAGCTTGATCACCTTGCCGTTCTGGGTGCCGGCCGGGATCTTGATCGGCTCCATGCCGTCCAGCGTCGGCACCTGCAGCTCGGCGCCGAGCGCCGCCTGCGGAAAGCTGATCGGCAGCTCGCAGACGACGTCGTTGTCGTCGCGCTCGAAGATCGGGTGCGGCTCGACCGCGAGCACGACGAACAGGTCGCCCGGAGGGCCTCCCTGCAGGCCGGGCTCGCCGGCGCCGGACATGCGGATGCGGGTGGCGTCCGAGACCCCGGCCGGGATGTCGACCACCAGCGTGCGGGTGACCTCGCGGCGGCCCCGGCCCGCGCACTCCGGGCACGGCGTGGCGATGTGGCGGCCGCTGCCGCCGCAGCTCGGGCAGGGGCGTACGATCGAGAAGAAACCCTGCGTCAGCCGCACCTCGCCCAGGCCGTTGCAGGAGGGGCAGGTCTGCGGCGAGGTGCCGGCCTTGGCGCCCGAGCCGCCGCAGGCCTCGCAGGGCTCCAGCCGCGGGATGGTCAGCTCCTTCTTGCAGCCGAACGCCGCCTCCTTGAATTCGATGGTCAGGTTGTAGCGCAGGTCCGAGCCGCGCTGCCCGCGTCCGCGCCCGCGACCCCGGCCGCCGCCGAAGAATTCTCCGAAGACCTGGTTGAAGAAGTCGCCGAAGTCGGCGCCGCCGAAGCCAAAACCGGCAAAGGGGTCGAAGTTGGCGCCGCCCAGCCCCTGGTGTCCAAAGCGATCATAGGTGGCGCGTTTGTCCGGGTCGGCCAGCACGGCGTAGGCCTCGCTCGCCTCCTTGAACTTCTCCTCGGCTGTCTTGTCGCCTGGATTCTTGTCCGGATGGTATCTGAGGGCGAGCTTGCGGTAGGCGCTCTTGATCTCCCGCTCGCCGGCGCTGCGGTCGACGCCCAGCACCTCGTAGTAGTCGCGCTTCTCGTCGCTCATGCGCTCGCGGTCCCGGAGACGTCAACCATAGCTAGGCACCTGGCCGATCCCCGACCAGCCGGTGCGGCCGGGCGCGGGCGAGCCGGCCAGGTCAGTCCTCTCGGCTCTGGCAGCGGCCGGCATCCTCGCCCAGCCAGTAGGAGGCGATCGCCACCGAGCTGCCGACTGCGGCGACACCGAGCGAGATCCAGACGAGCTGGGTCATGACGCTGGCGGTGGCGCGGTGCGAGGCGTAGGCGTCGACGTCGGCGTGGCCGGGGTCGTTCACCACGTACTGATCGCCCTGCTTGCCAAAGGCGGGCGAGTTGTCCAGCAGCTCCTGCGCGCGCAGGCGCTCGACCAGTCCGACGGCGAAGAAGGCGATGCCGCCTAACAGTCCGACGCCGCCGGCGCCCGCGCCGCCGTACACCAGGTAGCGCGCGCGCTCGGCGGTGGGGCAGGGGGTTGCCTCGGTCTCGCCCTCGTCGCTCTCCTCGATGAGAGCGATCTCCGGCGCCGGCGAGCTGGCGGACGGCGCGGCCGTGCTCGCCGGCAGCGTCCCGGCGGCCGCGGGCAGCGTCTCGGCGGCCGCGGGAAGCGACGCCGCTCTGGCCGGCTGCGCCGCGCCGGTCGCCGGATCGGGTGCTGTCGGAACGTATTCGTCGAGTTGCTCGGAGATGTCCTCGACCGCCGCCTCGTCGGCGTCGGTCTCGGCGTCCGGTCCCAGGTCGATGACCTGCGCCGGCGCGAGCAGGCAGCCGGCGATCAACAGCGGGCTCAACATCGATCCGTCCTGTCGCGGGCGCCGATCACGATGCGGCGCCGTCGTCCTCGAGCGCGGCGGCCGCCTCGGCGTACATCGCCTCGGCGATCTTGTGCGAGCTCTGCTCGAGCCTGGTGATCGCCGCCTTGATCTGATCCTGGTTGTCGGCATCGAGGATGGCCTTGAGGTGCTGCAGGTCTTCCTTGATCTCCTTCACGTCCTCGGCGGTCAGCACGTGGGCGTACTCGTCGATGCTCTTCTCGGTGGTGTAGATCAGCCCCTCGGCGTTGTTCTTCATGTCGGCCAGGGTGCGCTTCCTGCGGTCGTCGTCCTTGGACGATTCGGCCTCCTTGATCATGCGCTCGATCTCTTGCTGGTTGAGGCCCGACGACGACACGATGCGGATCGACTGCTGCTTGCCGGTCCCCAGGTCCTTGGCCGCGACGTGGACGATGCCGTTGGCGTCGATGTCGAAACCGACCTCGATCTGCGGTACCCCGCGCGGCGCCGGCGGGATGCCGACCAGCTCGAAGCGGCCGAGCGTCTTGTTGTCGCTCGCCATCTCGCGCTCGCCCTGCAGCACATGGACGCTGACCGCCGGCTGGTTGTCGGCGGCGGTCGAGAAGACCATGCCCTTCTTGCACGGGATGGTGGTGTTCTTGTCGATGATCTTGGTCATCACCCCGCCCATGGTCTCGACCCCGAGCGACAGCGGTGTGACGTCGAGCAGCAGCACGTTCTTGATGGCTCCGGTGAGCACCGCGCCCTGGATCGCAGCGCCGATCGCCACCACCTCGTCGGGGTTGACGCCCTTGTTCGCATCGCGGCCGAAGTGCTCCTTGACCCGCTCCTGCACGCGCGGCATGCGCGTCATGCCGCCGACCAGGATCACCTCGCTGATCTGCTCCCTGGCCAGGCCGGCGTCCTTGAGCGCGATCTCGACCGGGCCGATGGTCCTCTCGATCAGGCCGCCGGTCAGCTCCTCGAGCTTGTCGCGGCCGAGCGAGTAGGTCAGGTGCTTGGGGCCGGTCTGGTCGGCGCAGATGAAGGGCAGGTTGATGTCGGTCTCCATGGCCGACGACAGCTCGTGCTTGGCCTTCTCGGCCGCCTCCTTGAGGCGCTGCAGCGCCATCCGGTCCTTGCGCAGGTCGATCTGGTTGGTGTTCTGGAACTCGTCGGCCAGGAAGTTGATGATGACCTGATCGAAGTCCTCGCCGCCGAGGTAGGTGTCGCCGTTGGTGGCCTTGACCTCGAACACGCCCTCGGACAGCTCCAGGATCGAGATGTCGAAGGTGCCCCCGCCCAGATCATAGACGGCGACGATGCGGGTGCCCTTCTTGTCCATGCCGTAGGCGAGCGCGGCGGCGGTCGGCTCGTTGATGATGCGCTGCACGTCGAGGCCGGCGATCTTGCCGGCGTCCTTGGTGGCCTGGCGCTGGCTGTCGTTGAAGTAGGCGGGCGTGGTGACCACCGCCTGGTTGACCTCCTCGCCCAGATAGTCATCGGCGGTCTGCTTCATCTTGGCCAAGATCTGGGCCGAGACCTCGGGCGGGCTCATCGGTTTGCCCTGCACCACCACCCAGGCGTCGCCGTTGTCGGCCTGGTGCAGCTTGTAGGGTGCGGTCTGGATCACTTTCTTGATCTCGCCCGAATCGAACTTGCGGCCCATCAGCCGCTTGACCGCGTAGATGGTGTTCTCGGGGTTGGTGATCGCCTGCCGCTTGGCGATCTGGCCGACCAGCCGCTCGCCGCCCTGGGTGACGGCGAACAGCGATGGCGTGGTGCGCGCGCCCTCGGAGTTGGGGATGACGACGGGCTCGCTTCCCTCCATCACAGCGACGCAGGAATTGGTGGTGCCGAGGTCAATACCAATGATGCGGGCCATCGGTGGTTCCTCCACGCGCTCTATAGCCAAAAGGTCGACCGCGCGCAGCGTGGTCCTCCGCGTCGCGTCAACCCGGTGGTTCCTTGTCTGCCGCGGTGTCCGGCCCTGCCGCGGCATCCGGCTCCGCGGTCGGTTCTGCACTGGCGGCGGGTGCAGGGGGATCAGATGCCGCCGGCTGTTGCGCCGCGGCGGCTTGCTTGGTCGGTTGCTCGGCCGGCGGCTCGGCCGGCGGCGCAGGTGCCATCGCGACGGCGACCGTGGCCGGCCTCAGCAATCGCTCGTGGAACAGGTAGCCCTTCTGGTACTCGCGCACGATCGATCCGGCCAGGTGCTCGGTCGTGATCACCTGCTCGACCGCCTCGTGCCGGTTGGGGTCGAATGCCGTGCCGATCGAGTCGAACGGCTGCAGGCCGACGCGCTGGAAGCCCTGGCTGAATACCCGGCGCACCATCTGGATGCCCTGGGCCAAAGCGCTATTTTCGTCCGTCCCGATCGCCTCCAGCGCGCGGTCGAAGGCGTCCAGGCTAGGCAGCAGCTCGCGCAGCAGGGCCTCGTTGGCAAAGGTGACCGCGTCGTCGGTCTGCTTCTTGGACCGCTTGCGAAAGTTGTCGAAGTCGGCCGACACCCGCAGCAACCGATCGTGCAGCGACTTGGCCTCGAGCTGGGTCTGCTCGAGCGCCTGCACCGCCTCCTGCTTGGCCTTGATCAGGGCCTCGGTCAGGGCTTCGGCGGCCGACTTCCTGGCCGGCGCGGCCGCCGGTTTTCCGTCTCCAGCAGCGACCGTTTCACCGTCTCCGGCAGCGGGCTTTTCTCCGTCGCCGCCGGTCCCGGCCGGGGCGGTGGTGGAGTCATCGGCCGCCGGTTCGCTCGCGACCGCTGCCGCCGCTGCCGGCGCTGCCGGCGTCGGACTGTCGTCGGCTGCGGGTGATGTTCCGCCGTCGGTCTGCAGTCGCTCCTGGCCTGCCACCGCCTCCTGGAACAACTGCTCGAACTTGTCCTTGTCGCCGCTCATGCCCGACTATGCCCCGTCTCAAATGCCCGGTGCCATGCACACACAACAACTCCCGCGCGTCGGCACCGACCGGCGCTGCCCCCGACCATGAGCGGGCCAAGATGTCATAGCTGGCAGGCGAAAACAAGCCGAGCGCACGCCCTGTTGCGGCGTCGCCGCCCTCAGCCCGGAGCGCGCGTCGCGAGTATCCGGGCCGCCACCCCATCGGCCAGGCGGGCGCCGTCGGCGCTCAGCCGAAGCTGCGTGCCGAACCGCTGCAGCAGCCCGCGGTCGCCCAGCTCCGCCAGGCAGCGCTCGAGAGCCGGCCAGACCTCGATCCCGGCGGCGGCGGCCGCGGCGTCCAGATCGACGCCGCGCTCGAGGTCGCGCAGGCCGAGGTAGAGCCGCTCGCAAAGGTATCCGGCCGGGCTGAGCAAGTCCTCGTCGCGCGGAAACCGGTCACCGCGCGGGGGGGCGGCGGCGAAACAGCGGAGGTAGCAGGCGACGTCGCGCGCGTTGGCGAAGCGGAGGCCTCCGCCGTCGGCCAGGCGAAAGTGGCTGTGGGCGCCCGGCCCCAGCCCCAGCACCTCGCCGCCCGACCAGTAGAGCCGGTTGTGCCGGGCCGCGGTTCCGGGCCGCGCGTAATTGGAGATCTCGTAGCGGGCGAGTCCGGCCGCAGCCAGTAGCTCCACCGCCTGCTCGAGCATGTCGGCGGCCAGATCGTCGTCGACGGCGACGGCCCGGCCGGCCTGCACGTCGGCGTGAAGCGGTGTGCCGGGCTCGACCGTCAACAGGTAGGCCGAGACGTGCGGCACCCCGAGCGCCGCGATCGCCTTCACGTCGCGCGCGCTGTCGGCGAGCGTCTGCCCGGGCACCGCCAGCATCAGATCGACGCCGACGTCGTCGAAGCCGGCGGCGATGGCCGCCTGCACGCTGCGGATCGCCTGCGCAGCGTCGTGCAGCCGGCCGAGCACCGCCAGCCAGCGATCGTCCAGCGATTGCACTCCGATCGAGAGCCGGTTGGCGCCAGCGCCGCGCAGCGCCAGAAGCGCCGCGCGGTCGGCGGTCGCCGGATTGACCTCGACCGTGACCTCGGCGCTGCTGCCGACGTCGAAGCGGTGGCCGACGGCGCCGACGATCTCGCCGACGGTGTCCGGCGCGAGCAGGCTGGGCGTGCCGCCGCCGAGGTAGATGCTGACGACGGCGCGGCCCGTCCGCACGGCGCTGTCCGGAGCCGGCGTCCGCTCGCAGTGCGCCAGCTCGGCGGCGATGGCGGCGCCGAAGCGCGGGTCGGGCTCCTGCGCCAGCGAGTAAAAATCGCAATAGCGGCACTTGCGCCGGCAGTAGGGGACGTGGACGTAGACCCCGAAATCCGGTTCGGCGGCGGCGCTGCGCTCCGGCGTGGTGGGCGATGTCTCGCTCACGGCGCGGCGGCGATCAGCCGGCGCTGACGGCGCGACCGCCGAACCAGCGCTCGCGTTCGATCTTGCGGCGCAGCATCAGCAGCCCCTCGGTCAGCGCCTCGGGCCGCGGCGGGCAGCCCGGGATGTAGAGGTCGACCGGGATCACCTGGTCGATACCCTTGAGCACCGAGTAGGAGTGCGCGAAGAGGCCGCCGCAGTTGGCGCACGATCCCATGCTGACGACGTACTTCGGCTCCGGCATCTGGTCGTACAGCAGCTTGGTCCGTTCGGCCATCTTGTAGGTGATGGTCCCGGCCACGATCATCAGGTCGGCCTGGCGCGGCGTCGAGCGCGGGATCATGCCGAAGCGGTCGACGTCGGCGCGCGGGCCGCCGGTCTGCATCAGCTCGATGCCGCAGCAGGCGGTGGCGAACAGCAGGTACCAGAGCGAGTTCTTGCGCGTCCAGTTGACAAAGTCGTCCACCGTGGTGAGCACGATGCCAGCGTGGTCGACCGGGCGGCGGCCGGGCGCGGCGGCTGGCCGCCGAATGGCCGGGTCGATCTCCGCGGTCATGCCGCCTCCGGGTCTCCTCGGCCTAGGTCGCGTCGGGATAGGCGTGAATCCAGCACGACGCCTGGAGCAACCGCAAGGCCGATTCGTGCAGCAGGGGATCGCCGGCCATCACGCAGGTGTCGGGGACGCTCACCCGCAGACCGCGGGCGGTCGCGTCGAGCGCGCTGGCCAGCACCGAGGTGTGGGTCTCGAGGCCGACGATGGTGATCTGGTCGACGCCGAAATCGATGAGCTGCTCCCACAGCGTGGTGCCGAAGAAGGCGCTGTCTGCGCGTTTCTCGAGCACGATCTCGCCGGGCCGGGGCGCAAAGGCATCGGCAAAGGCAGCGCCGGCCGTTCCGCGCAGGTTGTGCCTGGGCACGCCGGTCAGCGCCGGATCGCTCGTCGGGTCGAACAGGGTGACGCAGTGGACCACCGGCCGGCCGCGGTCCCGAAAGTAGCCGATCTCGCCCTCGATGTAGCGGGAGACCGCGGCGACCCCGGTCACCGGCCAGGCTCCGTCGTCGGCGAGGCGATCTCGCGTCAGGTCGAGCACGATCAGGGCTCGCCCCCGGTTCGATCGGGCATCGCTGGGGCCGGTACCGCGCACGGGCTCGAACCCTAGCCGCTGCGCGCCAAAAGTCAATCGCGGCGGTTGCCCGCTGCCCGCTGCGCGGTGGCTTCTTTCCTGTTAC
>JAFGSX010000586.1 GCA_016934455.1 Deltaproteobacteria bacterium
CGACGCATCCCTCGCCCGCGCGGCACTCGGAGGCAAGGCGGCAGTCGTGGCACTCGCCGGTGGCGGCCCGGCAGCCGAGCCCGGGAGCGCATTCGTCGGCGATCGAGCAGGGACCGCAGCCGAGCGCGCTGCAGCCCTCGCGCAGCGAGGCGCGGCAGTCGGCACCGCTCCGGCAGGTGCGGCAGACGTGGTCGACGCAGCCGAGTCCAGCGGCGCACTGCTCGGCAGTCGTGCAGCTTCCGCCGTCGACGCCGACCAGGTCGCGGCCGGTCAGGTCCGGTGCCGCCAGATCCCGTGCTCCGCGATCTCCAGGACCGGCGTCGGTGCGAGCCGTGTCCGCTGCAGCGGCGTCCGGTGACGATGCGCCGTCCGTGGTGCTGACGGGAGATGGCGGGCATCCAAAGTGCAGGAGCGTTGGAAGCGCGAGCGCACAGAACACCGCAGCTCTTTTTTGTCGTGACATTTCGCGATCCCCACCAATAATGACAAGCAAGTACAAACGATAAGCCTATCAGCGACGAAGTGAGTTTGTCATCGGAGACCGTTACGATCGCTTTCCGCCACACCATCAGCGGTGCCAGTCTTGCCGGCAGCCGCGCTCCCGGTGCCGGACACACTGAATTTGTGTATCAAGGGGATGGTCCATGCGCCCTGCTATTTGCTTGACGCTTGCTGCCCGACTGTTCCTGCCAGCGGCGTCTGCGCTTGCCCAGTCAGCCGCGAGCGAGCCGGCGATCAAGGTGCACGAGGGCAAGCCAGCGATCCTGGTGTTTAAGTCCCGCGTCACCGGCAAGGCCAGTGCCGGCGTTGATGCGACCACCCTGACCAATCTGGCGAGCACCCTCCTCACCGACAGCGGCCGCTACCGGGTGATAAGCCAGGAGGACGTCGCCACCATGCTCGATGCCGAGCAACAGAAGCAGATGGTGGGGTGCGATGACGTGAGCTGCCTGGCTGACATCGGTAACGCGCTGGGCACCCGGTTCCTGCTCTCGACCCAGGTTGGCGAGGCGGGCGGCGTCACCGTTGTCAGCGCCACGCTCATCGATGCGGGGCTGGCGCGGGTGGAGAGTCGCGAGTCGGTCACGCTCGAGGACCGCCGCCAGATCGTCGACGGAATGCGCGTGGCCGTGGTCCGGGTCCTGGGTGGCCAGGCCGAGCTCGCGCCTCCGCCCGACGACGGTGTCGACCTGATGATGGTGGCGTGGCCCGCTCTCGGTCTGGGCGCTCTCGCCGGCGTCGTGGGCATCGGCGGTACGGGTGCGGCCCTCTACTTCAGGGATCAGGCGCTCAATGCCGGCGACCAGTCCTCGTATGACGGCTACCGCGGCGGCGGACACGTGGCAAACACGGTATCCCTGGTCGGCTACGCAGCGGGCGGTGCCCTGCTACTCGCTGGCTCGGCTGCGGCGCTGGTCACGCTGCTCTCGTCGTCCGGGCCACCCGACGACGAGGCCACGGGCGCGGGTGTGCAGGAGGTGTCGCCATGAGCGACCGGCGTGTCCCCCGCATTCGCACCCTCGAGATCGCCAGTGCGCTGACGCTGGCGATGGCATCCTGCGTCCCGATGCCGGGTGAGGTCATCGGCGATAGCTGCAACCTCAAAGGATTGTGCGCCGAGGGGTTGATCTGCGTAGACGGGAAGTGCGCTGCTGCCGAGTGCACGGCGGGTCAACGCCAGGCCTGTGGCACGGATCTCGGCGAGTGCCAGCCCGGAACCCAGGAGTGCGTCGCCGGCCGGTGGGGCGCGTGCAGCGGTGCGATCGCGGGTGTCGACGAGATCCCCTGCGATGCGAAGGACAACGATTGCGACGGCTGGACGGATGAAGACCCGTGCCCGGGCCAGTACGCCGACGGCTGCGATGTTCAGCTCGGTCTGTGCCGTGGGCCGTCCGCCGATCTCTGCGGCTACGTGATGCCAGCCGGGGAGCCGGGGGAAGAGGCCAGGATGTGCAAGGTGCCAGGCGGCAGCTTCAGCCTGGGCGAGACGCCGGCGGTGGTCGCGGTCGCAACCTTCGTCGTCGATCGCAGCGAGGTGACCAACCGCCGCTACCGGATCTTCTACGAGAGCCTGGTCGCAAGCCCCACGCTGCAGCACGCGGCGCTGCCCGTCTGCTCGCCCGACAACCTGGGAAAGTCGTGGATCAGCTCGCCGCCCTACCATCCGGTCGGCTTCGAGGAGCACCCTGTCTCCTGCGTCACCCTGGCGCAGGCCGAGGCCTTCTGCGCCTGGGCCGGCAAGCGGCTGCCGACCGAGCAGGAGTGGGAGGCTGCGGCCCGGGGTACCGATCAGCGCGGCTACCCCTGGGGTGCTGACTTTGTGCTGGAGCGGGCCAACTGCATGGACAGCAGTTGCCACGACGTCTATGCCTCCGGCACCTGCCCGGGCTCGGCGAGCGCCACGACCTGCGACGACACGGCGCCGGTCGAGACGCTGGTTGCCGGCAAGTCGCCGTACGACCTTCTGCACATGGCGGGCAACGTGGCCGAGTGGACGGCACCCGACGGCAGCAACGCCGCAGCCAGGGGCGGCAGCTTCGACGATGTTCACGAGGCCACCCGGACATGGGTTCGCGACTCGAGAGCTGTCGACGCCGAGGCGCCGACCGTCGGATTTCGTTGCGCAGCGACTCCGCCGCTGGTCCAGTGACCGGACGAGCGGCGCGCAGATAATTGGCTGCTACAATACCTCGTTCATCAACGGACGGCGATTTGTGGCAGGCTCGGTCGGCCGCTCGAGTCTCATAAAGGTGGCAGGCTCATGGACCCGGTTGGGCTCGAAACCATCGAGGACTGGTATCAGCGCTATGGCTCCTCGGTGCTGCTCCGCTGCCGGCAACTCCTGGGCCAGGAGGCTCAGGCCTGGGACGCCATGCACCAGACCTTCGTGCGCGCCATTCGCTATCGCCACAAGTACCAGGGCACTGGCACGCCTCTCGGCTGGCTCCATTCCATCGCCTGGCGGGTCTGCCTGGACGAGCTGCGGCGGCGCAAGCGCCAGGCCTGTCCGGGTGCCGAGCTGCCGCGGGAGCCAGGCGCCGTCTCGACCGGCGACCCCGAGTCGGCGGTCGTCGCCCAGCGCACAGTGGCCTGGCTGATGCCCAGGTTCAGGGAGCAGATCCAGCAGATGGTCTATCTGCGCTATTTCGACGAGCTGGAGATCGACGAGATCGCGCAGCAGATGGGTGTCTCGGTGCGCACGGTCGAGCGCCGGCTGGGCCATTTTCTCGAAAAGTCGCGCCGCTTGCTCGGCCAGGAGGACTCGCATGGGATCGCCTGACGACCGCCGGCGCGTCTCGGCGCAGCTCATCGAGCGCTATGTGACCGGCGAGCTCGACGCCGGCGGCCGCGCCGAGATGTCGCGGCTGGCCGCCGCCGACAGCGCGCTCGCGGCCCGCATCGCCGAGCGCGAGGCCGAGCACCGGGCATTTCTGGTCGACGCCCGGCGCCGTCCCTATGCCGATCTGCTTCGCGAGGCCGGTCAGCCGATGCGCCGGCCCAGTCAGCGGCTGCTCTGGGGAATCTCGGCCTTGGCCGCCGCGTCCGCGCTGGTCGTCGTCGCGGTCATGGTGGTGCCCGAGGCGATCGAGAAGCCACCGGACCAGGTTCGCCTCAAGGGAAAGCCGGGGGTGCAGGCAGCGGTCCTGCACCAGGGGCAGACCCGCCTTCTGACGTCGGGCGAGAACCTCGAGGCCGGCGATCGGCTGCGCCTGGTGGTCGACGATCCGCGGGGCGGGTTCGTGACCGTGCTGCTGCAGGACTGCGGCGGAGAGGTGGCGGTGGTCTATCGGCCCGAGGAGATCGGGCGCGTGACGGCTGGCCGCATCGAGCTGCCCGGCAGCATCGAGCTCGACGCCGCCGCCGGGACCGAGCGGCTCTTCGTCATCGTCTCGGACGAGCTGCCGGACCCGGCGGCCTGGCAGCGCGAGCTGGAGATCGCTTTTGAGCGCCAGGGCATCCACCACGATTGGCTCCCCGCCGGGCAGGACCGGGCGCACCTGCTCGAGTGGAGCAAGGCCCGGCCATGAGACCGCTGCTCGTCTTCTGCGCGCTCGTCGTCCCGGCTCTGGCCTGGCCCAGCACGCGATTCGCCTTTGTCGTCGGCCACAACAGCGGCCACCTCGACGAGGCGCCGCTGCGCTGGGCCGAGGCCGATGCCCAGCGGTTCCAGCGCGCGCTCCTCGACGTCGGCAACGTGGCGCCCGAGCGCAGCGCGCTGCTGTTGAGCCCGGACCTCGAGCGTTTTCGCACCGCCTGGACCGAGACCAAGGGCAAGCTGGCCGAGGCCCGGCTCCGCGGCGAGCACACCACGCTCTTCTTCTTTTTTTCTGGCCACGGCGACAGCGGCACCATCCACCTCGGCCGCCAGGCCGTGCCGCTGGCCGAGTTCCGGCGCGAGATGGCGGCCGCGTCCAGCGTCGTGGTCGCCATCGTCGATGCCTGCCGCAACGACCGCCAGCCGCGCGTCAAGTCCAAGGGGGCGCTGCGCGCGCCGGGCTTCGACTGGCCTTCAGACTGGGCCGAGCAGCAGAGCGGGCTGGTGGTCATCGCCTCGGCCGGCCGCGGCGAGGTGGCGCAGGAATCCGACGATCTGCAGAGCTCGCTGTTCACCCACCATCTGTTGACCGGGATGGCCGGCAGCGCCGACTTCGACGGCGACGGCGTGGTCACGCTCGAGGAGCTCTACCGCTACGGTTTTACCCGCACCCTCGAGGAATCCCATGGCGAGGGCGCCGGCGCGCAGCACAGCGAGCTGGACATGCGGCTGGCCGGGCAGGGGGCGCTGGTCATCACCTATCCCCGCCGCGCCCTGGCCCGCCTGGCCATCGAGCCCGAGGTGAAGGGATCGATCCTGATCATCGACGATGCCAGCGGCCGGGTGGTGTCCGAGGTCGAGCAGCGCGGCGAGCGGCCGATCGAGATCGCGGTCCCGCCCGGCCGCTACCGGGTGCAGGTCCGGGAGCAGGACGAGGTGCGGGCCGGCCTGGTCGCGGTGGGGCCGGGGATGACCGCGCTCGCGCGGCGCGACCTGGAGCTCAGGCGCACCCGCGCCATCCTGCACAAGGGCGCGGGCTACGATCCCCATCCGTGGCTGCTCTCGGCGAGCCTGGTCGGCTCGACCCCCACGCTGGCCGGCTTCTCGTGGGCTCCCGGCGTGCGCTGGGGCCTGAGCCGCCGCGCCTTCGAGCGATGGCGCTTTGGCGCGGAGCTGCAGCTCGCCATGAGCTGGGCCCGGAGCCCGCTCTGGTATCTCCACGATGTGGATTTCTCGCTCGCGGCCGGCGCGGACCGGGTCTGGAGCTGGGGCGCGTTTTCGCTGACCGCCGGCCCCCGGATCGGTGCGCTGGTCATCCGACAGGGGGCCGAGCGCGTGGATGCGGAGCGCCTCCAGCAGGTATTGCCGGTCGCGACCCAGTACTCCGGCGCGACCTGGGGGCCGCGCGCCGGCCTCGCCGCCGGGCTCGAGTTTCAGCCCCATCCCAGGCTCGGGCTGCGGCTGGCCACGGATCTCGGGAGCTGGCTCGTGCACGCGGACCGGTCGCTACAGCTCGGATATGGAATCGGTTTTGCCGTGGCTGGTATGATGCGGTTCTGAGGGCGCAAATTTCTCCGGTCGATTTCTGGCGGCCGGGCGGGCGCAGCGCGGTCATTAGGGCATCTTTTTTCAAAACAGGGGAGACCGCCCAATGAGAAAGCCGCTATCGATTGCGCTCGCCGCGCTGGTCGTCGCGTGCGGCGACGTGCGCACAGCATCAAATCCCGGGGACCCCATCTACATCGTGAACGGACAGGTGCAGGGCTCGGCGCTGGCCGCCCCGCGCGGCGAGTACCGCGCCGCCCTGCAACTGATCTCCGTCGGCCAGAGCGAGCTGGCGGACTGCTTCAACAGCAGTCAGGGTCTCGAGGCCCTCGACTGTTTTGCCCTCGGCTCCGAGGCGCGGGTGACGGCCCAGGACGTGGCGATCGAGCCCGTCTTCCCGGTCGCCTTCGAGATCCCGCTCTACGCCTTGCCCTCCGGCGACGCGCTGCTGGACGACGCCGGGGCGGTGCTGGCATTCGGCTACGTCCTCGTCTACGACGACGGCAATCTCAATGCCGACCTGGATCCCACCGACTTCTCGGCCGCCGAGGCGGTCGACGTGGTGGTCGGCAGCTCGTCCTTTTCGTCCTCCGGGCAGACCGCGAGCTATCTGATATACCGCGAGGGGACCCTGCATCCGCTGTGGAGCGTCTTCGAGCAGATGTACGGCTGCGGCGAGGTGCCGCCCGGCTTCTCGGTCGTCACCATCGACACCCGCAGCGGTCCGGTCTGCACCGTCGCGACCGACGCTCCGGTCCTGGTCTCGCTGATCGACGATCCCACGGTGCGCGGATTGGTGTGCACGGGCACCCCGCCCTGGACGCCGACGCAATCCCCGTACCCCGCGGAGCCGATCCCGGCCGACGCGGTCGTGACCTGCTCGGACGACGGCTTCGAGCTCTCGTACTACCGCGAGCAGGGGCATTACTGCGACGCCGCGCTGGTGCAGAGCTACGCCCTCGAGGGCTGCACCACCCCCGGCATCTGCATGTATCACCCGTCGTACGAGGGATACTACGACCTGCGCAACGATCCGCCGGCCTGGTGGCCGTGCCCGACCGAGCAGGTCTGCCTGTGGAGCGATACCGACACCGGTTCCCTGAGCGGGACCTACGCGCTGGATGGCGGCGCGCCCGTCGCCGACACCGTCGAGGTGCAGGTGATGCGCTTCACCAACGGCCCGGGTTCGCTCGACGACGAGGGGAGCGGGGTGCGGCTGGTCAGCAGCGACTTCGGGCCCAGCGGGACCGAGTTTCATATCTCGTTGAACATCTACGAGAGCGCACCGGATGGGAACATCGCCGTCAGCGGTCAGACCTACGATCTGCCGCAGGCGGGCTATCGCCCGGTCTATCTGCACGTCTCTCGCCGCAACCTCGAGGGCGGATTGACCTGGACCCGCATCTCGGGCGGTCAGATCGAGCTGGCCCGCTGGAGCTCGGAGCCCTGCGCCAGCAACGAGGTCATCCTGCGCGACGTGGCCGTGCCCGGGGCGCCGGATCGCGGGCTCGAGGACTCGGTCATCGACGCCGCGTTCGACTTCAAGACGCCGCCCGTGGATTGAGAGCGCGCCCCCCCCCGCTATTTCTTTTTCTGCAGGGCCTCGCTGACCGCCACCGCCACCGCCACCGTGGCGCCGACGATCGGGTTGTTGCCCATGCCGATGAAGCCCATCATCTCGACGTGCGCGGGCACGGACGACGAGCCGGCGAACTGGGCGTCGCAGTGC